>CABQNH010000003.1 GCA_902465435.1 uncultured Eubacteriales bacterium | reverse complement strand
CCCTTGACATGCCCTCAAACTGCTGTTATTTTGTAGACAAGGCGGCAGCAGCTGGCGCCGCTCCCGCCTTGAAATATTTTGGCTCTATTTTGCACTGCTCTGCAGTGTTTACACAAAATTTGGGACAGACCCACCGCCCTTGACCCTTTGCGCCCCGACCGCCCAAACGTAACCAAGGGGGCGCCGAAGCCCCCCTGTAATAGATTTATGCCAGTTACCAGAATCAAATTTGCGCATAAACCTTGACACTACCCCTGTTCGAAGCCATATCATACGGAACTGCTTTTATGCGCTTCTCTGTCCGCATCCTTTTTGCATACAAATGCTCCCCATCGTGTCGTCTCGAAATTCTTACTTTTTCGAGCAACAACACGATGGGGAGCTTATCAGTCTGAGTCTTGGGGTACATACCTGTCTGGTTTATGAAGTCCATGCTTCCTTTCCCGTCAGCGCGCAGCGAACCGTAACCCTTTTCCGCCCACTGATCGTACAGGTGAACAGCGTCAGATCCCAATCCCCGCCGGTCATTTCCTCAACGGCAGAGGGAGGCAGCGTTTCAACCTCCAGAACCTCATAACGAAACACATTGCCGTCCACATCGGTAAACACGACCTCGTCGCCCTGTGCCAGCTCTCTTAAATGTCCAAAATGGCTGGCATAGTTGTGCGCAGCGATAACCATATTATTCAAATAGGCAGAGCCTACATACCGGCAAGGCGCAATCTTCATTCCGGTGTAGCTCCATTCGCTCATCACAGGCAGTATCAGTTGCAGCGCAGGAAGCTCCAATATGCCGATATACTCATTTCCGTCAATCGTTTCTGTCGGCATTTCCATATTAGGATTCAGCCTGTAGTCCGGAATTTCAACTTCTGTGGAAGCTGTCGTTTCTTCCACAGGCTCTGCAGCGAGCGCCTGCGGTTTCGGTCGGATGCTGTTCATCTTCGTCAGCACATTTTGCGAAGCGATCCCTGCGCTATCCGCTTCCTGCAAATTCCGGATCGCTATGAAAAGGGACGCTGCGATCAGCAGCACGCCCAACGCAATCCATATCGACCCTTTACGCATCGGTTCCGGATTTCCTGCGGCGGAACAGTCCGATTCCTACAAAGACCAGTCCGGCCAGCAGCAGCATTGGCACCGGCCACCAGAGCTGTCCCGTATTGGGCAGCGAGGGCTTATTCGGCTTTGACGGCTCCGTGGGCTTTGGCTCACCCGGAACAGCGGTGTTCGTGATCACAAAGGTAATTCCATCCTGCTCGACACGAACCGTATAGCCCTCACATGCTTGTTCCGCCACCGTCCAGGTATAGCTGTCATCCAGCTCGTTCCATACATAGCGCCAGTTGTTTTCTGCGTTCAGCACCACGGTGTCGTAAACCTCGCCGTCGCGCAGCAGCTGCACTGTAATTTCCTTCGGACGCGCACTTTTGTTATTTGCATCGTCCCACACCTTCAGAACTTTGCGAGTAACGGTAGTCGGGATATCGGGGATCACAGTGGATTCACACTTCGGGGTTACAGCCACTTCATAGAGCCATTCATTTTCCGCCGTGTCCTGTGACGGCAGCATCACCATGAACGGTGAGGCATCGTATCGATACCCGCCCTGTGTATGCCGCTGCCCGAGCACTAAATACAGTCCCATCGTCAGTTTCTTTTCTCCCGTCGGGAAGCGCAGATTGCCATCCTGATCGGTTCTTCCGCTGTCTGTCGGCGCAATGTCGTCTCGAAGAACATAGCCCTCCAGTGTAGCGGCAAGCGATTTCCATGCAGCATCGTTCTCGCCCTGAATATCCACATGGAATTGCTGAAATGTATCCACGGTGGTCAGCGTGCCAAATTCGTCCGCAGTTGCAACCAGATATATGCGAAACTCTGCGCCGACCAAAGGCGTATCTTCGTCTATATAGGAAACGGAAAGCGCCGCATCGCGATCTAGGTCAATTTTCCCGGCGGCATAGGCCGCAACCGGTAGCATCAGAAGTATCAGCAAAAGCAGGGCGACTTGCTTAAATATCTTTTTCATTCTCCTCTTTACCTCCATGAGACGGATTCGGGCGCTTCGGCAGGAGCAGAAGCACCAGCAGTAAAAGAACAATCGGGATTGCTACGATGGGTGTCACGATCAGCGGATCGATCTGCATGGCATCGGCAGTGACGCGCACGGTCTGTGCTTCCTCCTGATTTTCGATCCGATGCCCCCGAACAAGCAGGCGGTGCGAATTAATTCCGTAGGGTGTGCAGGTGACCAGCGTGCAGTAATCCTTCCCTTCTTCAATTTCCAGATCATCGACCTCCGCCGGGAGGACAATTCGGATCTGATCGACTTCATACGTCAGCGTCTCATCCAGAACCCGTATCAGGAAGGTATCGCCTACCACCATTTTGTCCAGATCCGTAAAAAGACGTGCCGACGGCAGACCTCGGTGGCCGGAAAGAACGCAATGGGTTCCGCTGCCGCCTACAGGCAAGGAGGAGCCTTCAATATGACCGACTGCAATTTGCAGAATGGCTTCGTCCGTGCCGTGGTAAATCGGCAGGGAGCATTGGATGGATGGTATTTCGATGTATCCGATAATGCCATTGTCAAGAACATTCAGTAGACTTTCGTACCTTGCCCGTTCTTTGTCCGTCATATCATACCGACCGGCTTTTCCAACCAGGGAGCGGTTATACGCTTGGGCATCTGCCCAGAGCTGCTTATAGGTATCGGCATCAATCTGTGTGACCTGCTTCACATAGGCCGCAATGGCGCGGGATTGGTGAATAAAATTCCAGTAATTGCTGACCGTAGGATACAGCAGCAAGGACACCCCTGCAAGGAGGACGAGAACCAATAAAACAGTGATCAGCTTACTTGTCTTTTTCTTCATGCAGGGATCTCCTTGCTGTTGTATGCCGAGGAGGCAAAAGCCCCCCCGGCGAACAACAGTTCAAAACTTCAAAGACTTTACAGAGGACTTACTTTTCCGCGCCGCTCATGCGCTTCTTGGTAACAAGCAGGATGGCTGCCACCAAAACCAGAGCGCCGCCCAGCACATAGAAGAGCGTGGTGCCCATGCCGCCGGTTTCGGGGAGCTGTGCGCCGGAGTTGTTCTCCACACTGGTGGAGACGATGCCGGTGTCGATATTGCCGCCGCTCTCAGAAGCTTCTGCGGCTTCCTTGTCTTCCTTTACAGAAAGCTTCAGCTCGGTCAGAGCCGGAGAATTTTCACTCTTGTCCAGAGTCGCAGTAATGGTCACAACGATGTCGTTCTTCAGCAGATTATAGCCGCTCGGTGCCTTCGTCTCGCGCAGATAGTAGGTGCCCGCGTCCAGACCGGCAATTACGAACTTGCCGTCCTCACCGGAGATGAGCGTAGTTCCAGCGGGGTATGTAGCGGTGCCGTCTTCACCGGCAGCGGGAACATCGACCCACTCTACGAACTTGCCGCCAGCCACCTTGGCGACCTTGGTCTTGTCGCTGTTCAGCAGCACGAATTCTGCGTTGGCCAGCTTCTTCTCGCTGTCCTGACCGTCAACCTTGGTCACATCCAGCTCATAGGTGAAAACGAGAACTTCATCCTTGGGGGTGTTGCCGGTGGTGCCTTCGCCGGTATGGTTGGGGTTGTTGGAATACTCCAGATATACCTCGTTCTTGTTGCCGGTCTTGCCGATCGCGGCAGTGTCAAGCAGTTCGGCGGTGTATTCGACAACGATCTTGCTGGAGGCGTTGATGTCGGCAATGCTCTTCAGGTCATCAAAGCGGACCGTCAGCGTACCGTCGTCTGCGGGGACAACGGTGAAGCCAGTGGTCAGTTCGGTTCTGGTTTCGCCGTTCAGCACATAAACCTTCGCATCCGCATTGTATTTCAGACCGCTGCTCAGGGTATCATGGAACACATATTTGTAGGTCTCGTAGTCTGCATAGTTGCTGGGCAGGGTGCCAACCAGCTGGAAAGGCACATCGGAGCCGATCTCCCAGTCTGCCGCCTCGGCGTAATTGCCGTCCGTGTCCTTGACGCTCTTGTCCACAGAGGGAACGTCGTACTTCTTCTCAATGGTGATATCGCCCTTGTTGGTCACCTGAAGCAGCGCGGAGTTCATCGCGTCGCCCACGCCCGGCGTGGTGGTGTCGACCAGCAGATAATAACCGGCGTCAAGCGCAACGGAAGCCGCATCCGCCGCGATCGCGGTGCAGACCTCAGTCAGATGCTTTGCCGCCACATTGGCAAACGCATTGGCTACGTCGCTCTTGTCCACATACTTTCCAAGAACTTCCGCCACATCCGCAGCGGTGGTGCAGGATGCAAAAATGTTGACTTCGTCCACAGTAAAGCGGGCATCGGTTTTCAGCTCTGCCAAAAAGGTTTCGCCGTGAATGCCGGAGCCCCATTCCACATCACCAAGAGGAACGGAGTTATCCGCCTGCGTACCGGAGAAAATCTGATAGGCGTTATAGCTGTGTTCTGTTTCGTTCGTTACGTTTGCTGCAAAGACGTTGGCGGTCAGGCAAAGTACCATAACCAGCGCCAGCAGAAGAACTGACGCTTTTTTGAGATGCCTCATGTTTTTCGTTTCCTTTCTATTATTGAGATTTTTTGCGTGGAGATTAAATTATGATGCTGGGCATCAGTCAAATATTTTGTCCCCCCTTCTGTGCCTGAGATGGTAATACAACAGGAGAGCGCCTGCGCTGAGAAGAAGCAGCGTCCCTCCCACAGTATACAAATGTGTGCCGGGCCCGCCGGATTCCGGCATGGAATAGCCCAAGCGGTTGACAACCGTCAGGGAATAATGTCCCTGCTCCGCATTCTCCCGCTTCAGGATCTGTCCCGCAGGAGAATTGGTATTATAACCGTCCGGGGCTTTCACTTCCAGCAGATAATACTGCTCTCGCAGCAAATCGTCCCAGTGGAGCTTCCCGTCCTCAGCGCTTGTCTGGACGGAGGCAAGATACCATGTCCTGTCATTGTACTCCAAGCTTAACGCAATCGAAAGGCTTTCATAGCCATCCGGCACAGCGGGAAGCTGATCCGATGCATCCGGGCTGTACAGGGCAAATACTGCACCGCCCAACGGTTCATGCGAAGTATTTTCCTTTGTCAGCGCAATGTTCCAGCGCAGGCTGGTGTTTTCGCAGGTAATGACCTGCGTCTGCGCCGGTGTGTAGGTCAAGGTATAGGAAGCTGCTTTTGAGCTGAGGAACCGCCTGAATTCAAAGGCTTCATGATCCGACATCTCCACAACAGTGTACTCCTGTCCTTCCGTCCACTTCCACTTATCCGTTTGCAGACGTACCGACTCAGACAGGCTTTCGCCCGCTTTGACGGTTACGGCGAACTCCTCGTAAGGTGTTTCGCCCAGAGCGGCAGTCAGTTCTTCCTCGGAAGCATATTCGCCGCTCAAGGCAGCGCTGGGATAAACCAGGAAGCGGAAGGTCTCATCCTGCTCCACAGAACGGGGCTGACCGTTGGGATCGACCGTAAGCTTGCGCAATTCCGGAACGCTCGGCAGCTTCACGCCAACCTTCAGCGGCGCCGCCTCCAGTTCGTTCACCTCGTCGACCAGACGATAATGATAGCCGAAGCTGTTCCATGCGATCTGACCGGGCTGCACATCGGGATCGTCGATCTTGCAGGTAAAGGTGAGAGATACCGTGCTTTCCGCCGGGATCAGCGTACCCGTGGAATCAAAAATCTTCAAACGAATGGAGCGTGCATTTTCTGCGCTGCTGCTCCACGTGCCGGTGCCATTCCAATCCTCCGCGGTGAACTCTGTTTTCTCGGAATACTCGATGGTGTAGCTGTCGGCATTCAGCGTCGAAACGTTTCCGTCCTTGTCCGTCACGGCAACGGAAAGATTCGGCGCATCGGCCAGGCTTACCTTAAATTCACTGAAGCGGGGATCACTTGTGAGGAACACCGTATGATCGCCTACCTCCGGCAGGCTGTCGATCAGCACAAACTTATCCATGGCCTTGGGTGTGCTGTTGTCAACCGCCAGCGTGTAGGTAAACAGCTTCGTTCCGTCCTCCAGCACAATGAAATTCGTCTCATCTGTGCAGGCCGCGGTATTGTCCGGGCGATCCGCCTCGGCAACACGCTTGGAAGAGCTGGTCACATAGCCATACGAGGTGGTGACCGGCGCACTGTTGCGCACAGTCGGCAGCTCCCCATCCCGGAAGGGCGTATCCAGCATGGTGGAATTTCCCTTGTTTGTGGCGCCGTCCCAGACCTGCGCCAGCGGCGTGACAAAGCAGGCATTGATAAACTGCTTGTTCACAAGAAGGTTGTCGGCATTATAGGTGGAGAGTGTTAGTATGCTGTTTCCGCCCTCCGGAACCGCCATGGTGCTGTCCGGGAAGTGCAGCGACAGGACGGCGTTGTCCTCCGCATCCCGCGTAATCGAGAGCTGAACCTCCACACCTTTGAACGAACATGAATTGTTATTGGGAGATATGTTGTGATTCCAGCCGCAGTACAGCGTGACCGGATCGCTGCCGACCGTAATGGTCTTTTGCGTTCCTATGTTCGTTGTGATCGAAAGGGTTCCATCCTCGTCCCCCTTTTCGATGCTGAACAGGTAAGCCGATTTAGGCTCTGCGATCAGATTGTCGCTGCCTGGGCTATCATAAATCGCGTAAGAAACGTTACCGGTAAACATATAAGGTGCCTGCATGCGATCCGTCAGTACGTAATCGGACAGGGACTCGGTTCCGTCGTTCTCCGTTTTTATCGTCCAGTTCAGGATATCGGAGGGCGCGGCGGAAACGGGATTCCGCGTCGTCTCGCCGGTTCCGCTTGTCTTGCTGGTCAGCTCCTTTGTAATGCCGGGCTTGATATCCCCGCGAACCACGGTCACAGCAGACGTAAGCCACTGCGTATCGTTCGTTCCGCCGGTGAAGCCAAGGTTCTCCACCTGCCCGTTGTCCAATACATCACAGCCGCCGTCATTCGGCGTGAACCGGTCGCTCTTTGCGGAAATAATGCGGCAGTCCGCATCCACAACGACCCCACCGTTGTTCAGATCGTAATAGGGCATCGTGATGACGTTCCGCGCCGCGTCGTCCGTGTCCGGTTCTTCATTTGTTCTGCAGAAATAGACGAAGTCAATATACTGCCCCGGCTTCAGATAGCACATTTGTCTGGTTTCATCATAGGAAATTCGATTGCCCTTTGAGAAGTGGAACGAAACGCGCTGTCTGCCGGTTTCATCCGTGCTCGTTGTTGCCGTCACCCTTGCAGACATCTTATTGTATCCAGAGACGTCCGTTTTGTCCAGCACCTGAACCTTGTTGTCGGCGGTGGTGTTGTACATCTCGAATGAGTCGCTGTACGCATAGGTAAAGCCCCGCGGAAGCAGATCCTGCATATCCGTCAGATAGAGGTTCGTTGGTCCCGCGTTATAAAGCGTCACATAATATCGAACCGCCCGAGTCATCACGTCATTATTCTGGTAGTATAAACGTTCGTCCGCAATGCTCATGACAGGGCAGTACAAGAAGTCGGAGCTGGCAATGTATAAGTACCCAGTATCGTAAACGCCCTTCTGTAGGCGAACCTGCGCAGTGACGGAAACCGTATGGGTCACGGAGCGCTGGGTGCTGAGCGCCTGGAAGCTATTGACCAATGTAGTCGATGCGTATCTGGCGGTGTACTCCTGCCAGGGAATCCCGGACGGGAAATCCAGCTCTACATAGATATACGCCGTGCCGGTGAACGAAATGGAGAAATCGTCCGCCCATCGAATATACTGCTGGTCTCCGGCGCTCGGCTCCGCCACGCTCCAGCTGTCTTTATTGGTCACGGTGTAATCATCCAAATATGTGATTCGGACATTCTCTTTGCTCCAACGGTAGGTACGGTTGCTGGAGGGCAGCGCATCGTACATGTCCCGGCCGGTAAGCGTCATAGGATATGGGTTTCCATCCACATCCGTGGGGCTGCGCAACACTAGACGATAAACCACCGTTTCGCCCTCAGTGACGATGGAATAACGCCATCCCGCGCCGGTATCGCCAACCTCGCCAACGATGACCTTGTCAACGTCAAATAGCGTGCCCGCCCATTCCAGCGGCGCATACAGCCGGTGCGACTGATGATCGTTCAGCCAGGACTCGTTGTTCAAAGAATACGTCAACGCATCGGGCGTGAACTCGCTGGGGCAGACATAGGAACGATAGGAGACGGTGTCCGTGCGATCGCCGCCGTAGTCCACAAAATACCACTTGATCAGAGTGTCCGATCCGGATGCAGACTGCGTGACCTCGACCGTATCCGCCAGCTGCGTGTCGCTTGTCCAAACACGGTGATAGGTACCCGGATCGCGCAGCGCATAATACTCTGTCCCGTCGTCGGTCAGGGTCTGCAGATTCTGCGCCCATTCCGCGCCGCTGTTCTTCGCGGCAGGAACCAGCAGCACCTGCGCGCCGCTCATATGATCGACCAGAGGCAGCGCGTCATATCGGCTGATTGCCTTGTGGCTCACGCGCAGCGTGTAATCCAGAATGTCTCCCTGCCGGATCGTCGTTTGGCCGCCGATCGCCTGACCGTCCAGCGTCCAGTCCTTTCCAAGATAGAATTCGCGGCTCATATGTGCGCGAACAGTAGATGATGTGGCAAGCTTTTCGTTATTTGAGTCCTTTCCGTAAGCTGTGTTTCTGACAGTATATTCTCCCATTGGATGTTCGTTGCGCGTATCATTATCCAGAAGCATAAAGGTATCCTTGTTGGTGCAGTAGATCGTTTTTATAATTTTAGCGCCACCCAGCAAGGGACGTACCGTGCCGTCTGCGTTGTGAAAGTCCCACTTCAGGCAGTATTGCGTTCTCCTGGTCACAACAAGCCCCAAGCTGTTTAGAACAGAGCGGATCGCCGCTTCCTCCGCCGCGCAGGAGAAGCTGCGTTCTCCCTCGGTAATCTGCAGACGGTTGTCCGTCCCCCACGCGATCGTAATTGTCGAGCTCTCATACCCGGCCGTGTCGGGATCCGTATTGGACATGCCGCGATATTCCGTATTGCTGCCGCTGTTCTGCAGCTCCGTAACAGCTTCTGTACCGTCGATCCCGAAAACCTGCTTCCCGTCCACCGCTTCGCAGAGCGTCGCATAAGCGATCGTGACCGTAAGCTCATGCTCCGGATCGAGTGCAAATATCGCCGCCAGATCCGCTGGGGTCATATACTGCTCAGAAGGAAGATCGTCTGTCAGATAGGCAAGACGCTCATAGGGCAGTGCGCCCGGGTTTTCCGGAGTAATTGTGTACTTGCGAGGACTTCCGAATGTATTATTGTATGAGCCAGCATAATCTTTCTTTATTGTCAGGCTGCTGCTTGCCGCTTTGACCGTAACGGTGCACTCCGCACTCTGAACCTGATCGCCGGAATACATAAAATGCTGCCGCGCCGTAACCTTGTTGTGAACTGTATAGGTCTTATCCGCCTGCGGCTCCGGGACAAGCAGTGTATTGTCATAAAAGTAACATTCGAAAGAAACGTCTCCGATCTCGGTCGCTATATTCGGATTGCAGAAGCGCCAACGAATCACCAGATTATCGTTTTCATCCAACGATACCGTTACCCGTTCAAGGTAACCAAGATTGGAACTAACATTGGGGCTTATGTAGAGAATCTGCTTATTTCCAGCATCTAGATAGAGTTCATAGGTACCTTCGCTTGTTTCGATTGCCCCATCCTTAATAGACTGCAGGACACCCGGCGCTAAGGTCATGCCCTCCGGCAGGGTCAGCACGTCCTCAAAATCCACATAGCGCATATAGTCCTTGCCCACGCCCTCCAACGTCGTGCCCGCACGAGACATGTGGATCACATAGCTGAGTTGGGAGATATATGCGCCGCCCGTTCCGTCGCCCTTGAGTATGGCATCGCCGGTGCGCGCTTCTCTCTTGGTGACCGGGAAGGTATCTGCCTTTGTTGTCCAGATTATCCTTTGACAGGCCGTAACAGGAAGCAGTCCGTCACCAACAGCAGTCTTCTCCGCCTCCGTCAGGATCCCGCACCAAATCACCGCGCCGCCGCCGCTGCTGGTCGGGGAGGGATAGGCGCTTCCCAATTCGATAGAGATGGTATCGCCCTGCTTGGGCCGCTCCAGCTCCATATAATAGCTGCCTGCAACGCCGGCCTGCACGATCTGCATGGTATAGCGGTTTCCCGACTCGGAAACGACGGTGTGCGTACCCACGGAATAGTTGAGCCTTCCACTCCTTGCATCGAAGCAAAAACAAACGCGCACGACCGTTCCATCTGCCGCTGCAGAGCTGTCCGGATTGGAGACCGTCACCGTTGTCGTTGCGCTCTCGCCGGTATAATAGAGATAGGTGCCGTCCTCCGATTGCCCTGGGGTCAGATACTTGCCCTCCCGGGTCGCAACCGTCAGCGTCAGATTTGCTTTCTCGACGACCAACGCATCCCTGGAAAGCTGCTCGCTGCTGCCTGTGATCTTCGTCTGCCAGAACAGCATGACGCCTGCGCTCAAATCTTCGGCCGGGAACGTGGCAAGCACCGCCGCCGCATCAACCTGACCGTTAATTGACTCCAGGTTGATGGCTCGACAAAACGCCAAATCGGACAAAGTCGTAATCGCCTCGGGGGCTTCAAAGGTCAAGGCCGTCAGCCCCGATGCCCCGCAAAATGCGCCACTGTCCACACCGATGACCGGAATGGGTGCCTCCACCCACTCCATGGCCGGCAATTCCTTCAGAACCGTATAGGTGCGGATGCCCGGCGGGCAGTAAAACACAGAAGCCGTGTTCGTCTCGCTGTCGATCCGATAAAGCACGCCCTGCGCGTCTGCAAAATACGTAGCCTGAGGAAGCCCCTTTAGTCGCTCGGGCAGGAAATCCGCCTGCCAGTCTCCGGCAGTCAGATAATTGGGTCCCTCAAAGGAGATCGTGCTGCAGCCCATTTCGGCCATTTTCTTGATTGCGTCCGCAGTCAGATTGTCTACCGTCCCGGCCACGGTGACATGGAACGCGGTCATGTTGCCTATCTTGCCTTGCGCCGCGAACTGCACATTTTTCGCCTCCAGGCGCAGCTCGGCAAGGTAGATGCTATTGCGAAATACATCTCTTCCCACCGACTCGACCGCCACGGGCAGCGCGATTCTTGTCAGCTTACGGCACTGGAAGAAAGCTTCATTTCCAATTTTTGTCAAAGAATTGGGCAAGGTGACGCTCTTCAGACTGGAGCACATATAAAAGGCACTATATCCGATGGAAGTTATTACGGTTTGCGACAGATCAATTTCAGAGAGCGAAGTGCAATTGTAAAATGCCCGACTTCCAATGCTGACCAGACTCTTTGGCAGGACGATATTCGGCAGCTGCACGCAGCTAGAAAAAGCAGAATCACCTATACTCGTCAGTGTATCTGGCAAAACGACCGTTTTCAGGCTGGTGCAAAGCCGGAAGGTACTCCAGTCTATTACAGTCATTGCGGTTTGCGACAGATCAATTTCAGAGAGCGAAGCACACTCATAGAATGCCTGACTTCCAATGCTGACCAGACTCTTTGGCAGGACGATTTCCGCCAGCTGCTTGCAGCCGTAAAAAGCATCACCGCCTATACTCGTCAGTGTATCTGGCAAAACGACCGTTTTCAGGCCGGAGCAATTCAAGAAAGTACCATGCGCGATTGCAGTTATTGTGGTTTGCGACAGATCAATTTCAGAGAGCGAAGTGCAATTGTAAAATGCATCACTTCTAATTCTGACCAGACTCTTTGGCAGGACGATTTCCGCCAGCTGCTTGCAGCCGTAAAAAGCATTATCGCCTATACTCGTCAGTGTATCTGGCAAAACGACCGTTTTCAGATTGGAGCAATTCGCGAACGCATCTTTTCCAATAGAAGTTGCCCCTTCCGCTACGGTCACACTCTCGATCTGTTCCTTAAGGTCAGACCAAGCCGCCTCATCGTACATCTCGCCAGCTCCGGTAATGGAAAGCGCCCCCGTTTCCAGATCGAACGAGTAATAAAGGTCACTTCCGCATTTCCCGGACAGCGGCAAACTTTCTCCGCAGCTGCAGACAAATTCTCCCTGCCCGTTGCACACATAGGCATGACCACCATGCTTCAAATTGACCGTAATCTCCCCGCTGTTGCTGGAGGAATACCATTTGACTCCCCAATAATAGGTTTCGCCGCCGTTTAAATCATAGCTAAGCTTAAATTTGCCGTTGCCGCCGCCGTCGTCATTTTCGGTCAGTAGCTTGCCGTCTGCGTCATACAGATAGCCGTAGCTATCCCCGCTTGAGCTGGCTTCAAAGACATACTGATGGGAATAATCCGGCGTGAACTGCAGCTTCACGATCTGCCCGGCCTCCACGGATACCGTTTTGCTCTCGCCGAGTGCGATACTCTCCGTTGCACTGTCCTGCTTCATCGGCCGGGATGCGCCGTCAGAATTCTCCCCCGCCGAGGCGCTGTCCGGATCCTCTTCCGGCTCTGTGCTCGGATCGGAGTAGCAGGCAAGCGTGTGCTCGTGCTCTTCCTTCCGGCAGGTCAGCGTTTTCTCGTAGCAGGCGTCCGTATGGGCATGAAGCGCTTCCTCTGCGGATGTGCTCTCCTCCAGCCCGCAGGTCAGGACGGATTCTTCCGTATAGCAAGCCTCTGTGTGCGTATGCCCCTGGGATTCCTCCAGTCCGCAGATCAGATTTCCGTCCGCGTCATAGCAGGACTCGCCGTGCGCGTGGCCGGCAGTCTCCTCCAAGCCGCAGCTCGTAACCCTCTGCGTCGTATAGCATGCATCCGTGTGCGTATGTGCAGACGCACCTTCCACAGTTTCGGCTTCCTGCTTCCCGCAAATCAGCGTCTTTTCATAGCATTCGTCCGAATGCGTATGCGCGCTTTTTCCGCAAAACGTATCGTCCGTAACGGTAAGCGCCGGAAGGATCAGTGCATAGGTCGTGCAGAACACGACAACACAAGCCAGTATCGTCACGATCTGCTTCCAGTGCTTTTTGCGCAGATGCTCTTTTATGTACCCTTGAACCTTTCTTGGTAAACTGTTTTGCATACTACTTCCTCCTGCTGAAATTAACGCACCGAGCCGAACCCGCTGAACGGCCAAACGCGGAACAGGATCCTACCCACGATTTGTTCCCTTGATACACAGCCCACAGCCGTATTTCTTGAATCAACCGAGGTCGCTCTGTGATCTCCCATCACAAAAAGTCTTCCGTCCGGAACCTGATACGGCAACTCAATATTCGTATCGCCATAGGATTTTTCACTCAGATACGGCTCCTCCAACGGCTGGTTGTTCACATATACGGTGCCGTCCTCCTCAATATCGACCCAGTCCCCTGCCACGGCAATGACCCTTTTCACAAGGATCTTGTTGTTGTAATAGAATGCAATCACATCGCCATGCGAAAAATCAGAAGTTTTAACGGTAAAAAGAATATCACCGTCCGACAGGGTCGGCGCCATGGACGTCCCGTAAATTTGAAGCACCGGCATCCACAGCGTTGCCACTAAAATGGCGATCGCAGCGACCACGACCAAAATGGCAACCGTGCTCCGCAGGGTGCGCCGATAGTGCTTCTTATAGCGCAGGCGCTGCTTTTCTTTTTGAACCTGCTCTACGGAAGGCAGCTCGATCAACGTTTGCTTCCGCTTCATTTTTGCGTATCCTCTCCCGTGGAAAGCGAAAGCTCTTTATGCTCCTGAATCGTCTTGCTCACCTGCGCCTGGAAATCATTCCAGACTATCGCGGCTCCATTGCGCGCGGACTCTTCGATTCTTCTTGCTTTTTCCTGTGCGGCCTCAAGGATGCGGTCATGCTCCAGCTTCGCCTTGGATATGGACTTCTCCGCTTCCCTGCTCATCGCTTCCACAGAAAGCACATATTGATCTGCCGCCGCCTGTGCCGCCTGAAACACATCGTTGATCTGCAGCGCGGCTTCTGCGATGGAGCCGGCATTGGAAAGCATCAGCACCTTCTGATCCAACTCCTTCTGCAATTCCTCGCAGGCAGCGTCCTTTTGCTGATTCTGCTTCTGCAATTCATAAATAATATCAATAAGCTCCGAACGACTTAACCGCCGCAGTTCTTTATCTGTCATGGAAAGCACGGCTCCTTTCTCTACCGCCATCTTAGGCGGCCGATTGCAATTCTTTGTTCTATATTTAAGCATCCGCGCTTCTTCTACCGCAATGCTTATTACGTCACACGGGAAAAAGTACTTTCTTTCCTTTTTGCTCCGGCTCGTTCAGATCCGGCAGCCTTTCGTATTTTTCGACTTCTTTGCCAGCCTGTTGGTATCTCGACCCCGGTTTTGTCCCCGGGATTCATTATGCCACAGTTTTACAAGAATTTGCACAGATTTACTATCCTATTATAGCAATGACATTCTAGAAAAATCAATAGATTTGCCCAAATTTTTTAAAATGAAATAAATTTTCCCGCATGGTATGAACAAGAATGCGCATAATTTCCCCTTGCATTGCAAGAAATACCCGCAAAGCAGTCACTCAATGTGTACAGACCTCAAGGGTAAGGCAGGAGATGCCTTGCCGTGTTGGGTGCCGCTGCCATCACTCCAAGCTACATTGCGGCGTCTTTTGCGGGTTCTGAGCCAGCTTAACGGCGCAATGGAGCTCAATCCGGATATCAGTGGAAGCGTCCGCCGCGCAGGCCGCTATCGTGGTATTTTCGAATTCACAGTAGCCGCTGCGCCTCGCGGACAAACCTGCAAATGCACAAAGAAAAGCGACCCAGTTTTTACTGGATCGCTTTTCTCTTGTCTCGGTATTACACGAGCCACACGGCAGCAGCGAAACCGCCGACATAGAAGTGGGTGTTCGTGTAATACTCCGATGAAAATAGAGACTTATTTTAATGCAAATACACACCTCTCCAACTTTTCGTTAAAAGGTGGCGGAATCGTTAAATGGTGCACACTATACTGTCCCCTTGTGCTCAGTGAGCAACAATGACTATTTCAACTTTATCCTGATTTGCTCGAATACGCGCGCTTCCTCCGATAGGAAAAGTAATCATCGGAAAAACATGGCCAAAATCTGCGCCAAATATCACAGGAATATGGGATGGAACCTTGTCCCGAATAATGTCTGTGATTGTCTCTACGGTTAAACCACAGCTATCATCAAAGCGTCCAAAAATAATACCCTTGATCGTATCTGCTCCCTCTACCTGCAAGAGCGATTCCAAATTACGGTCAAACTCGTAACAGAAGTACTCACCCATAATGTTGTCATCTTCCAGGAATAATACCTTATCACTGATGTCGGGCATATATGGTGTACCTTGCAGTAGATTCAGCGTGCAGAGATTGCCGCCGATAATTGTTCCCTCGCAAACACCCTCTTGAATGGTATGATACTTCACAGCAGCTTCAGAGGGTACAACGGTAACAGGTTCATCCTTGATAACGCAATTCTCAAATGCTTTTCTTGTGTACTCAGTTTCTCTGTCAAATCCAAAAGTGCTGAAATGCGGCCCGTGGTATGTGACAAGGCCTGTCTTAGCATAAATTGCGTTGTGCAATGCAGTAATATCGGAATAACCACACAGAATTTTTGGATTTTTTGCAATCAGGTCATAATCAAGGTGACGCAGAAGCTGATTGGTATTAAACCCTCCAAGACAAGTTATGATCATCTTTACATTGGGGGCACAAAATGCTTCGTGGATATCCTCCACACGGGATGCAATACTGGAGGAATGAAATTTACCTATCTCACAGCTGTTCTTAGAAAAAGTGAGATTAAATCCTTCTTTATGCCAGAAGTCCACCGCATGATGATGTGCAACATGACATACTTCCGTTAAATTTCTTGATGGTGCAATGACTCTGATTTCATCGCCGGGCTTCAATTTGTTTGCAATCATGCGATTACCTCCTTGTATGAAATAAACTGGACACCAATCGTGATACTCACTGTATCAAAACTGGTATCCAGTTATGGTGGAGGCGAGGGGAGTCGAACCCCTGTCCGAAGGCAACTTGGAGGGAACCTCTCCGGGTGCAGTTTATCTTTTAAATTTCCCTCCATGCAGCGCGGACAAACACGCTCTGCATTTCGGTAGCTTCATAATGCATGGTATGCGCAAAGCTTTGCATACGCACGGTCACCACTAAAATCACACCCGCAGCAGGCTCGTGGTCCTTCCTGCCCGGATGGCCGCTAATTAAGCAGCGAAAGCGTACTGATTATTGTCAGTTAATTTAAAAGTTACCCGTTTTATCGTGGTCAGGCGCCACGACCCGCTATTCCGGCCTCACTACCCCCGTCGAAACCGGTACGCCCCCATATCTACGGGCGGAAGCTCCGCCCGTGCAATGGTCAGAATCTGCCGTAAGGATCGCCGAGCTTATTCGGCTCCGGATAGCTTTCGCCGAAGGTATCCACAGTCATCCGCTTGATCTTCTGCTCCGTCATGGGACGGTCGTTCCGGTCGGTCTTAACGGCGGCAATGCGATCGACGACCTCCATGCCGGAGGTCACCTTGCCAAATGCGGCATACTGGCCATCCAGATGTTTGGCGTCCTGATGCATGATGAAGAACTGGCTGCCTGCCGAGTTGGGAGACTGCGAGCGTGCCATCGAGAGGACACCGCGCTTGTGCTTCAGCTCATTCTTCACGCCGTTAAACAGGAACTCCCCCTTAATACAGTAGCCGGGGCCGCCCATTCCGGTTCCTTCCGGGCAACCGCCCTGGATCATGAATCCGGGGATAACACGGTGGAAAATCAGTCCATCATAATAATTGTGCGAAATGAGATCGATAAAATTATACACGCTCTGCGGGGCAATTTCCGGATAAAGCTCCGCGGTAATCACACCGCCGTCCTCCATCTCGATGGTTACAATCGGGATCGCCATATCAATACTTCCTTTCCTTCATGGCACGGTCGATTTGCCGCCGCGCATCCTTGATTGCGGCATCCTGCCGCTTGTCGTAAAGCTTCTTTCCCTTGCAAAGTGCGACTTCCACCTTGACAAGGGAATTCTTCAAATAAACGCTCAGTGGAATAATGGAGTATCCGTCCTGCCGCACCTTGCCGAACAGCCGCATGATCTCCCGCTTGTGCATCAGAAGCCGCCGCGGCCGCAGCGGATCCTTATTAAATATATTTCCCTTTTCATACGGTGAGATATGCATCTGGCGCAGCCAAAGCTCGCCGTCCTTAACGGCGCACCAGGCATCCTTTAAGCTCAAGGTACCAGCACGAACGGACTTGACCTCCGTTCCGGAAAGCTCGATTCCGGCCTCAAAACGCTCCTCTATAAAGTACTCATGCTGCGCTTCGCGGTTTTTCGCGACAATTTTAACGCCGGACTTTTCCACGTCGTTCACCTCACTCTGCATTGATTATACCACGCCTGTCAAGCGGGAAACCAGTCGAAGGCTGCGCTTTTTACCGCAGTGCGGAAAATGGCGAAATAACGAAACCGCGCACCGCGTTAAGGCGCCAAACCGAGTTGGCAGCAGTAAGGCGTTTGCATAAAAAATCCGTTCGATGGAATACGCATTGAAACAAAAACTGCGGCCGTATTTCCACACCGCAAGAAAGGACATTCGGCGAGAAACGAACATTTACGGTTTTCACGAAGCGAAACTATTCCTGTTGGTATAAAAAGAAATATACAAATTGTACGAATGGTGTGTTCCTTTCCACATAGCCCCCTGCTATAATAGAGATACAATGGCGAAAAGGAGACAGAAATATGAAAATGAAACTTGCAGAAAACATACGTGCCTTTCGAAAGCAGCACCTGCTGACGCAGGAGCAGCTTGCCGAGGTACTCGGCGTAACGGTCGGCGCGGTTTATAAATGGGAGGCGAAGCTGTCCCAGCCGGAGTTGACACTCATCGTGGCCATGGCGGACTTTTTTGACACATCGGTAGATGTGCTGCTCGGCTACGAGATGAAGGACAATCGCCTGCAGGCTACGGTTGACCGGTTGAAGCAGTTTTATCATGATAAGGATCCTGCGGGGATTCCGGAGGCGGAAAAGGCGCTGAAGAAATACCCAAACGCATTTGATGTTGTTTACAGCAGCGCTACCCTGTTCCGCTTACTCGGCTTGGAGCTTCCGAATAAAGCACTGCTGCATCGTGCTCTGGAGCTTTTGGAACAAGCGCGGCTTCTGCTTGCGCAGAACACCGACCCAAAAATCAGTGAGCTTACCATCTATGGAAGCATGGCTGAGGTCTACCATTCCATGGAGGAAGATGAACGTGCGATCGTGCTCTGGCAGACGCACAATGCCGCAGGCATTTACAACGATCTGATCGGTTTGACGCTTGCCTCCTCTTGCGAACGTCCTGACGAAGCACTTCCCTATTTGTCGGAGGCACTGCTGGATCATGTTGCATCATTCATTCATGTTGTAATTGGCTACGTCAACGTATACTACCTGAAAAGGGACTTTGCATCCGCGCAGGCGATCCTGCGCTGGGGTTTGGACACTCTCTCCGGTTTAAGGGACGGAAGCGGGCCAAGCTTCCTCGATAAGGTAAGCTGCGTATTTCAGGTATGCCTTGCTTACGCACAGATAGAATCCGGCGAGAGCGACGCTGCCCGCAGCACCCTTATTTGCGCCCGGGCGCTTGCTGCTCATTTTGACGCAGCGCCGGAATATGATTCAGGTTCTATTCGGTTTGTCGTACTTGACAAGCGTGCAAGCGTCTATGATGATCTCGGCGCAACTGCGATGCAGAGTATTGAAAACACGCTGCATTCGATTGCCTGTGACCGACTCTCCGGCCTGTGGAGCGAAGTAAATGAACATGAAGAATAAATCCCTAAAGAAGCAGCTCACGGCGCAGTTTTATCGTCAAAACCGTCTTGTCTTCTGCGTTGCTGTTTTCAGTGCGCTGCTCTTCGGTTCTCTCAATCTGATTCTTTCCTGGATCATGCAGCAGCTTATCGATACGGCCTCCGGCACTCCCGATGCATTGCCGATTGGGACGCTTGCCGCATGCAGCGGCGGCTTCATTCTGTTGTGCGTGGGGACCTTGCTTCTGGATTACGCCTCGCAGCCGCGTTATCTTGCGCGGGCAATGCGGCAATACAAGGAATTTGCTTTTCAAAAGCTTACCGAAAAAAGTATTTCCTCCTTTCGGGATGAAGCCACGGCGACCTATCTTTCCGCCTTGACCAACGATGCGGGCAGCATAGAAACAGACTATTTATCACAGCAGCTGTCTCTCATTAAAATGATCGTCATGTTTTTCGGCGCACTTGCCATGATGCTTTGGTATTCGCCGCTTCTTACGGCAGCGGCCGTCGCCGTCACCATTCTGCCGCTCGCCGCGTCCCTTCTGACCGGAAGCAAGCTGCAGAACGCAGAAAAGCGTGTTTCTGACCGAAATCGCGATTTTACCGCCGCACTGCACGATTGCCTCAGCGGCTTTTCCGTAGTCAAAAGTTTTAAAGCAGAGAAAGAAATTCTCAAGCTGTTTGCAGAAAGCAACCGGATGCTGGAGCGTGAGAAGTTCGGGAAGCGACGTGTGAAAACATTGGTTGGCATGATTGGCGCCGTTGCGGGTATTCTTGCACAGCTCGGCGTCTTCCTGATCGGCGCATACCTGGCATTGTCCGGCTCCGGGCTGACGCCAGGCGTTGTGATCGTTTTCGTAAACCTGATGAACTTCTTGATTCAGCCGGTCGCAGAGCTGCCGGGGCTGCTGGCAAGCCGGAAAGCGGCGCTTGGGCTGATTGAGAAGCTCGCGTCAGCATTGGAAAAGAATCCGACCGCCGTCGGCGGGGCAACGCTTTCCCGCTTGGAACTGGGAATTCGTCTCCGCAATGTATCCTTTGGTTACGACGGAGAAAAGGAAGTGCTTCACAACGTTTCCGCCGTCTTTGAGGCTGGTAAGGCCTACGCCATCGTGGGCGGCAGCGGCAGCGGAAAGTCTACGATACTCCATCTGCTGATGGCCGGCAGCGCAAATTATGCCGGTGAAATCCTCTTGGACAGAACGGAGCTTCGCCGCATTGCGCCGGAATCCCTGTATGGTGTAACCTCAGCGATTCAGCAAAACGTATTTGTGTTCAACGCCTCCATCAAAGATAACATTACGATGTTTCGCAGCTTTCCGCAGCAGGAGCTTGACAACGCGATTCAACATGCCCATTTGACGGAGCTGATCGCGGCACGTGGGGAAAACAATCTCTGCGGCGAGAACGGTGCCGGACTGTCCGGCGGGGAAAAGCAGCGCATTTCGATTGCCAGAAGTCTGCTGAAAAAATCCTCCATTCTGTTGGCAGACGAGATCACGGCCGCGCTGGACGCGCAAACGGCTCACAGCGTCACAAGCGACATCCTTGACCTGCATGGAATGACCCGTATCGTTGTGACGCACACACTGGAGGAATCCCTGCTCCGTCGCTACGACAGTATTTTCGTGCTAAAGGACGGACAGATCGACGAAGCAGGCAGCTTTGACTCGCTTATGCAGAAGAAGGGTTACTTTTATGCCCTCTTCACGCTGGCACAGTAACCGGACAAAAGCAAAAATCATGCAGCAGCAATTGCGATTCATTGCCGCTGCATGATTTTTAGTTTTTTACTTTCTTTGGAATTCAATCGCCAGCGTGCTTATCTACTGTAGCAGACAAACGCCGCTTGCCATCCGAGCGTTCTGAATCAGCGGACTGCATTTTCCAGTGAGAAAATGGATCAGAAATGCGATTCATCTCCCTCCCGCAACGATTGGATCGTCCCAAGCGGCTGCGGCGCAATCCGCTTCCGCACTGCGGCTTCCCTATTGCGAATTCTCCTGCGCTTCCTCCCGAAAGCGTGCTTTCAGTGCCTGCACATAGGACTCCGTCAAGCGGCAAAGGTACTCCGGCCGTGCTGTCGTCTTTCCGGTTTCACAGCGATTGATTGCCGCGCAGGCCGGGCAGGCAGCGCGCAGGCCGCATTCGCCGCATTGCGCCGGCAAGCGAAGGCCCGCGGTTTTTTGCACGATTTCCTGCCATGCGGCCGCAAATCCGTCCGTGAACGGCAGCGCATACGGATCGTCCATCATTCCGCAAGGCATCATCTTCCCATCCCAGGAAATCCAATACTGTGAGCAGCCCGCAAGGCAGCCCAAGGGAACCGCCTCGCTGCGCACGCAATCATCCAGCGCTTCAAAGTTCTCCGCCTCCGGCTGCGCCATTGCAAAAGCACGCAGCCGCGTATGCTCCTCCGTAAGCCACTGCGCCTGAGCCGTCAGCCTGCCCGCAAGCTCCGGAGAGAACCGCTTACAGCCGCAGGCGCTCCCCGGCTGTCTCCGATCCGGTGGGAAAAGATAATAGGTCGGCTTGACGCGAAGGCCGCGTTCGGCGCCGAAGGCTGCAATTTCCTCCATGTCCTGTGCATTGAGCGGCGTCATCGTCGCATTGAGCGCAACCAGAATGCCTGCGTCGCGCAGTGCGTCGATCGCGC
Source organism: uncultured Eubacteriales bacterium (assembly GCA_902465435.1). Classification (GTDB taxonomy): domain Bacteria; phylum Bacillota; class Clostridia; order Oscillospirales; family Oscillospiraceae; genus CABQNH01. The sequence continues at coordinate 73,021 of CABQNH010000003.1, read as the reverse complement.
GAATCGCACGATCAAACGCAGCCGGATCGCCGCACAGCGCGCCATATGTCTCGCGGCGCATTCCGTAGAGCGTAATGTTGATTTGCGCCGGTGGAGACTGCCGCAGCCAATGAATCGCGCGATCGTCGATCAGCGTTCCATTCGAATTAATGGATACAGACAGCCCCAGCTTGACAAGCTCGGTATATATTTCGCGGAAATCCGGCCTGAGAAACGGCTCGCCGCCGGTCAGCAACAGGAAAAGCGTCCCGGCCTCCACGGCCTGCCGCCCCATCTCGATCCACTCCTGTGCCGTGCGCTCTCTCCCCTTTTGCGCACATTCCTGCGCGTTCATGCGGATATAGCACATTTTGCAGTTTAAATTACAGCGAGGCGTCAGCTCAAAGCCGCCCGTGACCGGTGTTTTGCTCTCCACAGCGCGAAGCGTCAATGATCGTCTGATTGGTATATCCTGCCGCATGGCTTTCCTCCATAATACATACTCCCCGGCACGGCTATCGCCATGTCGGGGAGCGTCTTTTCCGGCAACCGCATCGCTGCGTTCCGCGCCGCACAGGCTGCACGAGCTATGCTGGCCGTGCGCTCACCCCGTGAACGGACAGTACAAAATGTGCACATTGCGGTTGCCCTTTTGCACGGACGGCATAAATCCCGAACCGCGCAAAACAGGGAATGTTACTGAACCGTCAGCACGGCGGTCGCTTCCGCATTCCGCCCGGCTGCCTGTGCCGTTACGGTATAGGTATAGTCACCAACGACCTCCGGCGCAGCAAAACGCAGGCGCCAGGTCTTTGTGCCGTCCTTTTCCTCACGGCTTGCAAGATAAATAAGCTGCACATCCTTACCGCCGCACGTCACAGAAATTCCAGTGACGTCAGGAGTCGTATTGACCTTCAGGACGGCAACCTTCCCGGCCGCAGCATACGCCGTTTCAAAGCCGCAGTTCTGAATTTCCGTCGTATCACTTTCTGTAGCCAGAGAAAGCTGCGCAAGAAGCAGCGCACGCACCATCGCATTGACCTCCGACTGCTCCGTCAGCGTTTCCGGAGACGCGGAGACCCGGTCATAGAAGCTCTGCGCTTCCTGCAGCGCCTCCGCATAGGCTGCATAGTTGGCATAACCCTTGTCTTCCCTGGTGATGCGCAGTGCAGCCTTCAGAATTGCAAGATACGGGTCATTGTCGTAATAGACCTTGATCTGGTTCTTTACCTGTGTCGCTGTTGCCAAAACATAACCGCAGCTTGTGCCGAACGGGCTGGGAACAAATGTCGCACCGGAAACCGAAGCGTAGCGATAGCCCGTAAGATTCGGGATATCGACCATATACGTCTCATTGATCTCCGCGCCAAGCTCTATCGAATCGATCCGCTTTTCCGTGCCGCCAATTTTGCAAACAAGCAAGATCGTCATCGTGGCGGGGACGGTCTGCAGTTTTTCCATTGCAGAGCGGATCGCTGTAACCGCCTCGTCAATGGTCTGCTGAGATGCAGCCGCATCGTTATAAACCGCGCGGCCTGCGTCGACTGCCTTCTCATAGGCCTCGTAAGACGAAGCCGTGTAGTTATTGCGGTCGAGCACATTGTCCAAAAGCTCCGCGAGCGCGCTGCGGTCGATCGCAGACTCGATTGTGCCGGATGCAGGAATGCTCGGCGCAGAGTTGCAATCGGTAAAGCCGGGGTAATGGCGAACCGCTTCCCGATAGGTGGAGAAGTCAGAGAAGCTGAGCTTGCTGTCAACCGACCAGCTCCACTGCTTTGCAGCGTTCGACCACATCCGCTTAATCAGGTTGTAGTTGGCGCTGCCATTGTTGCTGGTGCTTCCGTCGCTGTTCCAGATGGAAGTCTGATTGTCCCATCCGGCCCAGTCGCCCCAAATGAGGAAATAGCCGCCGCCAAGGTTCGTTGTCACCGTTTCGCGATACTCTCCCGTCGTGCAGCCCCAGAACTTCGTCGGGTTCCAGCCCTCGCCGCTGCAGTTCGAGCCGTATTTACAGCCCTTCCCGCAGCCGGAGTAAGCTCGCTCCGGACTGTTGTGGTTAAACGTCCACTGCGTGCAGTTATCCGAGCGTGCCTCGCCCGTATTATTTGCAGTATCGTAGCGCAGGACATAATAGGTATACCAGTTGATGCAGTTGTAAACCGTCCGTCCCTGCGCAGCGAGCGTAGAGGGCGAGGTGTGGTGGCTGCTTGCCGTCCAAAACAAAACGTCAATGTCCGGGTTTACGGCGACTGTTGCCTGCGTTCTGTCCGGCGTATACGAGCCGTAGAAGTAGAAGCCGGTGCCGAACAGGCAATCGTTAAAGGCGCGGACACGGTAATTGTGGTTGTCAGCACCGTATGCATTGCGCTGCAGAATTCCTGCCAGCTCGTTGATAAAAATCACATAGGCGTCCTTTGCGATGGAGCCGCCATGCTGCATCGTATAGGAAGCGGTCGCCCAGGATCTGGACGCGCCGGCAACCTCATCCGCGCCAATATTAAACTTCGTGCAGCCATAATCCGCGAAGAAGTCTGCATAGGCCTGCGTCACCGCAAAGGCAAGATTTCTGGCGTAGTCGTCCACGACGTTGATAGTCTGCGTCGTGTCGACCGAAAGGCTGCTTTTGCCGGTATATGTCTTGCCGTCAAACCGGAAGCTGAAATTGGTGCCGGTGTTGACAAAGTTCGAATTGAACTTCGCAATCAGGGCATCGGCGTGGGTCGGGAAATCAACCGCAGGGATGATCTCGATATGATATTCCTTCGCGCATTCGATGATCTCGATCAAATCGTCGCGGGAATAAATACCGTTCGTGGTATCGTAGTAGGATTTATTCCAGCTTACGATATTGCCGCCCATCGTCCAGTTAAAGTCATTTCCGTTGCAGTCAAGGACGGTATTGCCGTTCCTGTTGCGCCAGATGTTGGCACGGTAGCCCTGATCCTCCGTCATGTGGAGATCCAGCGTGTTATAGCCCATCCAGGATGCCTCACGGATTAGATTCTTGACCCAATCGACCGTCCAATACTTTCTTGCAATGTCAAGCTGCAGCGTGCGCTCCGCCGTATCCGGCGCGTCGCTGATCGTGCAGCAGGAAACGGTCGAAGAACCGTTGGTAATAAAGAGCTTCAGCAGTGTGTTTCCGCCGTACAGGAGGCTGTTATAGCTGCCCTCGCCGCCGTAAAACAGATTTGCCGCGCCCGCAGTGAAATAAATGGCAGCATTGCTGCTTGTAATCTCGATGCGATACGCCTCGTCGCTGAGGCTGTTGTCTGCTTGCACAATAAGGTCGCCGTCGCGAGCGCTTGCTGCAGGGCCATAAACAATCGACATCGGCGTTGCCGTCGGCACGGATTTCGCAGCAAACTGCGAAGCAATCAGCTGCAGAGTTTTCGCAAATTGTCCGGTCGGCGCGGAAGTGGAAACCACATAAATTCTACTGCCTGAGGTAAGCGAAAAGCTTCCGCTTCCCTGCGTATAGCTATCGACATAGGTCTGAAGACCGCCGACACCTACCGCAAAGGACAGGCCGGACAGCATCGTCACCATCATCGCCGCAAGAACGAGGAATATCAGGCTTCGAACCATTCGTTTTTTCATAATGCTCTCCTCTGATCTACCGCAAAATGCGGATTCGTTGTTTGAACTGACACATGCGCACTCCCCTGCTGCCGCCGAAGCGGCAGCAGGGCAAATGCATCAGGAAGTGAAGGCCATGTTGGTGCTAGCATTGACACACAGTGCTCCGTCGGTTGCGAGCTTCGGGCAGCCGCCCTGCGCCATGAAATAACCGATCATGGCCAAGTCGCGCATCTCGGAGGGTGCATCCGGTGCGGAAAGCACACAGTTGATATCCCACTGGTTGATCTTCAGACTGCCGCAGCTTGCAAGGTGCTGCGTCAGCTCGAAGCGTTCAACTACGAGGCAAGGTTTGCTGTACTTTTTCACAATAACGCCTCCTTACTTCGATTCAGACAAACAGATCAGACGGTAGATGACCATGCACATTTCGCTGCGCGAGCATTCTCTGAGCGGTGCGATCTCCGTTGCACTGACGCCGCTGATGAGTCCGGACGCCACCAGCAGCTTCACGCTGTCAAGTGCCCAGCCCGCGATCTGATCCGTATCGGTGTACCGATCCAGCTCCTGCGGCTCCGGCGTCTTGATGTTCAGCGTTTCGATGGCACGCGCCACAATGACCATCATTTCCTGACGGGTCAGGCCGCGCGTCGGCGCAAATTCCGTTTCCGTCACGCCGGCCACCAGACCGTACTGTGCGGCGATCTCAACTTCCTTTGCGCTCCAGCGGCCCTTCACGTCCGCAAAGCGGCATGCAGAATCCTGCAGCGGCTTCAGATTCAGCGCACGAACCAGCAGGACGACGAAGCGTTCTCTGGACATCATGCGTTCACCGTGGAACAGGCCGTCGTCGAAGCCGTAAATCAGGCCCTTTTCATTCAGACGCGTTACCGCCTCTTCATACCAGGTACCCTTGATATCCTCATAGGGTGCCTCGGTCTTCTCCGGCGTCTTGGGCGATTCGAGCGTGATGTCGATCGGCTGCGAGCTGATTGCACGCGGGACAACGACTTCCCTGCTCTGGAGCGTTGCCTTGAACGCGTCGAGCATATTATTGACCACATCGATCGAGCTATCCGTCAGCGAGCCGTCCGGGTTATAGACGATGCTGCTGCTGTCATAGGCCTGAAGCAGCTCATAGCCCTTGACCTTCAGCCCGGTCAGCGAAACCATACCGTTCTGCGCCGTGAGGACGACAAGATATGCCTCCTTGGACGCATCGTAAGCACACAGCGTCGGATCCACGTGATAATACTGCTCTGTACCGCTGTTAATGCCCGCGATCTTCGTCCACGCCGCGCTGCCGGTCGTGCTGAAGTTGCTCTGCAGCAGAACGGTGTCATTGTTCGGATCGTCGATCAGCTTCGCGGAGGTATAGCCCTCAATCGCATCGGCATCGATGCCGCGCACGCCGATCTGCAGCGTCCGCTCTGCCAGAGGCACGGAGTCTACCGGCTTGACGTAGAAGGCAATCGCCTGCGTCAGCGACAGGCCGTTGAGATACAGCTCGTTATTCGGGCCGACGAGTGCATATACATCGATCGAGGTCGAGTTGTTGCCGGTGATCAGGTTGTTGTTGCGGTTCTCCACATAGCTGGAGGTGCCGCTGCCGAAGCTTACGGATGTGCTGTTGACCTCGCCCACAGCGATATTACCAGCGATCACCTGATCGTGGATCTGAAGGATCTGCGCGCCGGACTCATTGGGAATATAATTCCCGTTGGGGTCATAGTCAATCGTGCCGTCGTCCTTCTTAACCGCGAGCGGATTAAAGATGCGGACGCCGTCAATGTAGAGGTAGCTCGTTTCAAGCATCGGGTTTGCGCAGGCCGTTCCGTCTTCCTTGGCAAAGGTCGACTTGTCGGCAGCAACATCGACATACTTGTAATAGACCTCATTCGTCTGCTTGTTGACGATCTTATAGGTGATAACGCCGTTGGCGTAGCCCTGATAGGTAACCGTCCAGTTATCATAGTTCTGCCGCGCCGTGACGGCAAGCTGGACACTGTAGTCCGCAGGATCGAGGTCATTCACCGAAACGATCGGGGCCTGATAGACGACCTCGTCGCCCTCATCGTCGCCATTGTTGTCATATTCGGTGATGGCCGGAATGTTGCGAACCTCGGTGCCGTTGCTGTCATAGACCGTAACGACGACCGTCGCGGAGCAATTTGCCGAGCAGCGGCTAATGATCTCAAAGCCGGTGCCGTGGAACTTGAAGCTGAGAACCTTCGTGTCTTCCGTTACGGTAATCTTCGTAACGGAGCCGCCGGAGGTCTCATAGCCCTCGTTTTCATAGCTGCCGTCGTGACCGTACTGTTCGTCCTGGTCGGCATCCTGATAGTTGCCGTCCCCCTGGCCCATGTCGATCCAGCTGTCGGAGTTCTCCGCATAGTCGATGCCGCCGAAATTGTCCTCATAATATACGACGGACGCAGGGATGGTGATGACATTCTCATACATTTCGACTTCCTTGTGGACGTCAACATTGCCGACGCCGTCGGAGGGAGTCTGTCCGGCCGCGTGCGTGCGCACAACGACCTTCGTCTGGCTTGCGCCGTTCATGATCTGCTCCGGCGTAAAGACAAGCTTGTCGTAACCGGTTGCAACATTGCTCTGCGCTGCAGTCCAGGTCTGCGGCGTGTGGCCGTTTCCAATGCGCGTATACAGTGTAACGGCCGTATTATTTACCGTATTTCCAGCCGGGAGGTCAACGGCAAAGCTGTTGTTCGAAGCCGGAAGCAGTTCGACGTTTCCGCTGGAATTCTTCACGATATTCCACTTCTCCAGCCCATCGGGCGTCGCGTTCTTCGTCTTCTGCACAACGGCAACGCCGTTTGCCGCCTGCGCCGCCAGCTGCAGTGTCATGCCGGACTTCACATTCTCGATCACATAGCTGCCGTCGTCCTGCTCATTGAAGTACCAGAGCTGCGACAGGTTGGAGTCGTCACGCTCCTGCAGAACAAGCGCCACGCCCTCGGCAATCGTCGTATCGGTCTTAGCGCGATACTGCGTCTTCGACTCAACCTTACGGGTATCGGACGCGACAACAGCGATCGGACTCCAATCGGTGTAATCGCTCCAGGTGTAGGTATAGGACGTCGAGGTCTTTGTGTAGTTCTGCTGCTTGACCGTGATCGTATACCAGAGCGCAGAATCCTGACAATACTGCTTACTATAGCTGCTTGCAAACGGGCCGTAGTCAGCATCGGTGTCGCCGGGATCGCGGAACACGACGGGATTCAAGGACGAATCCAGATAGCTTTTTGAAATATCCGCGCCGCCGGAGATTGCCGTGGCGTAGTTTGAATTGAACCACGCGTGGAAGGTCGTCGCCGCCGCGCCGTCAATTGATCCGCTTGACGAGCCGATCGTTCTGACCCACGGCGAGCCAAGCGCGCCATTTCTGCACCAGTGCCAGTAGATATAGCCGACTGTCGTTGTGGAGTTGGTGGTAATACCGGCGCCGGACACCGGCGACTTATGATACTGCGCATAAAGCGCATTGCCCGTATCGAAGCCGGAGGGGAAGCTCTCAACATACTGCACAGAGCCGCTCGTCGTTGTCGTGACCGGCGTCGTGATACGATCGCTGTAGCGGTAAACCGTTCTCGACTCAATGTTCTCATCCGGCACACCGCTGGGCTTTGTATCCTCCCAATCGCCGCTGCCCGCGTCGCTGATGGAGAGTACATAAGCGGAATTCGCGGTGTAGGAAATGCGATAGGTCGCACGCTCAGCGGCATCGCCGTTCATTGCGGTGAAGCTGCCGTAGCCGTTGCGCACCGCATTGATGGCCGTGCCGGAGATTGCGTTCGTCTTGTCCGTAATTTTGCCTTCCCGGGCAAGGCGTGCAAGACCCTCGTAGCCCTCGCCCGTGATCATGCCCTCGAGGAAGGAGGTCGTTGTCGTACCGGCAACCTGCGTCGTGTCGTTATTGAGCAGGCCGCCGTCCGCCGCGTTGTTCAGATTTACGGGCAGACCGTAATCCAAAACGTAGGTATTGTCCTTTACGTCCAGAACGTGAATTACAACGGGAACGACCGTCGAAACCGTCGCGCCGCCGTCCGTGTAGCTTGTCAGATAATATTGGCTGTAGGTACCGGCAGCCGAATAATCAAACACAAGGATATCATTGGCAACGGTGTTGTTATCGGTGTATCCGTTCGCCACGGAGTTAAACTGCCAGCCAACGTTGCTGGAGGAATTTGTCCAGAGGTGGATAACCGTATTATCCGCCAGCTTGCCTGCATCCAGATCTACTGCATAGCCGCTTCCCAGTGCAGGACGAATAATGAAGCTGTTTGCATCCGAGCCGCTGGAAATTGCGTGATCCGCGTTCCAGCCGATCTGCCAGAGTGCCGCCTTATCCGCCGCCGCAGCATCCGCGCTTGCAAAGCTGCGAAGGACGATCCGGTCGTCATAGTCCGCCGTATCGTTTCGGCTGCTGGCATTGGTTCCGCTTGTGATATCGATGCAGGCGTAGCGGTTGTCCTGCAGGTACTGGATGGTATAGTAGCCACCGCCAGCATAACGCACATAGAACAGCGGCTCATTGCCGGACGTGCCGTCCTCATAGAGTGTCTTTGCACTCTTTACGACGAGCTGGTCACCCGAGCCGGGCGCCCAGGTATAGGTGCGCCCCTTCGTTGCGCCGATGGTGTAAACACCGTCAGCAAGCGGCTGATAGGCCGTCGTTGCGCCATTACCGCTTGCAGGCGTGAAGGCGCTCAATGCGCCGACCTGCTCCGAGCCGAGCACCGTACCGGCTGCATCGCCCACACTGACCGCAATGGGATGGCCCGCCCACATATAATAGTGCTGCGCAACGCCCGCGAATACGGCGAAGTCCGCCTTACCGCGAATGCTGCTCGCTTCCGTATAGACGGTGTTCTTAAAGATGCCGTCCGACAAAAGGCCGTAGCGCACGCCGTAAATCGTAAGGCTTTCACCAGCCGAAAGGCCGGCCGACGGGTGCCCGTCGCACTTTACATCCGTCAGGAAATCCTGCAGCGCCTGGGTATCGGCAAAACGCAGCGTGATCTCGGTTCCGTCCGCCAGCGTCAGAACCGCGTGCAGATCCGAAATCGCACGGTTTTTGCTTGTACCGTTGAGCTTATAGCTGCCAAGCGTTACTCCGTTATAGCCCACGGAGAAGCCCAGCTTTTCATCCTCGAACGCAAGATTTGTGAGCGGAAGCGCATAGCCCTCGTTCCTAAGCGTAAAGTAATATTCCAGAACTTTGGACTGATCCGCCAGACCGTAATTATTCAGCGTCTGACCGTCCTGAATCGCGCCCTTTTCCGAGACAACGTCCTTCGAGGTAACCTCGATGTTCGTTTCAATACGGATATTGGAGCCATAGCCGTGGCGCTCCATATAATAGAAGTCGAAGTCGTAGGTTTCGCCGTCAACCAGTCCGCATTCCTTCACATAATCATTCAGATCGAACATCGAGTTCGTGATGGAGTGCGCCGCGCCGATATCCATGACGAGCTTATTGTTAATGAACAGATAAACGTCGTCGTCACCCTGGAAGTTAAAGTACAGGTTGTCCTCCGTGTTAAAGACAAACTGACCGTGGCCTTCCATAGAGAAGTTATAGTCGCGGCCGACGTAGGTGTCATAGCGATCCGCCTCCGCACTGGACACACCGTCATCAGCAAAATACGGGGAATTGGTCTGGTTGTAGGCCACACTGTCCGTCGTCGGCAGGAACGGCTTTGCCGTCGTAGCAGACGTGGAGGTGTAATACACCATACCCTTCGTGCCGGTACTACCCGTATGGGAGATTGCGCCGGTCGCAGTGTTATATTCCAGATCGTCATAGCCGCCGTCAAAGACATAGTAGCTCTTGCCGCTGGAGTTTGTTTCCTGCGTCAGGGTCAGGTGATCGTACTCCGGAACCGTGGTACTCACGCCGTTGTTGTCCTTATAAAGCGTATGGAGCATCCAGTAGGCGATGTCAAGATAGTTATTGAAATTCGCCCGATAATCGCCGTTTGTGATCTGCTCCCAGGACAGCTCCAGCATATCGGCATGTCCCGCCTTATAGCTTTCCCAGTAGTCAGTGGATACTTCCGTGAGGTTCGGATTCCCGCAGGTTGCAAGATAGTCGCGGATCGTCTGCGCCCAGTCCTTTGTGCCGAACACCTTTTCACCCTGGACAAAGTTATAGTTATAGGTCGCGCTGGAGGCCTCATATACTTCGCTGATGCCCAGCGAGGCCTGCAGCAGCTTGGCAAGCTTCTGCACCGTCTCCTGTGTATAGACCGGAATCTTGGTTTCCGGATCCAGCGTATAGTTCACCAATCCGATCGTCGCCATGCCGTCAATGTAGCTGTGCATATTCGGCAGGTATTTGCTGATGTCGGAATACTCCACGCCGTCAAGCGTAACCAGTGGGAAGTTCGTCGTTGCGCTGTTGACCGTGTTATAGCTTGAGTCGCCCTGCGTCTGCACATACCATCTGCCCCAAGGCGCACTCGTCGGGACAGTATAGGCCTGAAAAATAGCGTAAGCCTTCCAAACGTCAGCGGCCAAATTATCCTGTACCGTCGTATCCGTGCCAAATGGGGAGGCATAGCCAAAGTTATCAAACTTATAGTAGCTGTTGACCGTGTTATAGCCGGAGTTCGGCAGCAGCATACCGTAAGCAAGGTTGTTGCCCGTGCGGTAACGGCGCACCGTGCTGCCGCTCTTATCCGAAGCGTTATAGTCCGCTTCCGTAGAGCTTCTCCACTGCTTTGTCGCCGAATAGCTGCCGTAATTCAGGCAGTCGAGCATACCGCACGTCACGTCGTAGCCGAAGTTTGTCGCTTTCTGCTCCGTCTCAAAGCCGCCGATTGCCGCAATGTCCAGAACAACGCGCTTGCCGGAGGGCGTACCCACCGTCAAAGAGGTCAGCTTCTGCGCAGCGGCATAACCGGCCGCCGTAGAAAGATCGAGCGTAATGCGATGATAGCCGGGCGCGGTGGAAAGCTCCATGCGGATTCCGTTGGCCTTCAGCGCCTCGCTCTCCTCGGTGGGCTGATCGTCAAAGCCGGGGTACAGTGTATAGGTCTGCGCTGCGAAGGTGATCTTCTCATTGGCCACGTTCTGGAGATAGAAGCGATGACCGTTCGTATTGGTCCATGCATAGCCCTGAACAGCGGTACCATTGTCTGTAGAAGAACCTCTGTAGTCCAAGTATAGCTGCTCGCCGGTCGTGCTGTTTTTTACGCCGACCACGCGGAAGCTGTAGCTGCCGTCACCGTTGTCAACGATCTGGAAGCGGTTTGCACTGCTCTTGGCCTTGCAGGCCGCCTGCACGACGCTGTCCGTCACGCCGCCGACATAGAAGTCCGTTGCAGTCATCGTACCGCTGTTGCGGCGATACCAGCGCAGGTAATAGGAGCCATCACCGCTCGGTTCGGCCATCAGATACTTTGTCGTATTGTCATCGTTCGCGCCAGAGCTCCAAATCTGAATCTTGGTGCCGTCCACCGCATATCCGTTGCTCACATCCAGAGCCTTGTCCGTATTGTTGAACGGAACGATTTTAAACGGCTCTGTCAGCGTGGCAATTCCGTTGTCGATTCCGTCGATCTGATAAACGATCGACAGATAGCGAGCGTTCTTCTTCTCGGTAGACTGCTCCAGAACGGTTGCATCGCCGCCGCCGTAGTAGCTGTCCTGTGCCGCGGAAAGGCTGGAGCTGACCACACGCATCGCCTGACCGGCCACGCCGCTCTTTGCAGATGACTCGCCACTGACCGGGATCAGCGCCCATTTCTGCGCTTCACCTGACCTGGCATTGCTATTATAGTCGCTATCCCAAACATGAACGTTGGTTCCATCCACAAGGTTGCCGACATCCAAATCGAGCGAATTGGTGCTCTGTGCCTTCGATACAAAGTGATAGCCGCCGTCTGCATCCACGATTGGCTTCCAGCGCTGCGCAGCACCGTAGTTCGGCGTCCAGCACCATACGTTGCCGTGCGCGGCGCTATTGCACAGATCCAGGCAGGAGCCGTTGGCAAGGTTATAGAAGAGATAATACCCCTCCGAATCCATCAAAACGAGCCATCTGCGCTGCGCCTCGGGAATGCTCGTGTTGTCCTCGGAATAGAGCTTCACATCCGCATTGTATTCCGTGCTGACTGCAACAGCATAGTAATACGGGGACGTACCGTCGGGGTTCTTGGCCGCATTGGCCTTTACGCTGTTCCATGCAGTGAGGTAATATGTACCAAGAACCGTGAAGTTCTCGCTGTTTTTCGTTGTCCTGTTATAGCCGTTGGCATACCATGCCTGGCCGTAGCCGGGAGTTGCGACCTCGGCATGCGCTCTGGCATAGATATACTGTTCCTTCCCCACATAACTGGAGTACTCAAACAGCATACCGTCATTCGGGTAATTATGAATCGTGATCGGCAGAGAAACAGACTTGCTGCTGTTCAAGGTGCCGTACGAAACGTCATAGGTGTCGCCCGCCGTCGCCGCGCTTGCGTGCAGCAGCGTTACTGCGGGAAGCATCCCGATGATCAGAGCAGCTGCCAACAGGAAGGATAGCACTCTTTTCATTTTCATAGACAATTCAATCCTTTCTCAAGAGATTCCGTTTATGGCAGCGCACACAATTGGGCAAGTGGCTTTGCCGTAAGCGTTTTCGTCAGAACGATGCATGGACGAAAGCGCTTCGGCGAAGCGCACCGGCGCAAGACCGCAGTGCTGCCTGCTTCCTCTGCGCACGCCCTTGTGCAGACCTGGCGCGGACACGCGGAGGAAACGATCCATAACGGCAAATGCCGCTACATACAAATTAATAGATTAATTATAGAATCGACAAAGAGGCTGCGCATCCTCAGTCGGTCGCTCCGTCGGCATAGATACCTACGATCTCGCAGCTGCCCTCGTAGAAATGGCCGGCCGTCAGCGTTTTGCTTTCCCCGGATTTCAGGCCATCCACCGTCACACGGTAGGCGATCCCGCCGAGGTAGGTATTCTCTCCGTATGTCAGCTTATAGTAAACGGTAATCAGCGCATAGTCGCGGTCGCTCTGGTTGCTGACCGTGAGCTTGCCGTCTCCGCCCTCCGCCGTTACATCGGGCAGCCACTGCGAATCCTGCTCGCGGAACACGCTGATATCCGACACATAGGTGAACACCGCATCCGCGGAGGTCGTTTTCCCGCCGGACTCCAAAACCCACACTGCCTTCCCTGCCGGAAGTTCAGAGATTTGGAACACGGCGTCCTCGCCGTCGATCTGATAGTTTAAGGTGCAGAACTGACAGGCCTGATCGGACACATTCGCCACCAATAACGCAGCAGCATTTTCAACGCGCTCGTCCGATCCGTTCTCCGGGCAAAGTCCGTTATAAGCGCCGCTCTGAAGCACCACAAGTCTTCCATCGGCTACGTCAAGCACCGTGGGCTGCGTGTCCAGTACCGCGTCAGACTCCGACGGCATGGGCAAAGTCACCGTTTCCGTCGGATTGTCCGATGAACCTGCCGGCGCAGAGCCTGACGGCTCGTCCTTTGTTTTTCCGCAGGCTGTGAGCAGCAAAAGCACCGCCAGCAGCACAGCCATACGCCGTATCGTCTTCATATTTCCTCCTCGATCAAAATGCCAAGCTCTCGCAATTGCGCAAGGATCTCTTCGATATCGGCCGCAAGCTCCTGCTCCGAGACTGCATAGCACGAGCGCATTTTCAGGAGCATTTCCTCCTTCGTTGCGCCGGACTGCAGGATCCGAAAGAGATCTGCGCCGGTCTCATTGAGTGCGATCAGGCCGCTGAAGCGCTGTGCTGCCGCGCCGGAAGGGATCAGCAGATACTCGTCTTGCAATTGCCGCAGCAAAAATCCATCAATTACCTTATATTGCATTTTATTCCCTTCTAATGGTTGCAAACAAAAACTTTCGACCATATTATACGCGATAATTTCCAGAAATGCAAGCGAAAAGCACATAGACCCCAAAAATTTTCTGTCAACGCGAAACAAAACCTCGCGAAAACCGCCGCAGCATTTTTCACACTTTTCACAGGTGTTTGCAGCAAATAGAATGTCTTTTATTCAAGAGCGTGAATAAAAGCCGCCGTCGGCAAATGCCGACGGCGGCAGCGTGTCAAAAAACCTTTTTGACACGCTGGCAGGCTATCAAGAAAGTTCGAAAGACAAGGAATCTCGCGCCTGTAGGCGTACATAGGTACGGTAAGGCGCGAGTTCCGAAGTAAGTCAAAACAATAAATATTTCCTTATTTTTGAACGCAATTTATTTGAATTTTTCTATAAAATGAAATGGATGCGCTGAAAGTGAAAACCGTCAAAATTGTTTTCCTGTTTTGACGGTTACGGACTTTATTGACGGTCTGCCGCCGTCGGCAAATGCCGACGGCGTATTATTGCATTAATGCTGATGCTGGATCAGTCCGACCGATTTGGAGATTTCCATGACCGCCAGCGGCAGTAAAATCAGGCCGAGACCCACGAGATACAGCTTCCACGGCAGCAGGATCAGCCCAAAGGCGATCCGTGCCGGGGTCAGCAGCACAAGCAGCACGAGAACGGTTGATAAAATTGCCGCGCCGTTCAGCCTGCGATTGCGGAACGGCCCAATTCGGAACAACGAATGCTCAGAGCGCATATTGTACGCCTGCACGACCTGAGAAAGTGCCAGCACCAGGAAGGACATCGTCTGTCCGCCCGCAAGCACACCTGTGTACTTCTCACCGATGCAGAAGCCCGCCAGTGCAAGCGCGCCGAACATCACGCCCTGCAGCGCCGTCCGCAGTCCCATGCCATGCGCAAACAGTCCCTCGCTCTTTGCCTTCGGCTTGTGCTCCATCACATCCGACTCGACCGCCTCCATGCCGAGTGCGATCGCAGGAAGGCCGTCCGTCACCAGATTGATCCAGAGCAGCTGCATGGACAAAAGCGGCGTCTTGCGCCAGAGCATCATCGCGACAAACACCGTCAGCACCTCGCCGATATTCGTACCCAGCAGGAAGCCGACGACCTTTCGAATGTTGGCGTAAATCCCGCGTCCCTCGCGCACGGCGTCCACGATCGTTGCAAAGTTATCGTCCGTCAGGCTCATATCTGCCGCGCCCTTTGCGACATCCGTTCCCGTAACGCCCATGGCGCAGCCGATGTCCGCCGCCTTCAAGGCCGGTGCGTCGTTCACGCCGTCGCCGGTCATGGCTACGACCTGTCCCCTGCGCTGCCACGCCTTTACGATGCGGATTTTATTCTCCGGCGACACACGGGCATAGACCGCGATATGTTCAACCTGCCGTTCCAGCTCTGTGTCGTTCATGGCATCCAGCTCCGCGCCGGTGATCGCGCGGTCACCCGCCGCAAGGATCCCAAGCTCCTTTGCAATGGCGGAAGCCGTCGCCACATGGTCGCCCGTTATCATCACCGGCTTAATCCCGGCTTTCCTGCAGACCGCGACGGCCTCCCGTGCCTCCGGCCGGGGCGGGTCGATCATGCCCACAAGGCCAAGAAACTGCAGTTCGTTCTCTAACGTCGCTCCATCCGGCGAAGCCGGAAGCTCTGCAAGCTCCTTATAGGCAATCGCCAGAACGCGAAGCGCGTCGGCGCTCATCTCCTCCACGATCCGGCGCGCCGCCGCAAGATCTCCGGAAATACAGCGCGGCACGAGCATATCAAACGCGCCCTTAACAATGACAATGTTTTTCCCGTCGATCCGGTTTACGGTCGTCATAAGCTTGCGATCCGAATCAAACGGAAGCTCCGCAAGGCGCGGATAGCGCTTGTTCAGCGATTCCTTTTCCATGCCGTTCCGATGCGCCGCCAATACAATCGCCGTCTCCGTGGGGTCGCCGATATGCTGCACCTGCCCGTCGTGAAATTGCACGGAGCCGTCACAGCACAGGGTGCCGAAGCAAAGCAGCTGTCTCGCCTGCTCCGAATTCTGCGAGCAGACGGTTTCCGGCGCGTCTGCGCCGTCCACATAAAGCTTCGTGAGCGTCATGCGATTTTGTGTCAGCGTGCCTGTTTTGTCCGAGCAGATCACGGAAGCGCTGCCCAGCGTCTCTACAGCGGGCAGCCGCCGAATCAGCGCATTTTTCTTGACCATGCGCTGCACGCCTATGGAAAGTACGATCGTCACAATAACCGGCAGTCCCTCCGGGATCGCGGAGACTGCAAGCGACACAGATGTCATAAACAGCTCCATCACCGGCATATCACTTGCGAGTCCGACAACGAAAATCACCGCGCAGGCGGCAAGCGCCGCAATGCCGAGGTACTTTCCCAGCTGCGCGAGCTTCTGCTGCAGGGGCGTCTGCGCCTCGCCCGCATCTTCGAGAAGGTTGGCGATTTTCCCCATCTCCGTGTCCATACCGGTCGCTGTTACGACGGCGGTCGCCGTGCCATAGGTCACGCTGCATCCGGAAAAGACCATATTAGAGCGGTCGCCCAGCGCCGCATTCTGCAGAATCTGCGCCGCAGCGTCCTTTTCCGCAGGGACCGATTCCCCGGTCAGCGCCGACTCCTCGCATTTCAGGCTGACGCTTCGCAGGAGCCTTGCGTCAGCCGGAACGAAGTCGCCCGCCTCCAGGCGAATGATATCGCCCGGCACGAGCGCAGATGCCTCCACGATCCGCTCCACCCCGCCGCGCAGCACGCGCGCCTGCGGCGCCGACAGATTTTGCAGTGCATCGAGCGCCTTCTCTGCACGGCTCTCCTGCATCATTCCCATAAACGCATTGACGACAACGATGACAAGAATCAACACCGGCTCAAAGAATTCCTTCGGCTCTCCCTCCGTACAGGCGACCACGAAGGAAACAAGTGCCGCAGCAATCAGGATCAAAATCATGACGTCCTTAAACTGGTCGAAAAAGCGCTGCAGCTGCGATCTTCTCTTTTTCTCACGAAGCCGGTTTTCTCCATATTTTTGTTGAAGCGTCTCCGCCTGTGTTTCCGTTAGCCCGCGCTCGGCGTCCGTGCCAAGCGTCTTCAAAACATCCTGCGCAGTACGATCATAAAATAGCAAGTCATTTCCTCCTCTCAGCTGTTCCGTGGCCTTTCCATATTATATATGCTTCGCCATCGGCAGCGCAACAGAAAACGAAAAGATTTCACGCAAGTTTTACCCAGTCTTTACATAAGCCCCGCAGCCTGCACAAGCGGCTTCCTGCAAAACTTCCGTGCACACGGTTTCCATGGCACGTCCCTGCGCAAAAGCGGCCGAACACCGCCAGATTTGCGGTATTCGGCCGACTTTCCGGATGATCGCCTTGTTGCTGAGACTTAGCGGTTTTCCTGATTGTGCTGATTCTGGTTCTGATTCTGCTGGCGGTTCTGCTGGTTTTGCTGATTCTGCTGGTTCTGCTTCTGATTGTTCTGGTTCTGATTATTTCGGTTTTCCATGTTTGGAATCCTCCTGTTTATTTTGCTTTGCGGCGTTCACCGCAGGCATAGTTTATCCGCTTTTTTGCTATTTATCCTTCGGCTTGAAAATCAGCGAGGCAAGGAAGCCAAAGAAAACCGCCGCCGTAATCCCGCCCGCGCTTGCGCGAAGCCCGCCAAGCAGCGCGCCGAGGATTCCGTGCGCCTTGACCGCCTCGCGCACACCCTTCGCAAGGTTGTAGCCAAAACCGGTCAAGGGAACCGTCGCACCCGCGCCCGCAAACTCGGCCAGCGGCTTATAAAGCCCTACTGCGCCGAGCAGGACGCCCGCTACCACATAGGACGTCAGGATGCGCGCCGGTGTCAGCTTGGTTTTATCGATCAAAACCTGCCCGATCACGCAGAAAAGGCCGCCCACAACAAATGCTTTTAAATATTCCATGTCACCCGTTCCTTTCCGTTGAAATTGATATGGCATGGCAAACGGCCGGCACAGACTCTCCCTGCTGCGTCGAGGTCGGCGAAAGCAGTGCGCCCGTCCCGCAGAACAGAATATTGCGGTAACGTCCCTCCTGCATCTTGCGCAGAAGATAGGCGCAGAGCACGGAGGCGCTGCAGCCGCAGCCGGAGCCGCCGCAGTGCACGTCCTGCTCCTGCCGCGCATAAATCATGCAGCCGCAATCATCATAATTCTCCTCCACCGAAATGCCGTCACGCCGAAAAAGGTCGGTCACGATCTGTCTGCCAAGGAAGCCGAGATCTCCTGTGACGATAAGATCGTAATCTGCAGGACTTCGACCAAAGTCCTCAAAATGCGCCTGTATCGTGCTGTAAGCGGCCGGTGCCATAGCAGCGCCCATATTGTTAGCGTCCTTAATTCCCCAGTCCACCACGGTGCCGACCGTTGCCGAGGTGATATACGGGCCGCGTCCTTCCTTCTTTAGAATCGCCGCGCCCGCGCCGGTGACCGTCCACTGTGCCGTTGGCGTTCTCTGCCCGCCGTATCCGAGTGGGAAACGGTACTGCCGTTCCGAGGACGCAAAATGGGACGAGCTCATAGCAAGCACCGTTCCTGCAAAGCCGCCTGCCACGCACATGGACGCCAAAAGCAGACTCTCCGCCATGGTGGAGCACGCACCATACAGGCCAAAGGTAGGGATATCCGTGTTGCGCAGCGAAAAGCTGGAGCCGATACACTGGTTCAGAAGATCTCCCACAAAGGCAAAGTCCAGATCCTTTTCCTTACAGCCCGCCTTCTCCAGCACCTTTTGCAGCGCCAGCTTCTGCATCTGCGTCTCTGCCTTTTCCCAGGAATCCTGTCCAAAGGTCGTATCGTCGTTACGAACATCAAAATAGTCGGCAAGCGGCCCCTGTGCCTCCTTCTTTCCCACGACGGCGGCCGCGGCCGCAATCGTCGGCGGCTCAGCAAAGCGCACGCTCTTTTTCCCGATATGGCAATTTCCCATGCTTTCACCTCAAAAGTAGCTTTTGTGATATAGTATGGTTTTTTTCTCCGTTTTTATGAAAAAATAAGTCTGCCGTGAAACAGGTTTTTCCCATTCCACGGCAGGCTTATACGTCCCACCGATTCTGTCATCCGGTGCGCTGTCAAGAAGCCGCACCATCCGTTCTTGTTGCTTTAATCCGCAGTTCCTTCTTCCATTTTCATGGAAAGACTGATGCGTTTTCTCTTTTCGTCAACCTCCAGCACACGAACCTTTACAATGTCGCCGACCTTGACGACCTCAGAGGGGTGCCTGATAAAGCGATCGCAAACCTGCGAAATATGCACAAGGCCATCCTGATGCACGCCGATATCCACGAAAACGCCGAAGTCAATGACGTTGCGCACCGTACCGGACAGCACCATACCGGGCTTTAAATCCTTGATTTCCAACACGTCCGTTCGCAGGATCGGCTTGGGAAGCTCATCGCGCGGATCGCGTCCCGGCTTCATCAGCTCCTTCACCGCATCCTGCAGAGTCGGAACGCCGACGCCGCAGGCTTCCGCGGCCTTTTGCGTACCAAACGCGCGAAGCCGTGCCGGCAGCTCCTTAATATTCCCGTCCGCCACATCGGCAAGGGTGTAGCCGCAAAGCCTGAGGAGCTGCTCCGCAGCGTCATAGGACTCCGGATGCACGCCGGTATTGTCCAAAATCTGCTTGCTTTCCGGTACGCGAAGGAAGCCCGCGCACTGCTCAAACGC
Source organism: uncultured Eubacteriales bacterium (assembly GCA_902465435.1). Taxonomy (GTDB): domain Bacteria; phylum Bacillota; class Clostridia; order Oscillospirales; family Oscillospiraceae; genus CABQNH01. Next base: position 53,895 of record CABQNH010000003.1, on the reverse strand, counting down.
TTTCTGGCCCAGCTTCGGTACCTTGAGAAGCTGTTTTCTTGCGGTAAATGCGCCGTTTTCCTCCCGATAAATGACAATGTTCTTCGCCGTTGTGCCGTTCAGGCCGGAAACATAGCGCAAAAGCGCGGCCGAAGCCGTATTCAAATCCACGCCGACCGCATTGACGCAGTCCTCCACCACGCCGCTCAGCGTTTCATCCAGACGTTTTTGCGGAACGTCATGCTGATACTGCCCAACGCCGATGGCCTTCGGATCGATCTTGACCAGCTCGGCCAACGGATCCTGCAGACGTCTTGCAATGGAAACCGCGCTGCGCAGATTCACGTCATACTGCGGAAATTCCTCCGCCGCCAGCTTGGAGGCGGAGTAGACGGACGCGCCCGCCTCATTCACAATGGCATAGGCAACGCCGGGCGTTTCACGCAGCAGCTCCACGGTCATCGCTTCGGTTTCCCGCGATGCAGTGCCGTTTCCGATTGCGATATTCTGCACGCCGTTTTTCCGGATCATACGGCGCAGCGTCGCAATGGCTTCTTCCTTTTTTGCCTTGGAAAAGGTCGGATAAACCACGCTGGTATCGAGCACCTTGCCCGTTTCATCCACGACGGCAACCTTGCAGCCATGGGCATAGCCGGGATCCAGGCCCATGGTAACGCGTCCCTTGACCGGCGGCTGCAGGAGCAGCGGACTTAAATTTAACGCAAAATTGTGAATCGCGCGCTCCCCTGCTGACTCGGTCAGCGCCGTGCGCAGCTCCCGCTCCAGACTTGGCTCGATCAGACGATCGTAAGCATCGTCGCAAACAGCCTTCATAAACTCCATTGCGCTGCTGCCGGGAATCACGACCGCCCGCCGCACGATCTGCAGCGCCGTCTCGCGATCCGAGCGCACATTGACCTTGAGATAGCCTTCCCGCTCGCCGCGGTTGATGGCAAGGATCTGATGCGCCTGCAGCTTGGAAACCGGCTGCGTAAATGCGTAATACAGCCGATAAACAGAATCCTTCTCTTCCTCACTTGCCGCCGCGCTCAGGCTTGCCGCCCGCTGCATCCACGCGCGAAGGGTCTTTCGAATCTCCGCATCGTCCGAGATCTGCTCTGCAAGAATATCGGACGCACCGGCAAGCGCCTCCTCCACGGTGGCAACGCCAAGCTCCGGGTTCACATACGGCTCTGCAAGAAGCTCCGGGGCCGGCAGCTCCCGGCTCTGTGAAAACAAAACTGCCGCCAGCGGCTCCAGTCCTTTTTCGCGCGCAATGGTTGCACGGGTGCGCCGCTTCGGCTTATAGGGACGGTAAAGATCCTCCACCTCAGAAAGCGTCTCGGCCTGATCGATGGCAAGCGCCAGCTCCTGCGTCAGCTTTTCCTGCGCCAAAATCGACTTTTTGACCTCTGCCTTGCGCGACTCCAAATTGCGCAGATAATTCAAACGGTCTGCCAGCATGCGCAGCGTACCATCGTCCATTGCACCGTGCAGCTCCTTGCGGTACCGCGCAATAAACGGTATCGTATTCCCCTCATCGAGAAGCCGCACCACATTCTCTACGGCTTCTTCCCTCTGACCAAGCTCCTCGGCCAGTCTTCGATAAATTTCCATCTGTTTTCCCCTTTGTTTGAACGCGAGGCTTCGTGAGACGTCCGCCTCTTATCGGTGCGTCTCCGAAGGTGTCCCTTCGCCTAAGCATAAATCATCAGCAGCCCGACCAGCACGCCGATCAGAGTCGCAAAGGCAGGCAGCTTGCTGCGCCACATGAGAATCGCCTCCGGCAGCAACTCACCGAATACCACATAAAGCATTGCGCCGGATGCGAAGCTCAGGGATATGGAAAGCATCGTCGGGCTGACCATACCGAGACGGTAGCCCAAAAATGCGCCGATGATCGTGGGTGCACCGGTCAGCGCCGTCAAAAGCACCGCGCTATACTTCCTCATGCCGCCGGAAATCAGAGGAACGGACACGGCCATTCCCTCCGGAATATTATGAAGCCCAATCAAAACCGCCATCACAAAGCCCGCGCCACCAGTACGAACCGCGCCCAACTCCGAGGCATAGGATGCACCGATGACCATGCCCTCCGGCAGGTTGTGCAGCGCAATGGCCGCCGCCATAACGATGCCGCCGATAAAAAGCTGATAGCGGCTTTGCGTACTACGGTGCTTGGCAAAATGGTCGGCGTGAATCAGCTCGTCAAGATCATCCGCTGTTTTGGGGTGTGACGGACCGATATGTGCAATTTCATGATTAGTTGCCCGGTCGATCCAGTAGTTGAGCAAAAAAACCATCCCATAGCCAAGCAGAAGCCCGGCAATTACGAGCCAAACGCTTGTCGCCTGCTCGGCATGCTCGGGCTGCATGGCGTCCGCAATCAGGTCAAAGCACACCACGCTCAGCATCACGCCGCCTGCAAAGGACAAAAGCAGACTGACGATGCGATCCGAATCCTTTCGGAACATCGCGCCGATAAGCCCGCCAAGCCCGGTGCCGCCCACACCGGCAATCGCTGTAATAATGAGAATCCAAAGCATAATTTCCATTTTGCAACCCCGTCTCTTTCCGTTGTCCATGCTATTATATATGCTGCACGGCACGGTGTCAAACTGGATTTTTTCAGGATTTCCCGGGCGAATGCCCGCAGAGTTCGACCGTTTCTTATCTTACTCGCCGAAAGATTTATCTTTTAAAACAATTTTCCGAATAAAACGGAACGTCTTGTCTTCTCCTTCGTCCTTTAACATGGTCAGCAAAAATTTGAGCTGGCGTTGCGTCTGCTCGTGCATCAGCACCGTTTCATGCGCCGTTTCAAAGTACTGAAGCGGATCTGCGTCTGTATAGGCCGCGCCGCGATAGACTTTGCTTGCCGCGATCCGATCCATCACCATTTCAACAAGAAAGACCCGGGGCATTGGCACGGCCTCATACTTTCGCGTCTGCAGATTCAGATCCGTCCAATACTCATAGTGGTGGCGGTTGCGTCCCTTGTGGTGCATCCAGGCAAGTGAGTAGCCGTTTTTCTCTCGTTCGGCCGCATTCGGGCTGCGCGTTCCCTGATAGTATTTTGCACCCGCCAGAAACTCCGTCGGTGAATACTTGGAAAGGTCATGCGTCAGTCCCCGCCAGTATAGTCCAACCTTAAAGCAGCCGCGCCGCACAAGGCGCCGATGGCGTGTGATCGTTTTAAAATGCTTCCATGCTTTCATTGGTGCTCCTCCAGCTTTTTCTTTCTCCCCGGAACCTCTGACTCCGTTCGCTGCGGCGAAAATTGAAATTTTCCAAGGCTTCGTACTTGACAGAATGAAGATTTTCCGCAATCATCGTTGCGGAAGGGATCAGAGATTTCCCTGAAATGCCGCCTCCAACTTCTGCAGCGCTTTTTTCTCGATTCGGCTGACATAGCTGCGAGAGATGCCGCACATTGCTGCGATCTCACGCTGCGTTTTGGGCTTGCGATCCCCAAGGCCATAGCGCAGACGCAAAATCATCTGCTCCCGCTTGGTAAGGCAGCGCTCCATCAGCTCATAGAGTCTCTTGTGATTCTCCCGCGCGGAGAGGTTGTCAAACAGATCGTCCTCCACGCAGATCACATCCATCAGGGACAGCGCGTTGCCGTCCTTCCCGGTCTCTATGTAATCGGAAAGCGAGACATCCGACGCAGACTTTTTCTGGCTTCGGAAATACATCAGAATTTCATTTTCCACGCAGCGCGCCGCATAGGTTGCAAGCCGCGCCCCCTTCGAAGGGTCAAAGGTCGTAATACCCTTGATCAATCCGATCGTGCCGATGGAGATAAGATCCTCCTGATCCGCACTTTGAGTATAATACTTTTTCATGATATGTGCAACCAGCCGCAGATTTCTTTCGATTAAAATATTTCTTGCCTCAAGATCACCCTCGGACGCGCGGCGCAGGTATTCTCGCTCCTGCTTTTCCGACAGCGGCTTTGGAAACGAACCCGTCTGCGACGTCATGCGCAGAGAATACAGCATGGAGCTTAGGACAAGCCACGCGGTCGCCGTCAGCATGAAAAACCACCCCCACAAATCACTGTATTCTCCGCTGCCAGTCCAAATTCTGGGGAACTTGGCCGTTTTTCGCGGAGAACGGAGTTGTCCTGCGATGGTTTTCCAATTCTTTGACAAGCTGTGGCGTGCGCGCTCATAATGACCCATAGAAATTGATTTTTCCTCCGCCGTATGCTATAATAATGCTCGCTTTGAACCTTAAAGCAGGAAACTCACAATTGTGCGGCCACATACATGCGTTGTGCCAGCTTCCACACAGCTTGCGGCCAATGCACCGCTTTCCTATGCGCTTTGCGCAGCCCTTCTATTTCATTAAGAATTTCGCGGCAATATTCTGCCGCACACAACATACGGTGGCGTCTACCACAAAGAGCCGCCACGGAACCCTGAAAAGGAGGAATTCCTTTGAAACTTTTTAGCAGAAAATCCAACGGTACGTTTACGCGCTCAAACCGCGTCGCCCGCTCAGAGTTGACTCAGGAACGGGGCGACCTTGCATACTCCGAAGAGTGGGACGCTCCGCAACCGTCCCACATAAAAACGGATGACCGCGATCTGCCGGAGTCCATGCTTGCCACAAGCACTGCCGCGCAGGCGGAGGATGACGGCGTTCCGGCTCTGCCGACAAAGAAGAAACAGCGGACGAAGCGCCGTAAACAAAAAATTGTGGCGCGCATTCTTTTCGTTGTCTTTCTTCTTGAGCTTCTTTATTCCATTGCGGTTTTTTCCAATATTCCCTTCATTAAAAAGTGGCGGGATATTTACATCTCAACGGCAATGAACACAGCCTATCACCAGTGGCTTGCCACCAAGTTCATTCCGGCCTCCGTGATTCAAGAGGTTCTTGACCGTGAAGAGGCGGCCCTGCAGGCGCAGAAGGGTCTCATCAGTAAATGGACCGATCCGCATGCCACAACTCCTTCTACAGAACCGGAGGCTACAGAACCGGAAGAGACCGAGAGTCCCATTTCAAAGGAAGAGCGCGAGTTTTTTGAGCTTTTCTGGGAGCTGGACCGGGAAAGCTGGGATAGCTACCTGTCCAAGCATCCGGATACGCTGAAAAACGGCTGGGAGAACATCAAAATCAACGAGGCCGGGCTGGATGACGACGGCACAGACATCTACACGACCATGGGGGAGCAGGTGCTGGCCATCGACGCCAAAAACCAGATTCTGATCGTGCGCGTCAAGGGAGGTAACTATCGCGGCGTGCTCGCCATTGCCAAGGATCCCTCCCGCCTTTCCTGCCATCCCTCCAAGTCGATCGGGTATTACGGCCAGTTTGCCGGTGTCATTGCGGAAAACAACAATGGTATCCTCGCCATGACTGCCAGCGGCTTCCACGACCCCGGCGGCGTTGGAAACGGCGGCAGTATCGCAGGCTACGCCATGTGCGATGGCGCGGAATACGGCTATCATATGCGCAGCGGCTACAAGCGCATCGAGCTGCGCGAGGATGACCGTCTTTATATCACGGACGCTTATTTGGACGTCACGCCCGGAACCACGGACGCCGTTGAATTTTCGCCTGCGCTGATTGTGGACGGCGTGCTCCGCTCCGATGAGGTACAGGCATGGAGCGGCATTCAGCCGCGCGCCTCGATCGGGCAGAGCGACAAATATGAAATTCTCATGCTGGTCATAGAGGGGCGCTTAAAGGACTCCCTCGGCGCCCCCGTAGAGGAATGCGCAAACATTCTGCTGAAGCACAACTGTATGCAGGCCATGAATTTGGACGGCGGCACCTCCGCGATTATGTGGTACGACGGCGAATACATCAACCGCTGCTCGAACCCTGCATGCCCAAGCGGCAGACCGCTCCCCAACGCGTGGGTCTATGCGAAAGCGGATTGACAAAAGCTTCTGCCTTGACTGAAGCTTCTGCCGCACAAAATAGTTAGAACGCCCGGAACCCTTTCCCGCCAATCATGGCTTGAAAGGGTTCCGGGCTTCTATGTTTTCTTCTTGTCAACTGATGCTATAGCCGCCTTCCATTTTGGTTCCGAGTACGGCGGCCTGCTTATTGATTCGGCAGCCTCATAGAAGCTCAGCCGATCAGGTTTCCGTTTCCCTCCAGCGTGAGTGCTACGGAATCGTCGCGCAGAATGAGCACAACGTCCGGCTGGTACTCGGCGATATAATCCGGAAGGCTCATTCCCTTGTAATGGCGGTAATCCAGGCTGCGCATTTCATCAAAGCTCAGATAGGCAAGTGACTCTACCGCATTTGTAAAGGAATCGCCAACAATCAGAATGCTGGGCAGCTCAGGCCGGTTGGTCTGTACAATGGTTTCCGCCTGATCTCCGCCCATAAAACAGCCGTAGTAAACGTTCTGCCAGGAATTATCCGGAATGTTTTGTACCGGCGCGTCGGTTCGTTCGCCGTTATCCCAGCGGGAATAAGGAACGGAGCGTTCCGTGCGATAGACCTCCAGTGCCTCCGTGACAGGAGAAAGCCCATAGAGCTTCCGGCTGTAGGTTCCCTGGAAGGGATTCGGCAGCGCTTCAAAGGAGATTTCCTCCTGCGTCAAAACCGGGACGGGAACGCCTTCCTGCTCCAGATAGCTGCACAGCTCCAAGTAGCAGGCATATGCGCCGCGAATGGAATAGTGATGATCGACCTTATAGTACAGATCCGTCATGTTTCCGTAAGCCGCATAACGCTCCCGCATGGCAAGATACGGTACGCCGAGTCGGCTCAGCTGCGCCGTCAGGGCAGCCTCGCGCTCCACCGTCATGGTTTCCGGGGAGACGGCATAGGAAGGATAGTTTTCCAGTCGCGCCGAATACATGGTCGGAACCGACATATACAGGAAAACGCCGCCGTAACTCTCGACCTGTCGGTGAATTGCCGCAAGCCGCTCCGCCATCTCGTTTGCCGCAGCCTGATCCGGCTCCAGATACGCGATGTCAATTGAAAACTCCGGAAGGAGTGTCTGCTTTGTCAAAAGAACGTTGCTGACCGAGGGCGAACGTCGAAGCAGCTGCAGTCTTGTGTTAAGACGCAGCAGCGAATTTCTTCCATACACATGGTCGGAGAAGAAGCTCTCCACATCGGAAAAGTATTCGCCGCTCCAAAGTGCATTCTTCTCCAGCACGGGCATCACGCTCAGGTTTCTGTTTTCCTCCATGGAATAGGAGATCGGCGCCTTTTGATAGCGATAGGCCGTGAGCATCGGGAGCAGATACAAAAGCGCCAACACCGGCACGAGCAGAAGAAATTGATACCATTTTTTCATGGGACACCTCATCAGAAGCGGAAATAGATAAACGGATTGAACGAGGTCGAAGCAAGCGCAAGCAGAGACAGCGCAAACACGCCGAGCAGCACGGCAATTCGCAGGAGCTGCCAGCCGGTACGGTCGCTGTATTTTGCATGCATCGTGCGAAGCAGCGGCGTTGCCAGCAGCACGGCAAACAGAAGCTCCGCCCAGTTTTTGCGCAGCAGGAAGCTAAGATACGCCAAGTCGGTCTTCGTTACACTGGAGAACGCAAACATACTGGAGAAGTAATCGCGAATTGCGCCGAGGCTCGTGCAGTTAAAAATCACCCACCCGAACAGGATGAGGATCAGTGCGTAAAGATGCTGAAAGAACGCCGGAAGCTTCCGCAGGAAGCGCTGCAAAACAAACTTTTCAAGCAGCAGGATTCCCGCAAAATACAGTCCCCAGAGCACAAAGTTCCAGCTTGCACCGTGCCAGAGCCCCGTAAGCGCCCAAACGATCAGGATGTTCAGGATCTGCCGCGCCTTCCCCTTGCGGTTTCCGCCCAGTGGTATGTAGATATAGTCACGGAACCATGTGCTCAGCGAAATATGCCAGCGCCGCCAGAATTCCGTAATGGATTTGCTGATGTAGGGATCGTTGAAGTTCTCCAGGAAATGAAAGCCGAACATTCTGCCAAGGCCGATCGCCATGTCGGAATAGCCGGAGAAATCATAGAGGATCTGAAATGCGAACAGAACCGCGCCGACCCACGCCAGGAGCGCGGAACGGCTTCCCGCCTGCATGGCAAAGATCGTGGCAGCAACATCCCCCAGCGGATTCGCCAGCAGCATTTTCTTCCCGAACCCGACAAGGAAACGGCACATTCCCTCGTAAAAGTCATCCCGACTTTCCTTGCGTACCGTGATTTCCTGCGCAACCGTTTCATAGCGAACGATCGGCCCGGCGACCAGCTGCGGAAACAGGCTCACATACAGCGCAACATACGCCGGATTCTTTTGTGCGGGAACCGTTCCCATGTAAACGTCAAATACATAGCTGAGCGTCTGAAATGTGAAGAACGAAATGCCGATGGGCATAATGATTTTTCCGATTGAAAAGCCCGTTCCAAACAGACGGTTGCAATTTTCCACCAGAAAACCGAAATACTTATAATAAAGCAGCATGGCAAGGCTGCCCACCGTCGCAATGCACAGCCATATTTTTTTGCTGTGCCTGCTCTTGCTGCGCTCCATAAAAAGTGCAGCCGTATAGCACAGCGCAATCACAAACAGCATGACAAAGATGCCCTTCGGTTCGCCCCAGAAGTAAAACAGCAGACTGAAAACCAGCAGAACAACGTTTCTTGCCGCGCGGAAGCGCTGCGGTATACAAAAATACGCCGCAAAGACCGCGGGCAGGAACAAAAACAGGAATGAAAAACTGCTAAAAACCATATACCCTCCGCTGCGCAATTGCAGGACATCCATATCCCTGCAATTTGCATCGTCATGTATTTCTCTTCTTACTGGAGAAGCCGCGCTGCCTTAAAGGAGATAGTCCGCCGCCGCGCGCTGCGCAATATAGCCGTGCACGAGGGGCTTTACGGCAAGATGCCTGGGATCCTTCTGATACGCCGCAAGCGCCGTCGCATCCGCAAATTCGGAATAAAGAACATAATCGAATGCGCCTTGCAGTGTCGGTCGGATTTCCAGCTTAAATAAGCCCTCGATCTGACCGTTCAAGGCCTCCAGTGCATTTTTGATTTCCGCAATTGCCTGCGGCTTGTCGCAGTCCTCGCGAAGCGTGTAAAAAACAATATGCTTTACCATAACTCTTTCCTCAAAAAAAATCCGGAGCATGTAACTGCCCCGGATTTTTCACTGCATATTTGGCAGATTACTCTGCTGCTTCCTCGGCAGCCTCAGCGTCAGCCTCTTCGGCAGACGGCTCGAGCAGGGCACGAATGGAGAGGGAGATTCTCTTGTGCTCCTCGTCGATATCGATAATCTTAACCTTAACTTCCTGACCCTCAGAAAGAACGTCCTCCGGCTTCTCGATGCGGCGATCCGCAATCTGGCTGATATGGATCAGGCCGTCCACGCCGGGAATGATCTCGGCGAAAGCGCCGAAGGTCATCAGCTTCACGATCTTGGCGTCTACGACGTCGCCAACATGGAAGCGGCTGAGGAACTGCGTCCACGGGTTCATCTCGTCGGTCTTGTAGCCCAGCGAGATCTTCTTCTTTTCGGGATCATAGCTAATGACGTAGACCTCGATCTCGTCGCCGACCTTAACGACCTCAGCGGGATTCTTAATTCTGCGCCAGGACAGCTCCGTCACATGCACCATGCCGTCCACGCCGCCGATATCGACGAATGCGCCGTAGGAGGTCAGAGACTTCACAACGCCCTTATACTTCTTGCCGACCTCGATCTCGCTCCAGATCTTTTCCTGTGCGGCTCTGCGCTGCTCCGCTGCGACGGCACGAATCGAGCCGACAACTCTGCGGCGTGCGCGATTGACCTCGGTGATGCGCATCTTGACGGTCTTGCCCTTGAGCGCGGACAGCTCGCCGCCCTTGGCAACGCCGGACTGCGAAGCAGGGATAAAGACGCGAACGCCCTTGACGTTAGCGACCAATCCGCCCTTATTCTCTTCCGTGATGACGCCCTCGACCGGCTCCTTGCTCTCGCAGGCCGCTTCGACGTCGTCCCATACCTTCAGGCCCTCGAGCTTCTTTCTCGAAAGCTGAATCACACCCTCGACGTCCGACACACGAACGACAAAGACCTCGATCTCGTCGCCGACATGGAGAACGTCCTCCGCCTTTACAGAAGGATCGGCACTGACTTCGTCATAGGGAATATAGCCTGCATACTTCGTGCCGAGATCAACCTGGACTTCCGCCGAGTTAATCGCTGTGACTACACCGGTAACCTTATCTCCTGTATTTAAAGTCTTGATAGACTGCTCGAGCAGTGTCTCGAAGTTCTCCTCTGCAGCAGTATCAATGTTCTTAATTTCGCTCATTTTGTTGATGACCTCCTTTATTATCCACGCCGGAGTCGATGCTCCCGCTGTGATGCCGATATCCGTTGCGCCCGAAAAATCCGCCTCATGCAGCTCGCTCGCCTGATCGACGAGCAAAACGGCAGGGCAGCTTGTCCTGCAAATTTGGGCAAGGCGCTTGGTATTGGAGCTTCCGGCGTCGCCAACAACAATCATGGTGTCACACTGCGCGGAAAGCACTGCAGCCTCTTCCTGCCTTTTTTCAGTCGCTTTGCATATTGTATCAAAGATTTCGTGATTTGTACATAGTTTTTTTACGATTTTCGAACAGCTATCCCAAATTTTTTGCGTGCTCGTTGTCTGGCTGACCATCAGAATCGGAATATGGCGGTTCTCATCATCCAATTTCAGCCATTTTTGTAATTCCTCTGCGGATTCAAAAATCAGCGGATCCTCACACCAGCCGGCAATCGCGACGACCTCCGGGTGCGTTCTCGTGCCAATTATGACGGGACGCCTGCCCTTTTGCTTTGCCTGCTCGACAATGTGGTGGATGCGCTTGACAAAGGGACAGGTCGCATCGATTATTTCAAGTCCCCGGGAAACCAGCGTTTCATAGGTCGCCTTGGGGATGCCGTGCGAGCGGATAATAACCGCGCAGCCCTCCGGGATCTCATCCGGATCTGAGATTTCGCGCACACCGAGCGCCTCAAAATGCGCAACAACATGGCGATTATGGATAATGGGGCCGAGCGTAACGGCGCGTTTTCCCTCCCGCACGGTTTTCTCCACGACCTCGACCGCCCGATCCACGCCGAAGCAGAAGCCCGCCGTCCTTGCGACGCGGATGCTCATACCGTCTCCCCCAATGCGTAGATTTTTCGCATCAGTTCCTCTGTCAGGGTTTCCAGCTCCTCCTGTGAGGGCCGACGCGAGCTTGTCTCAATTCGATACGGCTCACCGTATACCACACGCATCGGGCTAAGGAAACGCCGCTTCGTCGAGAGATAGACCGGTACGACCGGCACGCCCATCCGGCTGGCCAGAAGCGCCACACCAGACTTCGCCGTGACGACCTTTCCCTTCTTTACGCGTGTACCTTCCGGAAAAATCAGCAGCTTTTCGTTATTCTTCAGCATCCGCATTGCATACTTGATGGCATTGACGTCGCTGCCGTCCCGGTCGACCGGGAACGCGCCCAGCTTCCGAATAAACCAACGAACGACCGGGATCCGAAACAGCTCGATTTTCGCCATGGAGTAAAACAGGCGGCGCGGATGGTAGCCGAAGATCACCCAAAAGGGGTCGACAATGCCGCGGTGGTTCGCTGCAAAAATGCAGGCGCCCTCTGGGATATTCTCCTGTCCCTTCGCCCGCATCACCGGATGCGCAAGGCCAAAGATGCAGCGCAGCGGATAATAGACAAAACGGTAAAAACGGTTGGATGGCTCTGTCATTGGATCTTCTCCTCGATGATTTTCCGAACAGCCTTCACACTGCCGTCAAAATCCAGCGCCGAGGTATCCAGACGAATCGCGTCCTTCGCGCACTTCAGGGGCGCGATGGGTCGGTTCATATCCTGCTCGTCGCGCGCCATCAGGTCGCTCAGTACCTTCTCAAAGGGGACCTCTTTCCCCTTCGCCTTCAGCTCGTCATAGCGGCGCTTTGCCCTGACCTCCGGCGCGGCCGTCAGGAAAATCTTCACATCGGCATGCGGAAGCACGACCGTGCCGATATCCCGGCCGTCCATCACAACGCTGTGCTCCTCGGCAAGCGCGCGCTGCAGCTCCAGAAGATAGTCGCGCACGACTGCCTGCGCCGCAATCTTGGACGCGACCATAGAGGCCTCCGGCGTGCGAATTTCGTCCGTCACATCCATGCCGTTGAGCAGCATATGCTGAAGACCTGCCTCGTCATATGTAATTTTCAGGTTGACATCGTCAATCAGGCGGGTAATTCCGTCCACGTCGCGCGGACCAATGCCCATAAGCGTCATGTGGTAGCCAACCGTGCGATAGATCGCGCCGGTATCCACATAATAGAAGCCAAGCTCCTTCGCGACCTGACGGGCAATCGTGCTTTTCCCTGCGCCGACCGGGCCGTCAATCGCAACTGAATAATGCTTTTTCATGTATTTTGTTCCTCTTTTCCATTGGCAGCGCACACAGCCGTCCCCGCCGCAAACGCGGTCGACCAGGCGATCTGCAAATTAAATCCGCCTGTATAAGCGTCGCAGTCCAGCAGCTCCCCGGCAAAATACAGTCCGGCAATTTTTTTAGACTGCATGGTTTTCGGATCCACCTCGGAAACCTTTACACCGCCGGAGGTTATGATTGCCTCCTCCACCGGACGCTTTTTTAAAATTTGAATCGGAAATCGCTTTGTCAGCTCCAGCAGCGCATGCCGCTGCTGCTTCGTCACAAAATTTGTTTTGGTATCCGGTGCAAGCGCCAGCCGCGCCAGCAGCACCGGGATCATCGTCCTTGGATATAAATCCAGAAGTGCGTTTTCCAGATTTCGATTCTGGTATTTTTGAAAATCGCGGAGGATCCGCGCGTCGAGCTTCTGCTCGTCCAGCGCGGGCTTGAGATCCAGAATAAGTGTGTAGCCCTCGTCGCCCTCCATATGCGCGCTCGCGGAAAGCACCGTCGGCCCGGAAACACCGAAGTGTGTAAAAAGCAGCTCGCCAAAATCCTCATATACGATTTTTCCATGGGCATTCTGCAGCTTTACTCCCACATTACGCAGGGACAAGCCCTGCATTCTCGCGCAATCCGTTCCGTTCTGCTCCAGCGGCACAAGCGAACCGACCGGCGGAACCACAGTATGCCCCAGTGCCTGCGCCATTCGATAGCCATCGCCCCGCGAGCCGGTCGCGGGATAGCTGGCGCCGCCCGTGCAGAGGATGACCCGCTTACTGAGAATCTTCTCCTGCGCCGTTCTTACGCCGCAAACCTGCCCGTTTTCCTCTAAAACGGAAAGAACGCGCCCGCGCCGAAGCGTGACCCCACCTTCCCGCATTGCGCGCTCCAGCGCATCGATCACAGAGAAGGAGCGATCCGACGCAGGAAATACGCGATTTCCCCGCTCGACCTTCACAGGGCAGCCGTTGTCCTCCAAAAACTGCTCCATGGCCTGCGGCGGGAACCGGTTCACCGCGCTGAACAGGAAGCGTGCGTTATGCGGAACGTTCTTGAGAACATCCGCAGGCTCGCAATGATTGGTCACATTGCAGCGGCCCTTTCCGGTAATGGCAAGCTTTTTCCCCAGCCGTTCATTTTGTTCGAACAAGGCGACACGCGCGCCGTTCCTTGCCGCAATAATTGCCGCGAACATTCCCGCAGCGCCGCCGCCTACCACGATTACATCATACATCGACTTTTTCGTAAACCTCGTATTCATCCCACAAGCGCTCGAGATTGGTAAAGATGTGGGAGACTTCCTTTTCCCGTTTTGCTGCGATCGCCACAATGACCGCGTTGATAAGGCTCATCGGCGCAACCAGCGAATCGACGAGAGAAACCATATCGCTCTTTGCCACCAGCACATAGTCCGCGCACTTGCCGACCGGCGAATGCATGGAATCCGTCAGGGCAATCACCGTCGCGCCGACGCTCTTACAGTGGGAGATTGCCTTGATCGTCGAGGTAGAATAGCGCGGGAAGCTGATGCCGATCACCACATCGCCCGGCGCGACCCGCACAATATGCTCAAACATCTCGCCGGAGGCCGATGTCGTTACAAGGTGCACATTGTCAAACATATAATTGAAATAGAAGCCTAAAAAGCCCGCAAGCGCAGACGAGGAACGCACACCCAATATGTAAATATTCTTCGCCGCTAAAATTGCGTCAACCGCACCGTCAAACGCAGCGCGATCCGTGGCATCATTGGTCGCGCGGATTTTATCGATATCCGCCTGCAGCACCATGGAAACAATGTCCTGATCGCCAATCCGATCGTTTGCGACCTCAATTCGCTGCACCGAGGTCAGGCGGTTGAGGATCATCTCCTGCAGTGCTTTCTGCATCGCGGGATAGCCGGAAAATCCGATCTCCAATGCAAAGCGCACCACAGTAGACTCAGATACGCCGACCGTCCGGCCAAGCACGCAGGCCGTCATAAACGCTGCCTTATCGTAATAGTCCAGAATATATTTTGCAATCAGCTTCTGTCCCTTGGAGAAGCCGCTCATTCCTGCCTGAATGGCCGAAAGCACATCCGACGACGGCATAGTTTCTCTCCCCTTTTCTCTCTGAATTCCTGCGCACTAAGCGCAAACACAATTTAGAATATCATACACGATTTTTCTCCGTTTTGCAAGAAAGAAACATATTCCTGCAAATTAATCCGCTTTCAGTGCGGCGCATTCCGCCTGCGTCAAATACCGCCACTTTCCGACCGGGAGCGTGCCAAGCATCAGGCCTCCCTCTTGCACGCGCTTCAGGCGCGTGACCTTCAGTCCGGCGTGCTCGCACATCCGCCGAATCTGCCGGTTTCTCCCCTCAAAAATGGTAATTTCCAGCATAGCGACGCACTCATTTTCCGAAAGGAGCCGGACAAGCGGACGACGGATCCGTCTGCCATCTAATTGGATCGGCTCGGAAAGACGGCGCACTGCGCCGTCGCGGTAGCCGCTGACCCAGACATGGTACACCTTCCGGACGCAGCCGCTCGGGTGCGTCATATGATTTGCAAGCGCTCCGTCATTCGTCAGAAGCAGCAGCCCCTCTGAAAACAGATCGAGCCGCCCAACCGGATAGACGCGCGTCCCGCAGTCCGCGACCAGCTCCAGAACCGTTCTTCGTCCCTGCGGATCGACAGCCGTCGTTACAAAGCCGCGCGGCTTGTTCAGCAGAATATAAACGTACTCCGGCGCCCGCGGCAGCGGCACGCCGTCCACCTCAATAACGTCCTTTACGGGGTCCGCGCTGTCGCCAAGACAGGCAGTGCTCCCGTTTACACGAACCCTGCCCTGACGGATCCATTCCTCCGCCGCACGGCGGGAGGCCATGCCGCGGCTTGAGAGGATTTTTTGTATTCGTTCTTCCATATCTCAGCTCCCCCGGCGGCATACCGCCTTGGCCTGTCCATCAAGTCAGCAGCTGTCAAATCCAGAAACGATTCTCGGCCATTTTCTTAGAAGCGCAGCCATTCTCTTTCCGGTGAAATTGAAACAAATTCTGTCAAAGCCGGAATGCGATCCTTTGTATTATCACCGTTTTGAACTTTGTTAAGTTCTGTCAGCGTGTCAAAAACGGTTCCCTAGCGCACCGCGGCAAAGCAGCCACGCATTGCCCGTGGTTTCGCCCCCTGCGCCGCTACTTTTTGCCGCTTTGGGCCACGCTCTGTCCCCAAGAAAGGGAAACCCTGGCAATCTGTGTATCGCCAAGCATCAACGCAGCTTCTCCGGCATATTGGCCGCAGGCAACCGGCGCATAGGCAAAGGCCGGCCGCAGCAGCTTCAGCCGAATCGTCTCCTGCGGACGAAGGTAAAACCGCACGTCCGTCTGCGCCACGAGCGGCGCCGTTTTTTTCTCACCGGACAGAATCTCCACCTCCGCCACAACCGCACCGGCCTGAACGAGCTGCCGCTCCTCCAAACCGGAAAAGCCGTAATCAAACAGCTTGACATGGTCCGACCAATCATTCGGCGCATAAATTGTGACGGAAATCAAACGTCTTCCGTTTCGCTCGGCTGCGCCGACTAAGATTCTTCCTGCTGCTTTTGTGAATCCGGTCTTTACGCCGATCGCTCCCGGATAACGCCACAGGAGCTTATTGTGGTTGGAAATCACCCGATTCCCAATGTGAACGGTCTTGGTGCTGACCGTGCGATAAAACGCCTCGTTCTGCAGCGCGCAGCGTGTCAGCGCCGCCAAATCGCGCGCAGTCGAATGATTCTCCGCATGATCCAGCCCATTCGGATTGGCATACTGTGTGCCCTTTAATCCAAGCTCTCGCGCGCGGGCGTTCATCCGCTCCACAAAGCGTTCTACCGACCCGTCGCAGGCAATCGCCAGCGCAACTGCCGCGTCATTTCCGGACTGCAGCATCATGCCGTAAAGAAGATCCTGCACGTGCAGAACCTCCCCCTCCTTCAGGTACATGGACGAGCCTTCGATCCCGACTGCCTCCTTCGGCACACGAAACTCCTGCGACAGATCGCAGACCTCGCAGATCAGCAGTCCCGTCATGATCTTGGTCGTGCTTGCGATCAGCGCTTCCTCATCCGCAGCCTTCTCGTAGAGCGTCTCTCCGGTCGTCGCATCGATCAGGATCGCATGTCGGGCAGAAACGCACGGCGCTGATGTTTCCGGCGCAGCGGCCGCATTCGATGCGGCGCAAAGCGCGACGGCCACGCTGAGCATCGCCGCCGCAAGCTGCTTTTGTATCATTTTTATCACCCTGCGTAGTTTTTGGCATACGCAGGGACAATATTTGCGTTAAATTTCGGAAGTTTTCTTTCCCTTCCGCTCCTCCAGGAATGCAGAAACCTTGTCCACCAGCTCCGGCAGCATATCGATGACCCGGTCAGCCGCCGTTGCCGCCGGTTCGCCGATCGGCAGGAGACGAACGTTTTCGCCGCGAATGACCAAAAATGCAACCGGATGTACCTTCACGCCGCAGCCGCTGCCGCCGCCATAAGGATAGCCCTGCTCCGCCCGCGTCTTCTGTGCGGCAAAATCGGAGCCGCCTCCTGCAAACGCGATGCTGATTTTAGAAATCGGGATAATCGTCACGCCCTCAGGGGTATGGATTGCCTCGCCGACCACCGTATTGGCGTCCACCAGCTCCCGGATCTTCCCCATCGCATTGTCCAGCATATCACTGACCGGATGATTCATTTTCGTTTCCTCCCTTTTTATAAATACGCCATTGCTTCCAAAAGCGCACACCATAGCGGAGCAGCAGTCGGAGCGACTGCCCCACACGGATGGTAACCCGAAGCTCTGCCGTTACCGTCGTTCCCTCCGCTGCAAAATCGCAGTCTACGGCAACATCCTGCTTCTTAACGCGAAACGCACTTTGCAGAATCGGTGTCGCCGTACCAACGGCCGCCCATGCCGCGCCATAGGCGACAGCGGTGTCAGCCGGGTCCTTCCCGCCGACGGTCACACGAATTTTGCAGCACCGCATGACCAGTCTGCGCCGAAAATCCCCCGCCATGGAGGCAGCCAGCCGAATAAAAGGCAGAAAGTCCTTCAGCTTGCCGCCCAACGTCTTTGGCGTCTCGGCCGTCTTTGTCTCGTGCCAGTTCTTTGCCTTCGGCGCTTTTTTTTGTGCCGAGGTTTTGGTGACCTTAGCCGCCTTCTTGGCGCGCGGAAACAGCCTGATTTTTATGATCCCCGCTATGGCAGACAGTACCGCGCCGTTTTCATCATAGCGAAAGCAAACGCCGACCGGCAGGAGCAGCAGCAAAAGCAGCAGCCCCAGAACGATGCAGAGCGCGATCATGACGTCGGCTCCTGCGCAGCCTGCGCACTTTCCTGCTCAGCCTGTGGACCTTCCTGCGCAGGCTCCTCCGGAAGCTCCATGCTGAGCTGGCTGCCGCCGGAAAAGGAAATCTTCTCGATTTCCGGCAGCTCCGCTAAGGAAGAGATTCCGAAGGTGCGCAAAAAGTCCGGCGTTGTGCGATAAAGGATCGGCCTTCCCGGCACGTTTAACCGGCCGCACTCCTCGATCAGTTTTTTTGTCAGCAGCGCGTTGACGGAGTACGAACTGTCCACGCCGCGCAGCTTCTCTACCGCAGCCTTTGTCGCAGGCTGATAATACGCAATAATCGTCAGTGTCTCCAGCTGTGACGCAGACAGGCGCGGCGGCTTTCGTGTTTCCAGCGCCTTGGTCACATAACCGGCCATTTCCCCGCTCGAGCACATCTGATATGCGTTTTCCAGCCGTACAAGCTTTACGCCCCGACGTTCAAAGCGCAGCTTGTCCATCAGCTCCTGCGCGGCCCGCTCCACCTCCTGCGGGTCGGCTTCCGTTGCAAAGGCAATGCGGGATAACTCCACGGGATCTCCGGCCGCAAACAGAATTGCCTCAATCGCACACATCAATTCAGTTCGTTCCATTTGCCGCCTCCTGTTCCTCCGGTGTCATCGCCAGAAAGCGCACCGTCGGTTCTGTCTCTCCGTCGTCGATCACCACATTGCGAAGCTTACACAGCTCCAGTACCGCAAGAAATGTCGCGACGATCTCGCTGCGGCTGCGGCTGCCGCGAAACAAGCGTCGGAACTTTGCCGCGCCGAGCGCTGCAAGACGCTTTAACAGCTCCGCCGCTTTTCTTGCGACCGGGTACGGCTCTGCGCCGACAATACCCTCAAAGCTGGCAACCGGCGGCGGGAGCTGACGCTCCGTCCGATCCGCAATTGCCTGCAGCGCAGCAACCAAGTCCTGCTTTTCGTGGACATACCGGTAGGTTTTGTCCACCTCGTATGGCTCCGGCTGCTTGGTAAACAGGCTGCATCCGATCTCATTGCGCCCTTCTAAAAACTGCATAGCCGTTTTGATTTGCCCGAAGGCCTCCTTGCGCTGGCGCTCCGCCAGCGACTGAATCAGCAGTTCCATTTCGGACTGCGCCTCTTCCTGCTCGGCGGCGGAAAGGAGCATCTTCGTTTTGATGACCATTAAGTAGGAGGCCATTGCAATAAACTCGCTTGCAATTTCCATGTCCATTCGCTTCATCTCATCCAAATACGCAAGATATTGCTCCAAAATGGAGGAAATGCGAATGTCCTGAATTTCAATTTTATTTTTCGAAAGCAATAATAAAATAACGTCCAGCGGGCCGTCAAAGTCCTCGCTTAAATTCTGCTTGGATTTCAAGATGCCCGCAAGATGATATTGCGGCTCTTCCATGGCTACTCCTAACTATACAGCCGGGCAATCCACTCGGCAGCCGGCCAAACCAGCCTCGCCAGCGCGCTGTAAAGGTGATTGTTCAAAAAATATAAGGGCTTGTCCAGAACGCCGCTCAAAACGATTGCAAGCAGGGCAAGCATTCCATAGCGCTCAAAGCGCATGATTTTCCAGTAAACGCGTTCCGGCAAAATGCTGAAAAGTACCTTGGAGCCGTCGAGCGGCGAAATGGGGATAATGTTGAACACGCACATACCGACACTCAAAGATGCGATATAAAGAAACAGCATATAAAGCCAGTATAGCAGGATGCTGTCGGGGTGTGCAAGGACAACCGGGAAAAGAAGACTTGCAAAAAACAGCGCCACGAGTGCCAAAAGCAGATTGGAAATCGGTCCCGCCGCCGCAGTGATCGCCATATCCCGCTTGGGATGCTTGAAATTACGAGGATCGATCATGACCGGCTTTGCCCAGCCGAAATGTGCAACGACCATCAATATAAGACCGATCGGGTCAATGTGGCGCAGCGGATTTAAGGACAGCCGCCCGTCGTTTTTTGCCGTCCGGTCGCCCAACCAAAGTGCAGCAAGACCATGGCACGTCTCATGAATAGAGACGCACAGAATCGCCGCAAGCACAATGACCAGCGGTTCAAGCAATTTATTCAAATCCAGCTGATGCAGCCAGGCAATGATTCCGTTCATGCAATTCTCCCCTTATTTTATCCAGTATAGCACGAAATCAGTCGTTGCGCAAGCAGAATCTCCCGTGCTCGCGTTGCAGTTTTGCAGGCGCTATCACAATCCATACGAGACAAAGAATCACCGAAAAGCGTCTGCTGCAGACGCTTCCCGGTGATTTTCTTGCTAATTCTTCTTTATTGCCCCGGCCACGTGAGATTCGCCTTGGGTTGTCCGCCACGGCACAAGTTCCCGTATGCATTGCCGCGACCACGCGGAAGTATCTCCTTGAGGATATCCTGTCCCGTGCACAGCAGGGCAGACATTCTCCATTGTGGTGCAGCAATTTGCTTACGGCACCTTTGCTTGCGCGATAAGCCGCCATTCGGAACGGATCCCACTTGCACATTGCGAACAAAAACGTGCCGCATGGGCGACTGCCTTATGATTTCGTATAATGCAGTATTTCCCGCATAAGCTCCTCGCGGCCGGTTCCCTTCTCGGCGGAAAACGGGATCACCGTCACCGCGTCCGGAAGCTGCAGCGTCTGCCGGATCCGCAGCAAATTCGGCTCAATCTCGCTCTTTTTCAGCTTATCCAGCTTATTTGCAACAACCGCAAAGGGCTTCCCGTACTGCAAAAACCAGTTTGCCATAACGCAGTCCAGCTCTGTCGGCGCATGGCGGCTGTCCACGATCATTACACCGTAATCGATCGTATCCTCAGACGCGAAGTACGTCTCGATCAGCTTCGCCCAGCGCTCCTTTTCGGACTTTGGCACCTTGGCATAGCCGTAACCCGGGAGATCGACAAAATAAGCCTTGTCATCCACCCGGAAGAAATTGATATGCACGGTCTTCCCCGGCACCTCGCCGACGCGCGCAAAGTTTTTGCGCTGCAGCAGACGATTGATGACCGAGGATTTTCCGACGTTCGACTTTCCTGCAAAGGCGATCTGGGGCAGGCGATCCTGCGGGAACGCAGCCTTTGTCGTTGCAGACGTGACAAACGCGACTCTTTGAACATTCATAGCTTTCCCTCACTGCCGAATCTGCGGCGTTCTCTCTTTCTGTTTTTGCTCCATAACCGGAAGATTCTGCGGCTTAGCCGGTTGCTCTGCCTTCTTGCAGATGGAGAAGTCCAGCGCCGCCGTCAAAACGGCATCCATATGCTCCACCGTAATAAAGTTGAGACAGTGCCGCACCGTCTGGTCGATCTCCTCCAGATCCTTGGCATTGTCCTGCGGAATGATCACGGTCTTAATGCCGTGCCGCAGTGCCGCCATGGTCTTCTCCTTCAGGCCGCCGATCGGAAGGACGCGCCCCCGAATGGAAATCTCGCCGGTCATAGCGATCTCCCGCCGCACGGTTGCGCCGGACAGCGCAGACACCATTGCCGTGCAGATGGCAATGCCCGCCGACGGGCCATCCTTCGGAATCGCCCCCTCCGGGAAATGGACATGAATGTCCTTGGTCTTATAGAAATCCTGCGGCACATGCAGCGCCGTACTGCGGCTTCTGATATAGCTCATCGCCGCCTGCACGGATTCCTTCATCACATTCCCCAGATTGCCTGTCAGCTCCAGCTTTCCGCTCCCGTCCATGACGTTGCACTCAACCTCCAGCGTTTCGCCGCCGACCTGCGTCCAGGCAAGGCCGGTAACAAGACCCACGGGATCCTCAGGCGGAAGCTTCTCCGGAACGAACTTTCTCGTTCCAAGGAACGTCTCCAGATTTGAGGTCGTCACATGCAGCCGCTTCGGCGGGTTTTCGGAGACGAACTGAATCGCCGCCTTTCGGCACATTGTCCCGAGACAGCGCTCCAAATTGCGCACGCCGGATTCGCGCGTATAGCCCGCGATCAGCTCCCGCATGGCATTGTCATCCACACGCAGCATGGTCTTTGTCATGCCGTGCTTT
This sequence comes from uncultured Eubacteriales bacterium, assembly GCA_902465435.1. Lineage (GTDB taxonomy): Bacteria > Bacillota > Clostridia > Oscillospirales > Oscillospiraceae > CABQNH01. The sequence continues at coordinate 32,201 of CABQNH010000003.1, read as the reverse complement.
TTCAGCTGCTTCGGCAGCAAATGCATCCTTGCGATCTGAAGCTTCTCCTCATCCGTATAAGACGAAAGCGGGATAACCTCCATTCGGTCGTATAGCGCGCGGGGAATGGTTTCCGTCATATTGGCCGTCGTAATAAACATGCAGTCGGAAAGGTCAAAGGGCAGCTCCAGGAAATTATCCCGGAAGCTCGCGTTCTGCTCCGCATCGAGCACCTCAAGTAGCGCCGACGACGGGTCACCGCGATAGTCCGCACCGAGCTTGTCTATTTCGTCAAGCAGCAGCAGCGGATTCTTCGATCCGGCCTGTCCAATGGCCGTCAGGATTCTTCCCGGCATCGCGCCGATATAGGTCTTGCGATGGCCGCGAATTTCCGCTTCATCATGCACGCCGCCAAGGGAGATTCGCGCAAGCTTGCGGTGCAGCGCGCTTGCAATGCTCATGGCAATGGACGTCTTACCAACGCCCGGAGGTCCCACAAGGCACAAAATCGGAGGCGGCAGCTCCGGAGCAAGCTGGCGTACCGCCAGCACCTCCAATATGCGCTGCTTGACCTTTTCCAGTCCAAAATGATCCTGATCCAGCACCTTACGCGCCTTCTCAACAGATACTGTCTCCTTGGTTTTATAATTCCACGGAAGCTCCAGCGCCACATCCAGATAATTGCGGATTACTGAGGCTTCCGCTGAACCAAAGGGCTGCTTGGCAAGGCGGGAAACCTCCCGCAGCAGCTTCTCTTCGACCTCCTGCCCCGCGCCAAGCTTCCGGATCCGCTCACGGTAATGATCCAGCTCACCGTCGTCGTCGCCCTCGCCCAGTTCGGAACGAATCACCTTCATCTGTTCGCGCAGATAGTAATTTCGCTGATCCTTATCCAGACTCTCCTGCACCTTATCCTGCAGAGACGCTTCGTAACGAAGAACCTCCAATTCCCGCGCGAGGCACTTTACCGCTATCTCCAGGCGCCTTGCGGGATTCATGGTGGAAAGGATCTTCTGCTTATCCTGATAGTCAAACGTACCGTGCTGAGCGATCATATCCGCCATAAAGCCGGCATTCTGCGTGGCGATCAGTTCCATCATCTGCTCCTGCAGCGGCTTTTGCGTCAGCTCAAGGAATTCCTCAAACAGTGTGCGCCCCTGCCGCAGCAGGGCGGTCAGACGCGGCGTTTGCGCCGCCCCATCGGACGACTCATCCAAACGCATGATCCTGCCGAAAAGGAACGGCTGCGTGCTGGAAAGCGCTTCAAGACTGCCGCGGCACTCGCCTTCCACAAGGATACGGATGGCATCGTTCGGCATCTTCAGAACCTGCTTCACATGGCAGATCGTACCAACAGGGAACAAATCCTCTTCCTTCGGATCATCCACGAGGACATCCATCTGTGTCACGAGGAAAATGCGCTGATCCTTTGCCATTGCCTGCTCCAATGCCTTCACAGACTTTGCACGACCAACGTCAAAGTGGACCGTCATACGCGGGAAAACCGTCAGCCCGCGCAGGGCGAGCACGGGAAGGGACTCAATAATCAGACATTCATCCATGGTAAAACCTCCTTTCGAGGTATGGAGAATTTTACGGAAAAAGGGAGCGCACGCTCCCCTTCCGTTGCTTGTGTTATGATGCGCCGGAAAGCTTCCCGCGCTCTGCGCTGCGGGAAAGAACCGGCTGCTCTCCTTCGGTAACGCAGCTCTTCGTAATGCGCACGGCGGTAATCGACGGGTCGGACGGAATTTCGTACATAATTCGCGTCATGACGCCCTCCAGCACCGCGCGCAGGCCGCGCGCGCCGATTTGACGGTCGATCGCGCTCTGCGCGATGGCTTCCATAGCCTCCTGATCAAAGCTCAGCTCCACATGATCGAACGACAGCAGCTTCTGGTACTGCTTAATGAGCGCATTTTTCGGCTCTGTCAGGATTCGGATCAAATCCTCCTTCTTCAGACTATCGAGTCCGGTGATGACCGGCAGACGTCCAACCAGCTCCGGAATGATCCCGAATTTCAGCAGATCGTGCGGCTGAACCAGACGGAACAGCTTACCGACATCGCGGTTCTTTCTGCTTGTGATCTCACCGCCGAAGCCAAGCGAGGTTTTGTCCGTCCGCGTTTCTATAATTTTGTCAAGCCCGTCGAATGCGCCGCCGCAGATGAAAAGGATGTTGGTGGTGTCGATCTGGATAAACTCCTGCTGCGGATGCTTTCTGCCGCCCTGCGGCGGCACATTTGCAACCGTGCCCTCGACGATCTTCAAAAGTGCCTGCTGCACGCCTTCGCCGGAAACGTCGCGCGTAATGGATGTATTCTCGCTCTTGCGCGCAATCTTATCGATTTCGTCGACATAAATGATGCCGCGCTCCGCAAGCTCGACGTCAAAATCTGCAGCCTGCAAAAGCCGCAGCAGAATGTTTTCCACATCCTCGCCGACGTAGCCGGCCTCGGTCAGCGTCGTTGCGTCCGCGATTGCAAACGGAACGTTCAGGATCTTGGCAAGCGTCTGCGCAAAGAGCGTTTTGCCCGAGCCGGTCGGGCCGATCAGAAGAATGTTGCTCTTCTGCAGCTCCACATCGGAGCTTTCTCCCATGCAAATCCGCTTATAGTGGTTATACACCGCGACGGAAAGTGCAATTTTTGCGTCGTCCTGTCCGATGATATAGCCGTCCATATATTCCTTGATCTGCTTTGGCGTGGGAATGGAATCTACGTCGAATTGCTGCGCCGACTCCTCGTACATATCCTCCTGCAGCATACTGGCACAGAGCGCCACGCACTCGTTGCAGATATACGCGCCGGGTCCGGACAGAATGCGCTGCACCTGTCCCTGCGTTTTTCCGCAAAAGGAGCAGCGGATTAAATCTTCTTTCTTTGCCGTAATGGTTTCCTCCTTCGGGGAGTTTTCGGGAATTTCTGATGCAATCCGGGACGGGGCTGCCGCCAAATTTTGCTTTGGCGGCAAAGTCACACCGTCCGTCCCGGGATTGCCTCAGAGCTTCTCCATATCAGCGCTTGGCAATGACCTTATCGATCAGGCCATATGCGCATGCCTCGTCTGCGGACAGGAAGCGATCCCGCTCACAATCCGCAAGAACCTGCTCATAGGGCTTGCCGGTATTCTCCGCAAGAATGCCGGTGAGCTTTTTCTTGATCTGGGCAAGGCGCTGTGCCTGAATTTCAATATCCGTCGCCTGTCCCTGCGCGCCGCCGGACGGCTGGTGGATCATGATCTCCGCATTGGGAAGCGCAAGCCGCTTTCCCTTCGTACCCGACGAGAGCAGGAACGCGCCCATGGACGCGGCCATGCCGATGCAGATCGTGGAAACGTCGCACTTGATATACTGCATCGTATCATAGATCGCAAGACCGGAGGTCACGCTTCCGCCGGGGCTGTTGATGTAAAACTGAATATCCTTGTCGGGGTCTTGTGCCTCCAGATAAAGCATCTGGGCTACGATCAGCGACGCCGTTACGTCATTGACCTCTTCTGACAGGAAAATGATCCGGTCATTGAGCAGACGCGAAAAAATATCATAGGATCGTTCGCCGCGGCTGGTCTGCTCGACAACATACGGTACTAAGCTCATACGTTTGTTCTCCTTTCCTTGACCCAAACATTGTAACCGCGCAGTCGGAAAATTATTCCTCCGTTTTCTCTGCGTCGGCCTTCTTTGCACGGGTTCTCTTGGCCTTCGGCGCTTCCTCTGCGCCTGCTTCGCCGTCCTCGGACGCCTTCTTCGCGCGGGTCTTTTTCGCCTTCGGTGCTTCCTCTGCGGCAGCCGGCGCTACGGCAACAGCAGAGTCCACGATCAGCTTGCGCGCCTTACGGATCTTCAGCTCATCCTTGACGTCCTCCGTCTTGACAAGCTCCTTCACCTTGGAAAGCTCCATCTTGTAGCTCTCTGCAAGCTTTGCGTATTCTTCTTCCGCCTCTTCGTCGCTTGCGTCTAGGCCCTCGGCGTCAACCACTGCGTCAAGCATGATGTTCGCTCTCAGGCGCGTCGTCGCTGCCGGACGGATGCTGGCACGGAATGCGTCGAGATTGCCGCCCATCATTTTCGCGTACATCTCCAGCGAAGCGCCCTGTGCGCGCAGATCATAATCAAAGCGCTCCATCTCCTTCTGCACCTCGTCGTCGATCATGCATTCCGGAATGTCTGCTTCCATATTGCCGGCCGCCTTCTCGATCGCAGCGTTCTCAAATGCGCTGTCGATACCGGCCTGCTTCTCGTCAAGAATCTTTGCGCGGATGTCCTGCTTCAGCTCGTCGAGCGTATTGAATTCCGATACATCCTTTACAAACTCGTCATCCTTTTCCGGGACGATGGTCTTCTTCACCTCGTGGGCATGAACCTTGAACGTCGCTTCCTTGCCGGCAAGCGATTTCTTCTGATAGTTCTCCGGGAAGGTAACGACAACATCCTTGCCCTCGCCCGCGGACAGGCCGACGACCTGCTCCTCAAAGCCGGGGATGAATGCGCCGGAGCCGAGCGTCAGCTCATACTTCTCCGCCTTGCCGCCGTCAAACGCCTTGCCGTCTACGAAGCCTTCAAAATCAAGCACGACCGTGTCGCCCAGCTCTGCGGGACGCTCCACCGTCTCAATCGCTGCGATGTCCTTTGCCTTGCGGTCCAGCTCTGCCTCGATCTCCTCCTCCGAAACGGCGGCCTCCGCCTTGGAGATTTCAAGACCCTTGTACTGGCCGAGCTTTACCTCGGGATACAGCGCGGTTTCGATCACGATGGTAACGGTGTCTGCCGTCACATTCATGTCGGAAATGCTCGGCTGACCGACTGCCTTGACGCCCTGATCCAGAACGGTCTCTTTATAAATCTCCGGGAAGATTTCCTCAACGCCGTCCTCGTAGAAGACCTCGGCGCCGTACATTTTTTCAACCATCTTTCTCGGTGCCTTACCCTTACGGAAGCCGGGAATGCTGATAGACTTGCAGATCTTACGATATGCCTTGTCAATGCCGCTCTCCAGCAGGCTGCGCTCAAACTCGACGGTAATCTTGGCGTGGTTATTTTCTTTTTCAACGCTCTTTACATTCATGTTACATTTCCTCCTATGCGGTATGCCGCGGTGCGGCAATTCTGACGTGTGCTATACAAAGCCGTACTATTTTATCAGATTCTGCACGAGATTTCCACTCTTTTTTCAAAAAATTCAAAAATAATTGTGTTTTTTTCGTGTCCGATGCTTTTTTCGTACAAAAAACAGCGCGGGAGGATGCATTCCCCCGCGCCATTCGATGCAAACGCCACAAAAAAGCCGTGCGGCGCATCGGCTTCCCGCTTTTTGTCCGGGGGCTTTCCTACGGACAGCCGACTCCGCTGCGGCAGGAAAGCGCCTGGTGAAGTCTGCAAATCTGTTCGGCGTGAGTAATTCTTCACGCCGGGTGTCTTTCCGATTTCCCACGCTGCGGCCTTGGCGGGAATCCGCCGGTGTCCGCCGCAGGAGGATCATTCCGAAGCCTCTAAAATTTGCGCCGGTCGAAAGCCGATATAATCCGCAGCGACCAGACGATAGTCAACTCCATCCACACAGCCTGTGATCGCAAGCCGATGACTGTCGCCATGCAGATGCCCGTAGCAGCAGCAGTGCACGCCGTAGCGCTTGAAAAGTGCCAGGATTTCCGGGCAGTCATACCCACGATATTTCGGCGGATAATGCAGAAAACAGAGCTTCTCATGCTCCCCCGCTGCCTTCAGCGATGCCTCCAGTCGGCAAAGCTCCCGACGAAAGACCTTTTCGTCATGCTTCCCGTGCCTATCCTCCTCGAAAAACCAGCCGCGCGTCCCGCAGATCGCATAGTCACCGTAAAAATAGCAATTGTTGTGCAGAATATGCATGTCTTCGAAGCCGTTCTCGGCACAGAAGCGATAAAACGCGGCAGCCGTACTCCACCAGTAGTCGTGATTTCCCTTCAGGATGATCTTTCTGCCGGGAATCGCATGGATAAACGCAAAGTCCTCGCGTGCGCCATTCAAATCCAGCGCCCACGAAAGATCGCCGAGCAGCACGGTCGTGTCCTGCGGTGTAATACAGGACAGCCCTGCACGCAGCTTTTCCATATATCCTGTCCACGCGCCGCCAAACACATCCATCGGCTTATCGGCACCGAGCGACAGATGCAGATCTCCAATTGCATAAAGCGCCATGGCATTCCTCACTTCATTTGTCTTCGGATCGTCCCCGCGCCGCCGCAAAGAACCGCGCAGCGTTCCTGTAAAACAGCGCCTCGACCGTCTCCCGGCTTAGTCCGCGCTGCACCAGCGCCTCAGCCAGCGTCGGATAGCTGTCCACGCCGGAAAAGTTCTGCGGCAGGCAGTCGCATCCGTCCAAATCACCACCGAGCGCAAGATTGCTTTCTCCGCCCAGCTCTAAAAAATGTGCAATGTGCAAAAACACATCGTCAAAGGTCGCCTTACCCGACTCGTTCAGGAAGGGCGCGTAAAGGTTGATCCCGATCAGCCCGCCTTGGGCGATCAACGCACGCGCCTGCGCATCGCTGAGATTCCGGCTGTGTCCGCAGCAGGCACGGCTGTTGCTGTGGCTGGCCGCAAGGGGTGCGGACGTTATATCGCACAGATCCCAGAAGGCACGCTCTGACAGATGACTCACGTCAATCTGCATTCCGATCTTCTGCGCGCGGCAAACAAAGCGCCGTCCCGCCTGCGTGAGTCCCTCCTCGGTCGTGTGCGGTCCTGCAAGCGCGTTGGAGTAGTTCCACGTCAGCGTCGTCATGCGGAAGCCCTGCCGCCAAAGCGGCTCCAGCCGTCCTTCATCGCAGCCGATTGCCTCCGCGCCCTCCAGAGAAAGATACGCGGTCACATTCTCCATTTTCTGCAATTCCTCGCTTACCGAACCAAAATGCCGAAGCATGGCGCAAAATCGCTGCTCTGCACTCCACGCCGCATATCGCCGCATCTCGTTGCCGAATGGGCAGAACGCAAAAAACTGCGTATAGGAGGAAAGCGACCGCGCCCTTTGCAGGTTGACTGCGCCGCTGTTCTTTTGCAGGGATTCGTCCCGCAGCCAAAGCAGGGACGGCGTATCACAATGCAGATCAAATACGGAAATTCTCAAGAAAACGCATCCTCCAAATGAGAAATCGACGGTTTTGCCGTCTGCATACCGTCCGGCGCATAGATTTCAATCACGTCAAAACGCGGCTGCTTTTCCGTTTCGTGCTCGGCAAGGTAGAGCGCCGCCGTCTTTTCCAGCCGCTGCTGCTTGCGCAGATCGACGAATTCCCGCGCCATGGCAAACGCCGCGCTTTTGCGCAGCTTTACCTCCACAAAGACAATGTATTCCCGATTTTCCGCAATGATGTCAATTTCCCCGAAGCGGCAGACATAATTGGCGCAGACGATGCGGTATCGCTTTTTGCGCAGGTATTCCGCCGCAAGCGCCTCGCCCCATCGCCCAAGCAGGCGCTTATTCTCCATAAAACTTTTTCAAAAAGCTTCTGCGATGAATGGGACAGGGGCCGTATTCCCGCAGCGCCTCATAATGTCGCTTTGTGCCATAGCCCTTATGTACCTCAAAGCCATACTGCGGATAAAGCAGCGCCTGCTGTTCCATCAGCCGATCCCGCGTAACCTTTGCCAGAATTGACGCCGCCGCAATGGAAGCAGATAGGCTGTCTCCCTTTACGATGGTTCTGACCGGCAGTCCGAAGTCCCTCGCCCGATTGCCGTCGATCAGCGCAAGCTGGGGACGAACTTCCAGCTTCTGTATTGCCCTCTCCATTGCGCAGGAGGTCGCCTGTAAAATATTGATCTCGTCAATCTCCTTCTCGTCGGCAAAGGCTATGCCATACGCCACCGCCTGCGCGGTAATGACGTCATACAGCTCCCGCCGCTTTCGATCACTCAGCTTTTTGGAGTCGTTCAAGCCCTCGATCGACAGATATGGGGGCAGGATCACCGCCGCCGCGCAGACCGGACCGGCCAGCGGTCCCCGTCCTGCCTCGTCCACGCCGCAAATCAGCGAAAAGCCTTCCGCAAAGCAGGCCTGTTCAATTTCCCACAACTTTTCCATGCTGCCTCCGTCAGGGGCTGAAGCTGAACCGCTGCCGCAGTCCGTCCACAGCCACGTCATAAATGATCGTGCCGTCTTCCCGCACCGTTTTTTCCATTTCTATTTCTTTTCCGTGAAAATAGCTGCGCATATAATCGTCCGGACTGTCGGTGTCGCATTCCTCGACAAAAACGTCGCGCATCTGATTGTTTTTGCAAAGATTAAAGATCTCGCGAATTACCTCATAGGTCATGGCGTTCCCTCAAGCAGCTCCGGCGTCTCCAGCGTAAAGCGGCCGATCCTGCAGCTGCGGTACTCGTCCAGCAGCACGCGCGCCATCCGCTCGGTATCGACCTCGCCGCGAGGCAGAAGGAAGCCGCGCTTGCGCGCCGCCGCTTCCAGCAGCGCATAGCCCGCCGCATCCTCCGGTGCGTCGAGCTTGTAGCGCGCGCGCAGCGCATCCGGATAGCGCAGCCAAAGCATCTGGATCAAGCTGCAGGCCAGTGTTTCCACATCAAGAATATCGTCCTTGACCGCGCCGGTGTAGGCCAGCTTCATTCCGACCTCCTTATCCTCAAAGCGCGGCCAAAGAATGCCGGGCGTGTCCAGCAGAAGCAGGCCGTCGTCAACGTTGACCCATTGCTTTCCGCGCGTTACGCCGGGGCGGTTCTCCGCCTTTGCGCCCCTCCGTCCGGAAATCTGGTTAATAAAGGTGGACTTTCCCACGTTCGGTATTCCGACGACCATCAGCTTGAGCGGGCGGCCGATCTGCCCCTTTTCCGCATAGCGCCCCAGCTTCTCCTTCAGAAGCTCACGCACGGCCGGAGCAAAGGCTTGGATGCCGCGCCTCGACTTGCAGTCGGTCTGCACCACGCAAAGTCCCTGCGCCGAAAAGAATTCCGCCCACTGCTTGGTTCGCGCCGGGTCGGCCATATCGATCCGGTTTAAAATCACCATGCGCGGCTTTCCGCCGCAGATCGCCGCGATATCCGGATTACGCGAAGAAAACGGAATGCGCGCGTCAAGCAGCTCACAGACGGCATCGACAAGCTTTAGATCCGCCTCCATCTGGCGGCGGGTCTTGGTCATATGCCCGGGATACCATTGAATATTCAGCATATCCTCCATCAAGACACGCTCCCCACTCTGCCAAAATCGCGCGACTCCGTTTGCCCATTGGTGCCGGGCCACACCAGGAACAGCACCTTGCCCAAAAGATAGCGGGTATCGACCATGCCGATCTCATACCATCGGCTGTCACGGGAGGCCATTCGGTTGTCGCCCATCAAAAAAACACAGCCCTCCGGCACGGTAATGGGGTAACCGTAATCGCTTTGCTCATAGGTGCAGTCCACGCCGTTGATATACTCTTCGTCGAGCGGCGTCCCATCTACATAGACAACGCCGTCAATGAGATCCAGCGTCTGTCCCTCCGTCGCGATCACCCGCTTGACAATGGGCTTTCCGTCCTCAAAGCTCGGCACCGACGCGACCACAATATCGCCCTGCGCAACATGATCATGGTCATAAAACGCATTGCTCAGGAGCGCAACGTAATCCCCGTCATAGAGCGTCATATTCATGGATTTCCCGTCTACACCGACCAGACGGATCGCAAATACAAAGAAAAATGTAATAAACGCCAGAATATACACGAGGTCATGCAAAAGCGTATATACGTCAAACAGGAGGCTTTTCTCCTCCGGCTCCTGCTTCGGCTCCTCCGGAAGCGCCGTCTCTTTGACGCGCTTCTCGTTCGCTTCGTAATCCATAATACTTTCTTCCCTTCTCATGGCATTTTTAGGGGCTGCTGTTTCCATCTGGCGGGACGGGCAGCATGTAGATTTCAAGGGTTTAAAACGCCGGATTTGCTTCCGCTCTTTCGAGCCGGGACTTCGACGAAAAACGCCGTTCACCGCAAAGGACGGACGCCAAGCGCCCCTGATCTGCACCGTGTGTTCGTATGCTGTCGGCATTCGCCGGGTCAGATGCCCTCCCGCAGCGGCGCCGCACTTTCCATATTGCTTTTTATTATACACAATCCCCGACAATAAAAAAAGGGGCAAATCAAAAAAAGATGAATATATCGACTATTGCAACAACAGTAGAATCCAATCGAAAACAAAATGGATGCCTCCCCCTAAATTCAGGCAAGCATCCATAGGAAACCTTATTATTCAATTTGGAACCCGGGTCCAGAAATCCGGGTACATAGCAAACGGGGGAGTTCTTTGAGACCCTCTCCCGTGGTCCGAGTGTAATTATAGGATTTCAGAAAACGCAGATATATCAATAGTTTACAGGTCGTTGGCAAGAGGCTTTTATCAAATCAGGTCAGACAATTTGTACCAATGTTATTGCGGTCGTTATATAACCAGGTTATTTTAAGGGTGAAACAGCGGGTGAAACAGACCACCATTTTTCACAATTTTACGCCACTTTTGCCGCATCGCCAAGAAAATCATAACCACCGGCCGTGCCGGTGGTATGCACTAGCCCCCTTGGGGCATGCCCATGGCCGAGCCTATAGGCTCATCGAAAAGTCTGCCAACCGCGCAGCTTTCACGGGCTGCCCCTAAAGGGGCTTTTGTTTATTTGCCCTCTGTTATTGGCTGACCCGTAAACGGGTCTACATGCTCCTTTATACTCATTTGGTCGTCTGTGTAATCTTCCTGTAGCTGATTTCGGATATACTCTTGGATTGCCTTCCTGTTCGCTCCTACTGTACTTACATACTGAGATGTTACGTCGGCACCAAACTTTATATAAACGAGAATCCCACAAAACTCATCCACAAACAGCACGAAGCCGACGCTCCTCTCTTCACAAGAAGAGTCGTCGGCTTCTTTTTATGCTCCTATTAGAAGGTTGCCATTGCGGTCATACATAAGGACATGACGCTTTTCAATCTGCCGCTGAAACCTCGCATAATTTTTAGACCTCTTGGAGAGTCCGTCTAGTGTATAAACAAGAACATTGTCCACTCTCCCCTGTTTTGCAGCGTCTCGCATCTGACGAAACCCGTTTGCCTCCAGACAAGGCTTTGAGTTATCAAAAGAGTCCCCTACTACCAGCCATTGCCGGCCTTCCGCATAAGCAAAGAGCTCCTGACGCATTCTTTCCAATTCGTCCCATCCGTCTACCGTACAGCAATAGATCCACGTTCGATTCAGCATGACTGTTTCGGTTCTTGGCAGGACTTCAAGCAGATCCTGCGGAAACATGGAGTCAAACAATCCAGAGAAGTTCCATTCGATTTGCAGCGATCCGTCCTTAAATACATGTATACATTTCACTGTCAGATCAGCCAATTTACGGTCCAATCTTTCAAGAGAAAGGATTTTCCCAATCAATGTCTTTTCAGACATCGCATCCGGAACCTCTGGCATACTCTGCAGCGTTTCATTTAATGCGTCTACTTGCTTCTGGCATTCTGCAACCTTTCGGTTATTCTCCGCCATTCGTGTGGTGTACTCCTGATCGTCAATCTTTCCCTCCAGAAGCTCCTCAAAGCAATCATTCCCTTCCAGAAGAAGTTTGGCGGCAATTTTCTCCTGCTGTTTTATCTTTTCCTGTATCTGTGCCCGTTCGCTTCGCATCACTTCCCTTCTTTTCTCCAGCCTCCGTTCTGAATCGATACAAACCTGGGCGAACTGCTTTAAGGCATTCAACACAACCTCTGCCAGATCGCTTTCCATGATACGGGTTCCCTGGCAATGCAGATCATTGTCCGCCTGTCTCGCGTGGCAAATATAATAAGGGTACTTGGTCTCATGGAAATTCATTGCATAACCACAGTGACCGCATCGGATATTGCCAAGAAAAATCCTGGGGCTTGGTTCTCCCTTTTTGACCTTTGTCCTGGCTCGGGACTTTCTGATGGCAGCCGTCTTATCAAACAAAGCCTGCGTGATGATAAGCGGAAACCGATTGGGAACCACAAACCATTCACTTTCTGGCTGCTTAATTAATTTCCGACTTCCGATTTTAGCGACCTTCGTCTTTCCATAAATGCACTTGCCTGTATAGCGTTCATCCTTCAAAATGTGCATAACAGATGAGCTGGTCCATCTGGTCCCCTTAGTGCTTCCTTTTTCAAACCGCGGTTTAAATCCACAAAATTTTACAAGCCATAAAAGCGGCGTCATTGTGTTTGTCCGGTTGAGCTTCTGTGCAATCTCCTTGGTAGAAGAGCCGGCTGCATACCAACGAAATATCTTTTTTATAACTCCCGCCGCTCCCGGCTCTATCTCCAGATGGTATTTTTCATTCGTGGACTTCAAATACCCATAAAAAGGATAACTGCTATGGTACTTGCCTGCTTCGAACAGCTGTCGTTTCGTCAGTAAGAGCTTCCTTGAAAGTTCTTTGCTGTACATGTCATGCATGATATTGGTAAAACCAACTTCAATGTTCCCTGCAGTAGAAGCAATCGTGGCACTATCGTAATTATCATTGACCGAGATTACACGTACCTGCAGAAACGGAAAGATCTGTTCCAGATAATCGCTGACCATGATATAATCCCTCCCCCATCGGGAGAAATCCTTAATCATGATGCAATTGATTTTATTCTCCTTTACCATCTGCAGGAGCTTCTGCACTCCGGGGCGGTCAAAGCTGGTCCCAGAATAACCATCATCTACAAATTCCAATATCTTTGCACCACTCAGATCTGGATGCTGCTCGATATAATAATCCAGTAGCTTCCGCTGGTTCGATATACTGTTGCTTTCGTCTTTCGCTTCATCCAGGTCACCATCTTCCAGTGACAGGCGAAGGTATTTTGCAATTGTGTATTCATCCGACATCATGTATCTCCGCCTCCAAATCTCCAATCTTTTGCAATAGGTCAGCAAATTCATCCCGATACTTGACCGTGATTTTCAGATTGTGGTCCTTATCAATATCGATGCGCTCCAGCAATGCCTCGCACATCTCCCGGGTTACCGTCCTTGCTCTCGTAAGGGATTTCAATATCTGGACATACGAACTGGATTTCACCATTTCCAGAATTCCTTTTCCCTCGTTCTTTTTCGCTTTTTTCAGCTGGGCACGTAAAGATTCCATCTGCTTCTCGCGTTTGGCCTTGGAAAAAAGATAATCGCTCTCACTCAATGAGCCAAGCACATAACATTCGAACGCATCTTTCAGTAAATACTCTTCCCGGTCAAGAGCTGCCTCCAGGTCATGTATGGTATCTTTTCTGCTCCTGCCGTTTAGTCCTTCCAGATGAAACAGCGAAGCACTATTTGCACGCCTCTCAATTTCCCCTGCCAGCCGTGCCTGCGACTTGATGAATTCCAAAACAACCGTTTTGATTTTATCTTCCCGCATACCAGCTTTATGGGAACAATACTTCTCGTGATGGTCCCGATAGGTAGGGCAGTGATAATACCGCATTTCTTTCCCATTGGCTAATTTGGATTTCTCCGCATATAAGGGCCTTCCGCATTCTGCGCAGTACAGGAAGCCTCTGAACAGATTCTCTGTTTTTGCCTTTTGCTTTTTGGATGACCGTTTGGACACTTTCTTTACTCCTTGCACCGAATCGAACTGCTCCTGGGTTATGATCGCTTCATTGACATTTGGCACAAAAAGCTGGTCTTTCTTATCCACCTTGCGCTTTTGGATTCCCTGATACAGCCGAGCTTCCGTTTTATGCACAACCATGTGTCCAAGATAAGCCGGATTTTCAAGTATCCGATAGACCGCCACCGACGTCCAATGATTCTCCGGCATTGGTTTCTTCCGGATCCCAACTTTGATTGCGTATTGCCTTGGCGTCAAATACCCTTTTTCGTCCAACAGGCGGGCAATAGCACGTACCGGCATTCTCTGTTGCCGAAGGTTAAAAATTTCTCTCACCACATCTGCCGTTTCCGGATTGATCACATATGGATGCTTTTTGTCTCCTGATAGCAGATAGCCGTAAGGAGCGTATTTTACATTGAATTCGCCGTTTGCACGCTTTGCGTCAAACGCGGAGCAGATACGCTTGGATTTATCCTTTGCGTAGGCTTCGTTCATCAGATTCTTCAGGTTGACCATCAGCGTATCTCTGGCATTCGGCCTGATGTTATCGAAATCTTCGAGGACGGATATGAACCGCGTTCCCATAAAAGGAAATATTTTTTCGATGTATTCTCCGGTCTGTACATAGTCCCTGCCAAACCGGGACAGGTCTTTTACCAGAATGCAGTTGATGGCACCATGACGCAGATCATCCATCATCATAGAAAAACCAGGACGATCAAACTTCGTCCCGGTCTCACCGTTGTCTCTGTATATTTTCGTCAATATGAGTTCGGGATGCTGTTCCAGATACCGCATCAAAAACTGTTCCTGATGAAGCAGGCTCTCGCTTTCTTTTCCAAGGCCCCCATCTTCCACAGACAGGCGAACATACACTCCTGTCAGATAGACTTTCGCAATATTCGGATTTCCTGCCACAGGATTAGGAGCTTCGTTTGTTCTCTGCTGGTTCCAGTTCATGTTCTGCCTCCTTCGTCTTAAAATTATCGATATACTCTTTTGCGATATCAAACTGGTTCTGATAGGCAAACCGTACCGTAATGTTCTTTCCTTCCCCTACTTCGACCCGTTCAATCAAAGAAAGCAGAAGGGGGCGGTTCAGGTTTTTAATGCCGCGGTTTTTCTTGAACAACCGGACCCACTCATTGCGTGAGGCGCCGGCTGTGAGAACCGCCTGCAGCTCTTCCCGTCGTTTAGAAATCGCCGCTTCCAGGTCGTCGCACTTTTTAGAATAGATTTCCGTATACTCCAGATACGTCTTCTGATCAATGATTTTTTCGCCATACTTCTCAAACACCATCCGCTTAAACCGCCGGTTCTTCTCCAGTTCTGCTTCCAACGCTTTGATATGACGGTCAATCGTCCGGGAAGCTCCCTGCCTTTCCGGTAAGGTATCCAGATAATGCAGCATGTCGTCTATCTCTACGACAGCTTCCACATGGTTTCTGATAACCGGAAGAAGGATTTTCAGAATCGTATCTTCGCTGATGTTGTGAGGGGTACATTCGTTCTTGTCTTTCCGGTTGGACGCACAGTTGTAGTAAACATACTTTTTTCCCTTGCTGTAGACATTCCGCCGGACCATAGCCTGGTGACAATCGGCGCAAAAGAGAATACCATTCAGAAGATAACTGGTTTCTGCCTGAGGATTCCGTCTCATTTCCACGTCCATAGTCCGTTGAATCGTATCAAACTCCACCTTGGAAAGAATCGCTTCATGGGCATTTTCATATTGGCTCCAGCTATCCTTGGCAGCCAGAAACGGACGCTTGACCTTATAATTGGGCCGGTAAGTCTTCCCAAGCTCCAGGCAGCCTGTGTAAACACGATTGCGCAGGATCCTGCTGACCGCCATTTTAGTCCATTTGCAGACAACTTTTTTTCGTGGCCCGCATTTATAGTTCGGACTAATGCTTCTCTTATATTCCGCCGGACACAAAACCTGCTGTTCATTCAGTTTGTCCGCGATCTGTTGAAGACTCAGCCCAAACAGCTTGGCGGCAGCGATGCTCTGAATCACACCGGCGACATTCTCATCCACCAGCAACTTTTTGGAGCCTTTCTCTCTCCTGTAGCCGTAAACGGCAAAGGCACAGGTCGGCATTCCATTGCGCTTCTTGTAATCATAGAAGCTCCTCATTTTAATGGATACATCCCGGCTGTATGCGTCGTTAAAGAGATTTTTAATGGGGACGTACAGATTGTTGGTCTGATAGTCCGCTTTCAGGCTGTCGTAATTATCGTTGATGGCAATAAACCGCACGTTCAGGAAAGGAAATATCTGTTGAAGGTATTTCCCTGATTCCACGAAATTTCGTGCAAACCGGGACAGATCCTTGACGATAACGCAGTTTACCTTTCCGTCGCGGATGAGCTCCATCATTTCCTGAAACCCTGGACGATCAAAATTCACTCCGGAATATCCATCGTCAACCTTCTCTCCAATCAGCTTAATATCCGCCTGCCGTTTGACATAATCTTCTATCAATATCCGTTGATTTCGGATGCTGTTGCTTTCTGCTTCGTCGCCATCTTCCTTTGACAGGCGCAGGTAGGCAATCGCTTTGTAAAGTACCTTCAAACTCATAAACTCTCCTTTCCGGCACCTTACAGCTACATTGCCAGGCGCCTATATCAATGAATTAAAATAGTCTTCCAGGCAGTCCTCCAGCGTCCTGTCCGTTTCTGAAAAGGATACGCGGACGATATGGCTACCGCAGCGAAACCGATATGGGTTTTTAATCTGTTCCAGGAATGAACGGAGTTTTTCTTCTTTTGAACTTTTGGGATCAATCCTAACGTCTCGTATATCCGCAAGTTCCTCCGTATCAGTGACTGGAACCTCTTGATGATTCATCTTATCCAGGTCGTCATTGGCAACTTTACGCATAACAACCTCCTTTTGCCGGGCCTTGCCCAGCGATACATTAATGCATTAAACTCCTCCTTTTTCTTTCCATAAAATACACCGACAATATGTGCCGGAAACCATTCTATTTCAAGAAAAAAGATGCCCGGCAAGTCTTGCCGGGCACCTCTCTTATTTCTCATATTCCTTAAACTTTTCAAAAATTGCCTGTAACACTTTATCCATTTCATTCGGTTCTGTCGTTGCCTCTGCGGACAACACTTTGATGTTTTCTTTTCTCATGTCATCCTCAAATTTAATAAGGCTGTCGTAATCCCGGGTGAAACGGTCCATACTACAGGTCACGATCATTGTAGCTTCCCTCTGTTTCGCTTCTTCAGCAAGAGGAGGGAGAAAAGAAATCGCTTTTTCTCCACCGCCTACACAAGTCTTTGTCCCGACGATTTCATAGCCTTTCTGACGGCAGAACTCCTCGACTGCCTGCAGTTGAAGGTCCAAACTTGCCTCCGCCATCTGCCCTATGTTGCCGACTCTTGCATACATCAACACCTTTTCTGACATTAAAATTTCCTCCTTTTCTTGCACTTTGAGGCATCAGCAATATATGCTAACGCCCTTGTTATCTCTGATCTCCTCTCAGGATGTTTTGAGGCCATCTATCTCTTCTTTTACTGCGAAAATCATTTTTATATTTGTTCCTTCCACCTTTTTCCCCAATCTTAGGGCATTGGCCGTAGCCTCTTTTGGTGTTCGCCATATCGCCGGCTATAAGCCGTTCCCTTTGTTTGGTTTCTCCGGCAAAGGGATTCAGGAAAGGGGGCTCCGTTTCGCCTCTGCTTACAACGGGGACCGTTCCGATCACCCCATACCTGTTCTGGCGCAAAAGCTGTCTGATATCCGGCTCCCGGCTCTTTACGTCTTTCTCAGACAACTGCTCCTTATTGCCGACCCTTAAATACAAGACAGCTTTGAAAACCTTTTTCTCCATGGTGATACCTCCCGTCAGTTTGATGTTCCCGAGTCCAAATACAGTAAATGTGTTGCCAGCATTTGGTACTGATACGGCGGCTCCGCATTTTCAGGCCATCGGTATTGCTTGTCCGGTATGACAAGCCGCAGTACCGGTTCTCCCATAGAATCCGTCATCTGACGAATCTGAACATCGTAGTTTTTAAGCAATCCCTTTACCAGATCTCCATTTCGGAAAATTTCTCCAGCCTGGACCCGGTATCCCATCGTATTGAGGAGATAACCGATATTCCTCGGACCGTAATCAATCACAACCTGAAATTCCAAATGCCCATAACGGTTCATACCATGGGTATGGGCATCGCAGATATATTCGGGAAATGATTTCTCTACCCTCCCCTCACGAATGCAGGGCGCACTGTTGGAAACATAATGAATCTCCCAATCCTGTCTTTCTCTATCCATATATAACCTCCTCAAATAAGGCAAGCTGAACAATGCGGTCAGCTTCCAAAGCATCAATTTCTCCGGTATCTATCCCCTGTCCACAGATCACAGCTGAATGTTCCTGCAGGTATTTCTGGAGTCCGGATAACAACTTTTCCCGCGTCAGCTCGTATCGTTTCCCATCTTCCATATCATGGAGAATAAGGATGCCTCCCCGGCTGATCTGGTCGCTCGTATATTTGCCAAGATATTCTCCAACTACTTCCACCTTGGAATACCAGTGGGTAATCCCGCCATCAAGGGCCATTGACAGGATAAAGTCGATATCCTCGTCCGTTATCTCTAATTTATTGACGATATCTAACTCATAGCCGTTTTGTTTCCTTGGAATTTCAGAACTGGAGGCAAGCAGCCTGACCGCATACCATTCTTCCACCGGTTTTTCCTCTTCAAAGATGTCCGCCAGCGCCTCTTCCCGGCCGCAATCCGAACAGATATACACATCCCAATGTCGGCTTAATGCGTTTTCGCCATTGTCGTTCTCCATTTCTCCGCCGCAGCGTGGGCACGGTGGTTTCAGAACACCGCTGTTCTGTATCACCCTGTAAGCCCTCAAATATTCTCTGATATCCATTTTATACGTTCCTTTCAATCGCCATTTTCCAGGTTCAGATAAGTCGGTGAGATCTCATCATCAGTCACAACCGAAAAATACTTTTGAAAGATCTCATCCAGTTTTTCTTCCGTCAGCCGTAAATCGGTTTCACTCATCCGCCATGGATAGGAGGGCATATACAAAAGATAATTCCATGCGTTAAGATCATCGCAGGGAACTAAATCGATTCCCTCCGCTTCTTTAATCACCAGCCGCATTAGTGATGCTAATTGGTAATCATACTCTGTGTCGTATCCCAGATAATCCTCCATCGTCAGTTCTGAGATTTCCTGTTCTTCGAAATAGGCATCCATTTCTGCCTTCAGCTTTGGCACCATACTTACCAGTTCGCCCAGACTTTCTTCTGATTTGATCTGCAGATTATCCGTGCGGATTCCATATCCGTAATCGTTCCAGTTAGAAATTGACATTTTTTCTCTCTCCTTTTTCTACAGAACTCATATATCGCTGTTTACGGAATCCAGAAGCGAAGAAACAGACCAGCCACAGATGGCAATCAACAAATCATCAACGCTGCCATCTAAAATCGCTTTTGCGGCATAATATCCAATCTTTTCTGGTGATTCATCGTCTGTTTCCACCTGTTCCGTGATCCGCCTGCCAAATGCTTCCGCTTTTTGGGGGTTCTGTAAAACTGCAAGCAACGCTTCCCTTTTTTCTGGAGCGAGATCCTCCTTCTCTGTTCCTTCACTATCCTTCTGCCTTTTGATGTTTTCGCTCAGATTTTCTATCGCTTCTGTAAGTTTGGGAAGCTGATACTCAAAAAAATTTTTTCCATACACTGTCTCATGTAATTGAAGTCCCATAACAAAATCCTCCTATTTTTTAATAACAGTACCTTTCCCAAAGGAATTCCTTATGCAATTTGCTTCACTGTATCCGTCCAGAACGAACTACAGATTCCATAAACATTTGCCACGCTATAGCCTCTGCCGCCGTCCGGCCACGCTGAACTGATAAACTTCAACGGGAGCACTACGTCCTTTTCCAGTTCAATTTCCAGAACCGAACCGGCCCCAGACCAGTTATCGTACAACCCACAGGCCGTATCTTTGGAAAGAACCATATGCCTTAAGTGCTTTCGTTTCTGCACGGCGCTGTACTTTCCGGTCTTTATTTCATCTTTTTCACTTTCAGCTATGGCCTCCTGCAGTTTAAATAACTCTTTTACGGTCATTTTCACAAAGAAGGTCAACGCATTCATATGGCTGGAGCAGTTGAGCACTTCCGTCCGCAGGCTTTCCAGCAATTTGCTGTCACCAAAAATCTGTTTCTTCATCGCCATGCTTAACTGTTTCTTCAAATACCCCTGCTGCCTGGCAAGCCATAGGATGGACGCTTCCTCGGGGATCCGTTCTTCGTAACGCCCGTCATAGTGCGGATACACATCGTTAAGAACATAGTCGTAATTGCCGTCACCGGTATCAACAATGATATCAACACACACTTCCTGTTCCAGATAATGATCCGAAGGCAACTCTACAGAAAGATTTTCCCGAATCCACTCCTCAATAAATTCCTCGTTCTCTTCATAGGAATGGCATTTGGAACACCAATTCTTCCGCACTGCGGCAATTACGTTGTCCTCTTCGTCCCATACCGACTCCCGATACCACTCGTCAAGCGATTCCCAGAATGCGTCCCACGGTTTTTCCGATCGGCACCATTGAATAATGATATCTGTTCCGGCCTCGTCCCGGTAATCGGCATAAATTTCCGTCACAAAGCATTCCTCTTCATCCCGGTAACTGCAGTAGGTATGCTGTCTGATCAAGCGCTTAATCTCAGAAATCACTTTCTCTTCCGTTGATTCCACCATTTTACCTCCTGTTTCATGTTCTCCGTATTAGCACGCTCCGGATATCCGCAGGGTGCGTTTCGCCTTATCGTTTCTCTGGAATTACTGCATACGAGACCATTTGGACCTTCTTGATGAATGGATTGGCCTCTATGGTTGCAAGAATGTCTAAATCCGCATTCTTTTCCAGGCAGATATGGACACCGGGATAGTTTCTATCCTTTTTCGGAACCGTAATGATTGACCCGATAGGAGTAGATACCGTCAGCCGCTCAGATATGCAGTTCAGCATATCCAGGGTATTTTTCAATTCTCTGACAGCACCTTCCCAGGTCTGCACATCGCCATCCGGCCAGTTATAACCATTCTCCCATGGGATCTTTCCCTTTTTCATGTCCAACGACTTCTGGTACCAGTCCTTTCTGGCATAAAGGGATCTTCTGAATTCTTCCTTTGTCATCTTCTCACGCTCCTAGATTTCCATGAATTGAATACTCGTGCATTCTGGCGGTATTTCACATAGGATAAATTTCTCTCCGTCTGTCACGATTGCTACTCGCAGTATCCCGTCCACTGCATGAAGCTTTAACAGATGCAGATCTTCAAAATTACACCACCAATACTCTTTGCACATTTGCACCTCTTTCGCCAGCTGCCTCGTTAAAGAAGAAATTTTCATGCCTAGCTGCGGAGATATTCCAAGCACTCTCCGGTATTCCGGAACATCATAAACCCTCTTGGACAGCAGAGTCTGGACGCCCTCCTTGCTATGAGAGATGAATGGCCACAGAAGCTCTTCCTGGAACCGCTGAATAAACTCCAGTTCTTCCCTGTCAGTGACTTTGCGGTTGCAATCCTTTCGAGCTTCCTCCAGTTTCCCGCCAGAGGAAAACTCCAAAGAAATAAATGGAGTATCCGGTTCCGATGCTTTCCGCATTGCGAAAAGATAATCCTTCCCCTTGGCATAGCGGTCAATGGCATAATAGGCAATTGCATGGTGCAACAGCTCCCCCTCCCGTTCGATTTCAGCCATATCTTGAAACGGGCGGATCAAATAGTTCTCTCCTTCCAGTCCCAGATTCTGATGCGCTTTTGTAAGCTCATCAACCTTTTTCCGTTCTTCATCCATGTCTTTGAATCTCATTTGAATTCCTCCTTTGCTTTTTAATGGATGCGCAGGAAGAATAGTTAGAGTGGATTTATATTGCAAGAAAAAAATGGAGCAACAAGACTGTCGCTCCATTTTTTCATCTCTTTAAAGATCCCGTTTAAGCATTTGCATCTTCGCCCTTTTCTCCATATTCTATTTTCCGGTGTCTGTAAAGATCTTTTCTGGAATACTTATTCCTGCTGCAATTCCAGCAGCAATCCATATCCCGATCTGCGTATTCGTTCAGGCAACCTGTACAGCCAATGCCGTCCGCAGTCAGATCAAAGTTATCCGCAAGGACCGGCGGCAAAGGGGATGCATATTCTATGTACCCCCCATGCCTTCCGGCCAATTTCCTCACAGTAGGTTGAGAAACTGTAATTGTGAACCTCTAAGACCTCATTTCCCTGTAGTTCCGGATAAGTACCTAGAGCAATCGGTCTCCCTATTCTGTAATATCGCACTCTCATTCCTCCTCGTAGTGAATGGGTTCGACAAATCCCCCGGTGTAGCCTAAGAGCCTTATTCTATTGCTTTTCTACTACAAACTTTCCGCCGCAAATGCGGCATCTAAACTGCTCAGGGTGCAGAACGACCTTGCTGGCCTTTTGCCTGTAAACAGAACTGCCGCATTTGGTACAGGTAATTTTATAGTTCTTATGGTACGTTCTTGCAGTCTTTTCAAAGCCTTTTTCCTCTTCGGTAGTAGCACGCTTTATATGATACTGCGGATAAGCCCGGTTTACTTTTTCTGCCAGCGCTTTCCACTTTCCCGTATGCTTTAAGCAGCCTTCTACCGTGTGAAGCAATTCATGGATAATGGTGTCCTTTGCCGCAGTGTCTGAAACCTGGTCGGCCAGAAGCCGGACTGAGATATTGATGTCAAATACGTCCGAAGAAACTACCTTGCATTGTCCCCACCGGCGTTGTGACCGGGTATTGACCGTCCAATTCCTGACGGTACGGTATTCAATGCCAAGCGCGTCCAGCTCCTCTTTACACTCACGTACAAGCTTCCATAAATCCTTCATTTTTCAATCACCATCCTCTTCCGCAAATAGGTCATTGAGATAACCGTAACCAAGTTCCGTAAGATCCTCTGCTGTCAATCCCATCTCGGAGAGCCATACGGCACACTCGCTTTCCGAGCATCGCCCTTCCAGTTCATCATCAATGATGTTCTTAAGCACGTCTGTATAATCTCTGTTCCTGTTCAAATCGTCAATCCTCCTGTAACTTTTTCTGTAGCCTAAAAACCGTTCCATATGAGGCGCCCATTTAAGGCAAAACACTCTGCATCGTTGCAATCCTGCGGTGTCAGTTCTCCCAGGCGTTTCCTGCTGCGTGAAATAAACAATTCGGAATTCACGGGAGGTTTGGGAGAGTTGTCCCGAAGCAGATTATCCACCTCCACCAGCCTTTGATAGCTTTCCTGCTCGTGCAGTTTCAAATACTGAAAAAAATAGTTTCTGTGAAAAGGACAAAAACAGCAGGCGGACGCTTTTGTATCCAGCCCCCATACATCTTTGATGTAAGCGTAGTTGTTTCTGCGCTCCAGTTGCATGTCCACCAAAGGAAACCTGTTGACAAACATGGGGTTGGGATTCTCTTTGCAGCGCTGCTTCTCCTCCGCGCTAAATCCCATGTGCATTTCATGGGCCTTCTTATCCTCCTCTTTCAGCCTTTGCCCTTTCCTGTAGCCCAAGAGTTCCCAGCGCACATATTTGGAGATCAAACCAACCTTGTAATCCAGCGTGCAGTTCCTCGGCATCTTGGATTTATGCCCATCATCGCTCAATGTCCACCATGGAATACTGACAACCCGCCGTTTTCCAAAATCCCTCATCAGGTCCTGGTATAGCGGGGCGTCAAGGCTGGTATAAAAAATCCCTACAGAACGGCACTTTTGCCCTACAAAATCTGCCTGCGCCTGTACCCATGGCGGCTCAAAGCCAAGGTCACAGATAATCACCGCGTCATAAACCGGAACTTTGGGGAACGGGACCGGCCGCCCTAATGTTTGTGCAATCGCATTGTCACAGCTCATGAGCGCCAATGCAGTCGACTGCATGCCTGCGCCAAAGGATAAAATCTTCATCGTCCCAGCCCCCTTCCTTTTTTCATTCGTTCCTCCCAAAATGGGATATAGGCAAAGGGGATGTCGTACCAGTACCCTTCTCCCGCAATATTGGAACGAAATACTTCCGGCATTCCTTTTAAGCCGTTCCTCTGGATATAGTCCTGGATAATCTCTTTGGTTTTTCTGGTGACCCGCACATATAGATCGCTGTAGTGATTTCCTATATCTGTCTGCGGGACTCCTTGGTCAAGCAACGTCTGGTATAATGATTTTTCTTCCATCTTTTTCCTTTCTTAAAAGCAATGGCAGGCCCCGAAAGGCCTGCCCGCTGTGGTTTAAGCTGTTTTTCCCACCGGAGGCTTAATGAGATACTTCATATCATAGTTGGTATAAAGCTTCCCATTTTTTTCTTTCTTCCGGATAATTACAATGCAGGCGATAAACTTTCCCTTTACATCGTCGGTCATCGCCTTCATATCCGGCGTGTCCTGTCCCGCCTGCGGCGCCCATGCGGCGACCGAAATCAGGTCTGAGGCCCGATCCATTGTGTCTTTCTTGAACAAAAGCATGTTGCAGTCGCCTTTGTCTTTCACATCAATCACATAGCCCTGGATCAGACCAAGAGCGCGTTCATCTTTTAGTTCGTATGGATTTATCATCGTTTCCCTGCCTTTCCATATCATCTTCTCCATATCAGAAAACCTGATGAATCAAAAAATAGCTGTCTTCCGCAAACGGATCCTCTCCTATGGGGACCACTCCGTATTCACTGCCGCCTTCCTTTCTGGCAGTATGGTCCCTTGTGGTATCCAGGCTCCACCACTGGCCGTCAAAAAACACCCGGTTCCATGCGTGGCGGAAGGCCGGCTCGCCCTGATAAGTTCCGTCCAATACATAGCAAGGGATTCCCTGGCTCCGGCACATAGCCGCAAACAGACAGGCGTAATCAAAGCACACGCCTTTCTTGCTCTGCATCACTTTCCCTACATGGAATGTCTGGTAAAACAGAACCTCGCTTTCTTCGTCGTAGGAGATATTCTGGATGATCCAGTTTCGGAAGACCGTCACCCTTTCCGCGTCCGACGAACAGCCTTTCGCAAGCTCGCAGCAAAATCTTTCGAAGTTGTCATCCCATTGGATGGTCGCGCCATTGCCTGTGCCGGTCTTCACAACTGAAAAGGAATCCATCATCAAAAGTACAGCAGCCATCAATCCCAAAATCAGCAGGCAGGCCTGCACCGTCTTGCGCATGATTCCTCCTATAAAAGATTTGTCAAAATGTAATCCGTATAATGTTCTTTCTGGCCGTCCCTTTCCTCTTTTCTGCTTTCCACGCAGTACTCAACCAAAACCGGGTCGCCGATGTTCCTTCTGCCGGCGATAAACTTCAGTTCATCCCCTTTCAATACAAAGCGGTGATAGCGGCGCAGCTCCCTGCCTGAATCATGAAGAACCGTTTCACAGACGAGAATACTCCACAGATCCTCATTGCTGCTGTAGATCTTCTGAAGTCCCGCCATCGTTCCCTGTAAAAATCCTTTGTTCAGATACGGCACACTGACCTTTTCGTCTCCAATGACCGAGCCGAAAACAGCATGGTCCGCCGTCCGGTTATGGAAGAAACGGGACACTCCGTTTTCGTCCCTTTTCCCATTGGTCGTTAAATGGTACTGGACATATACGATCTGACCGTCTCTTCCATTTTCCCGAAACGATTCCGCCAACTCATCATAGGCGACAAACTGGATAAAATGCAGTTTCCTGCGGTTTGTTCCCGGTTCCCGTTTCTCCGCTTTTACCTTGATGGTAAGCAGAGCCAAATTACTTCGCGGCGAGTAGATATCGCCGACCAGGATTCCCTGAAGGTGTCCGATATTGATGTTTGTGCTTACGAATGCCATAAATAATACCTCTCTTTGAACTAATTTTTCAAAAAGGCGTTTCAGGGAATCCGAAGCCGGCGAACACATCACATAGTCTCTTTAAACCTCACGAATGATGTAAATCTCCCTGGTTGGGCCATCATCTTCGTCCTCATCTTCGTAATCGTCGGTGTCCTCATCATCCTCGTAGTCGTCCTCGTCCAATTTATCGTCATCCCCGCAGGAAAGCTCGGAATATTCATATTGCACTCCGGAAATGTCAGAGATGATCTGACTGTCCGAACCAAGGGCCGCACCGATTACACCGTGCGCACCGAGCATGACTGACCTCAAGATATACCGATAAATATCCTCAAAGGAAATAGCACGCTGGGCGACATAGCCGCTGCTTTTCAAGACCGCCTCCACTGCCTGGTGGATATTGTCCATAAGAACCGTCACCGTTTCATCCAAAGCATGCTGCAGCTTTTCAAACTCTTCCGGCTTCATGGCAAGAATTTGGTATCGGCCGCTGCCATAATACTGGCACATCGTTCTCGTGGAATTTTGCAGGCTGAGCAAATCCGAAGAGCTTACGATTTTATTGCATTCTCCTCCGGGCATAAGAAGCGTCTCCCCGACAATGGGATGATAGTGGTAGTTTTCTTCCCCGTCTTCGGAACGCACCTTTACTCTGCACGCCAGTACATACATCATATCCGGCTTCTGGGTAACCGCCTCCTCCGTTTGGCCCAATCCGCCCATCAGCATTTCCATAGATTCCTTCAGTTCAGGATTCTCCAGGACAATTTGAGCGATTTTTTCAAGAAGTTCGTTTCTGTTCATCATGATCATTCCTTTCTTTTTCAGCTTGTTTGATTCCCGGATATTGCCGCATTGCAGTCGTCCAGCAGCCTGCTCAAGGTTTCATGTTCCTTTGTTGCCTGCTGATAGCCGCTTCTCATCGACATGAGACGATCCCGCAGATATGGAAGTATATCCGTCTCCGTGTTTTTGGTCTCTTCTACCATTTGGGAAATCACATTCCTGTCGGCTCCTATCGTGTACAGAGTACCGATTGTTTTTGCGAAGATGAGATTTTCTCTCGTCATCTTCAGACTCCTGTTCTGCACCTTTTCTTGAATAACCATTCTGAATTCCTCCTTTATTAATTTAAGGTTGCGCCGATACATTAGCTGAGGAGGCCTTTATTTTCAAGAAAAAAGCGTCCTGAAAATTACTCAGGACGCAATCCGTTATTTCCGGTGGATATAAAAATTTTTCGACGGGTCCCGCAGCGGCAGATTAGAAACTGCGTCATCCTCCTGTTCTTGTTCTTCTTCCTCCTCGATATACTGTTCCTCCGCCTCTCCCTCAAATTCCATCATCTCCGGGGCAGGTTCCGTCTCTGGCTGTTCTTCCGGTACTTCTTTTGATGCTGAGGCAGGCGGCCTTGCTTTCTCCTCGTTTTCCTTTTGCACCTGCCACTTGTCACTGGCATCAATCGCCTTCAAAAGCTCCCGCGGCTTCTCCTGGGCCAAATGGAATTCCTGGCCGGAAATCAGGCATAGGGCTTCTTTTACAGCAAGCAGCGTCTCAAAGCATTCCGCCGTACAACTGTTTTTCGCTTCCTCAAACTGCTTCCGGTTGCCCAGATCCGAGCCTATGTGTCTCTGAATACAGTCATAGAATTCCCGGGCAAATCCAACATTTGGGATCTGTTTCAGATTTTCCCCCTTTATCCCGCAAAGAGTGCAAACGAGCGCCGATACCTGCAATGGCTTCATCCCCTTTAATTTTTCCATCAGTTTTTCCGGCCTGCTGCAGGAAACTGTAGGGGCCTTGGGGAAGATTCCTTTTAATGAGAGTATGCACAGGATATGCTGCACATCTGCATTTTCTGCTTTCATATAATTGCGGAGCATCATGATCAGCGAAACCCGTTTCCCCACAGGCAGTTCGGCCAGTGCTTTGTTCAAAGTGGATTGTATGCCGGCGTCAGCTGTATATCCCGATTTTAACATCAGTTCAAAAGACGATATGGCAAAAGAATCCTTGTCCACAATCTTCCCGCCGGTCAGGCGAAGTCTTTTTTGACGAAAATCCTCCAGTCCGCCACAGTTATCATAGATGTCGCTGTTACTCCGCATCAGCATGGAGTGGACAGTCAAGTCTCTCCGTATACATTCGTCAAATCTTTCCGGCTCCAGATTGCTAATACAAAGAATCTCCACTGCTTGGCCAGACAGCCGCGCAGAAATGTTTCCTTCCTTTCCGTTGGCCGCATCCTTAAATCCGCATTTTACCAGTATCGGCTTTAAATCTTCTGCCGGCGTATCCGAAAGCAGATGGACAACGCCATCTGCTCTATTCATAGACAAAAGTTCAAACACCGACTCCCGGTACACATAACAAAGCACCCCGTTTTTCTTTAATAGTTCCAAAGCCGTTAAAAGCTTATCCCGGTTCATATATTCCCTCCCTGTGTCTCCTTATATCGTTTTGCAAGAGTTTCCGCCGTATATGTACAAAGGATAAAGGTGCCGTCATCCAACACAACAACGGTTTTGATGGGTTTATGCTTTGTGGCGTCGATCAGTTTGCCGGTTCCGGCCTCTTCCCTGAGCGCGATGATATCTTTTTTGACTCTGGTCGATTCATACGGCAAAATAACCTTGATTTTCTCTATAGGTACATAGTGGTCAAAGCCAAGCTGAAACAATATCATCCATCCACCCCTTCCTTTTCCCCGCTGCGCAGTGGGGAAAGTATTTTTTCTATCTCCCTCGGGTCCGCTGCCTTCAGAAGTTTCGTCGTCATCATGTTCAGCATGATAACATCCGACCAGAACAGCCGCAGCGAGCCGTAATCTGCTTCTACCTTTTTCATCAGAGCTTTTAGATAACGCTCCGTCCGTTTCCGGGAAATATTTAATGTCCTGGCACACAGCTCCACATCCCATTTGTTTAAAACCACACGGTATGTCTTTCCTTTCACGCCGACACCTCCATCTCTGCTTATGTATGGGGTATCTGCAATCAGATACCCGCCTGTCTTATTCCTTCTTTTCCCTCTGATACAGCTCCAGTCTCTGTTCTTTTGTAAATAACTTGTACTTTTCACGCTTTCCGCTGGGATGCAGGATCATCATCTGGTCGCCTTCAAAGCGATATTCCAGTCCTTTGGGCAGCATGACCTCCTGGATTCCCTTCTGGTACCGGATGCGGATGGCTTCACTTCCTGTTAAAATAGGAATCAGCAGCCGCCCATACCGATAGCCAAACGCATTTTGCGCCATCATCCGGCCGCCGTCCTCCAGGAACTTCATCAGTTCTCCGTGGGTGTGGGGATATTGGAACCGCTTTGTTTTCAGACGTTTCTTTACCTCGTTGTACAGGGAGCGTACCGCATCGCAATCTTCCATGCTCAGATACTCAACATCCTGGACGGTATTCAGGGATTTCCCCGTTATCCATGCGGCCCAACGGCAGCTCTCATAAATGGTCATCCCGGCCGCGCCGCATAGGTCGAACAGAATCTTTTTCACAATTTTTCTCTGGTAGTGCAGCTCCCTGTCCGCCATGGTCCCAATCACATTGCCTTCCCTGTTCATGTAGGCATAGGCACCACACTCGCAGGCCCACACATAGCCTTCGTTGTCGTCGTGGTTTTCCCCAAAGAAATCCGCTTTGGCCGTTTTGGACGGAAGGCCGTTGCAATACGGGCAGATATCAGCCGCTGTGTCCGACCGTGTGGTCTGGCTCCTCACTTCCCGTACCAGCTCCACGAAAATCAGATATCCATCCGCTTCATCCGGAAACGAACTTTCCATATCCACCATGCGGTTGAATACATCGTTGAACAGCCCCGCCGCCTCTGTCTTTTCCAGTGCAATGTCAATTCCCGTTTCCTCGCAAAACGCTGGTTCGGAAAGGGCGTTTTTGAACGCCTCGTATGCTTCGGAAATAATTTGCTTGCCATAAGTAGCCTTGATCTGTTCCACCGCGTCATACAGCATTGCTTTCGCCTCTGCATAACCTCTCATTTGCTGGGGCTGTTCAAATATCCGCTTTTCAAAATCAGATACTGCAAACAATGCCTCCAGTTCCTTCACCGTCTGATTCATCCGTCCGCTGAGGGTGATCATGCAAAGTAAATTGTTCATTGCCGTTCTCAAATCCCGTTCTGTATCCGTCATTTTTATTCCTCCTGTATGAAATCAATCTATGCAGGGGAAAGATTAACTTCCGGCAGGCGGGAAATCAAGAAAATCACTCTGACGCCGGTTCCGTTTCCGCATTTTCCGAACTGTCCGGCGAGCTTTCCCCCGTTTCTCCCGCCGGCGAAGCTTCCTCCGAAGGCGCTTCCTCCGTCCCACGGTTCGGGAATATCAGATTTCCGTTTTCGTCCACTTCCTGCCAGCCATAGCTGCCGTCAGAAAACTGTACGAGCCACAGATACCGATAGCCATCTTCCGTCTCGGTATAGTACACGTCGCTGTAATTGTCCACCCTCTGATATCCCTCCGGAATCTCGATTTCTTCCGGTACACTGGTCTCCTGTGGGATATATATCTGCTCACCCTGTTCCGGCAGGGTGAAATAAATGATGAAAAATACTGCCACAAGAAGTCCCAGAACCCCTGCGGCTATTTTTTCAATCTTCATAGGCTCCTCTCCTATTCGCCCGCCATGGCGATCAGCGCCATGCGCAGTTCTCGTTCCTCATCGGTCTCCTCACCGTCACTGTCCTCTTTCTGTTCCGGCTTGTCTGTCCGTACAGTGGCGGCGGGGGCAAAACCGACATGCTCTGTTTTTTCCGGAACAAACTCCACCTTCGCCCTTTTTGGTATCGGCTTATCCGGCGCCATCTGCACCTCTTCTGAAAAAGGATTAACAGTCCTGCTTTTTATCACACCTTGGCTGCGAAGATGCTTTCGTATGATTTCCTTAATCACCTTGTTCCTCTGATTAGACGGGATTGAAGCGACAAACGCTTCAATCTCCCTTGAGGACGTATGAAAGGAAATATCGCAGGGGCTTTCGTCCATGGAGAGCAGCACCGTCTGAGGGATAAAGGCTATCCTGTTATGCAGCTCCGCGGATAAGATGCTGTTCAGGTAAAAGCTCAGCATTTTCCCGCTTACCGAATGGCGCCACTTACATAAATCCGGATCCTTTTTTAAAAATCGCAAATGAACGCGCACGATACCTCCTCCTATCGAAATCGGGAAACCAAAAGGTTGTAATACCCCCTCACATTCGCTCTGGCCGCCTCCCTTCCTTCCCCGGAAAGGATAATCTCCAGCGCCTTTGTGTCCTTATAAAAATCACGGATGTACCGTTCCCAGGCAACACCGGTTCCTCCGGTCAGCAGGATTACATCCACGTTGATCATATTATCGTAGGCCGCATTGAGTTCCTGGAGAAGTTCATTGCAGACGCTCCGCAGGTTCCCATAGAAATTCTTTTTGAAATCATACGGCTCTTTCTTTGGCCCATAATGAATGACGCCGCTGTCGAACGCCTTCTCCAGGTTGTATACCGAGACGTCCGCCTTATTTCCGGACGCCCGCAGGATATCGCTGCAGGTACGCTGGTACACCTCCTGCATGGAATAGTTCTCCCATGTCAGCGACGCGCCTTCTTTTGCGCCCTGGATAAAATGGTAAGTATCCGTTGTATGGAACCCGGCGTCCAGGATCAGGACGTTTTTCTTCAGAAGTGCCGGGTTGGTCATGACGCCGGCCTCGCTGATCACGCTGGACATCAATGTTCCAAACGGCTGCTTGCAGACATGGATATCCCGCCTTTCCAATTTCACCTTCACATTGAGCCACGGCCTTTTCCCGATCCGGACATAAAAAGAATGTTCCCCCGTCAGGCGCTGCAGAAGCGTTTCCGTATCCTGTACAATAAATTCCGGCGGCAGGCCGGTCTGTACCTTCAGCGGCCTTTCGTCCATATCATATCCGCCTTCCGGCAGCCCCCGCAGTTTTGCGAAGAAAAAGCCGATACGGCTCTGTACGAGGAATTCCTCCGACTGCACCCGCTGCCTTCCTAAAAGCGTTGTGGATTTAATGGCCGTGCTGCCATACAGCAGCGTCTTTTTGGCCAGACTGCCTACATACCACATCTGCCCTTTTTCATCCCGGTATCGGATATCCTCCCCATTGATCAAAAGCGGCGAATCGTTTCTGGCCTTGACCACAATGCTGGGGATAATGGACGCATTGCAGGGCGATTGTATCTTAATTCCGGAATACCCAATGTCGAGCCCACAAAGCAGCGGCGACGGCACGGGACAGTTTAAGCTTTGAAAGCGGATATCCGTCTGATAACAATAATTGGTAAGCATGTGACTGCGCCTCCTGTTCTGGTTTTTGGGAAAAGTAGCAAATGGGTTTTCATTTGTCAAGAAAAAAGAGCCACCGCATAAGGGCAGAGGAGCATAAAGAAGTATTGTAAAAATACTGACCTATGCCAAGTGAATGGGAAATAAGAAAACTCTATGTGAATGGATTAACCATTTGCATAGAGTTTTTCTTTTGTCATGGAAAAATTTTCAGCGTCCGCAGGACGCGCAGCCGTCACCGAATGGGGACGATCTTGGGGGCTTGGGGGGAATCCCTCAAAAAGCATTTTGGCCGGTGCAATCCGGCTAAAATCGCAAAACATGTATATGTTTGCATTGCTTGCCGATTTTATCCCGAATTCGGGATAATACAGGTAAGCAATGCGGCTTTGTCCACGGCGATGCCAATAAGCTGGATTTCCCGGACGGGAGCTTTGATGCTG
>CABQNH010000002.1 GCA_902465435.1 uncultured Eubacteriales bacterium | reverse complement strand
TCTCGTCCACGCTGCTGTCCATGTTCCGTGAGGTGGTGTTCGGCGTGGGCTTTGCCCTGCTGCTGCCGGTGCTCTTCGATCTGGACGGCGTGCTGTATTCTATGCCGGTGTCGGATATTCTGACCTTTATCATCTCAGCCATGATCATCGTGAAAATCTATCGGGAATTGAATACGGAAGGAGTGCGGAACGCATGAAAAACAGAGTCATTACCATCAGCCGCGAGTTTGGCAGCGGCGGACGCACCATCGGCAAAAAAGTAGCAGAAAAGCTGGGCATCCCCTGCTATGACGCGGAAATCATTCAGGAAATGGCAAAGGAGACCGGCTTCGCGCCGGACTATGTGAAGGAGGCGGGAGAATACGCCCCCGGCAGCTTCCTGTCCTCTGCCTTTTCCAATCGGATGTTCGGACCCACCAACGAGGACATCCTCTGGGAGCACCAGTACAAGGTCATCACAGACCTTGCCGAAAAAGGCCCCTGCGTCATCGTTGGGCGCTGTGCCGACTACATTTTGCAGAACAAGGCAGACTGTCTGAAGATCTTTATCCATGCGGATATGAAATTCCGTGCCGAGCGCATCGTCAAGGTGTACGGAGAACGGGAGCAGTCCCCGGAGGAGCGCCTGCGTGACAAGGATAAACGCCGTGCGGCGTATCATCGCTTCTACACCGATATGAAATGGGGCCACGCGCAGAATTACCACCTGACGCTGGACAGTGGTGTGCTGGGGATCGACAAGTGCGTGACGCTGATTAGCGAAGTTTACCATTAATTTTAGTAAAAATGCCTATTTGCGTTTTCGTCATTTCGTATGATATACTGTATAAAATAAAGCAAGGGAGCTTTTTTCTATGAACGAATATGAGATTTTGATTGAAACCATAAATCCCTGTGGTGGTGAGGCTCACGCCAAAAGGGAAATCCTTGAAGCAGAGGCCGAAAGTCCGGAAGCCTATGTGACGGCTAAGGCACCGTATCCCGTGATCGACCGTGTGCAGATGCCGGACGGCGACACGCTGATCATTACGGGCGACGGCAAGGGCAATATGGTAAGGTACACATTTACAGAGGCATAAGAAAAGATCGACCGCTTTTGGTCGATCTTTTCCTATTTATTTGCAAATACCTGTGGTCTGCGTGTCAAAACGACGATAGGCCTTTCTCGTCAGCAAAACCGCGACAAGACACGCTCCGGCCTCTGCAACAGGCAGTGAGAGCCAGACAAGATTTGCAGCACTCCCCGTCAGGGAAAGCGCCCATGCCAGCGGCAAAGCCAGTACGACAAAACGCAGCAGCGAAATGACCAGCGGGTAGCTGCCCTTGCCGAATGCCTGGCACACGCCCTGCAAAATAATGTTGGCGCCGGCGAAGAAGAATCCACAGGGAATGATTCGCAGCGCCAGTACACAAAGCTGGTGGGATTCCTCCGTAACGGAGAAAATGCCCACGATCTGACGGGCAAAAATCTGCAAGAAAATAATGCCAATCAACATGATGACCGAAACATAGAGCAGTCCGTACCGAATGGTCTGTGACACACGCGCCTTATTCTTAGCTCCGAAGTTATAAGAGATAATGGGGATAGATGCGTTATTCAATCCATATCCCGGCATAAAAATGAAGTTTTGCAGCTTGTAATAGACACCGTAAGCTGTGACAGCCGAAACGGAGATCGCGCCCAAAATCAGGTTCAGCGCATAAGACATGATGGGCGTCAGGATCTGCATGACGATGGCGGGCAGACCGATGGCATAAATGCTGCCAAGGGTTTTCCTCTCCGGCTTGAGATAGCGCATCCCTCTCTCCAAGCCAATGCCTTTTTTGAAATATACCACCGCGATCACAATGAGGGACACAAACTGCCCGATGACCGTGGCCCATGCCGCCCCGGCCACGCCCATAGCGGGGCAGCCCAACAGCCCGTAGATCATAATGGGGTCGAGGACGATATTGGGGAGCGCGCCTGCAAGCTGGCAGACCATAGTGATGGTGGTTTTTCCCGTTCCCATCACGATTTTTTCAAGGCACATATAGCCCAATGTGCCGAGGGAGAACACCGTGATAATACGGAGATAAGTTGTTCCCATTTCCGCAATCACCGTGTCCGTGGTCTGCGAGTAGATAAAGGCTCTGGCCGAGGTCAATCCGAAAAGAAAAATCAGTGCAAAATAGCACAGCGACACAAACATGGCGTTGCCTGCCGTGCGGCTGGCCTGCTCCCGGTCTCCACGCCCCAGGTTTTTGGCGATCATCGCGTTGATCCCGACGCCTGTTCCAGCGCCCAGCGCCATGATCAGCATTTGAATGGGAAACGCCAGCGTCAGCGCGTTGATGGCCTTGTCGCCCATATCCGCGATCTGCACCGTATCGGGGATGTGAGAAACAAAAAATGTATGCTTGGCAACCGTGCGCTGCTTCCGGTAGGTCAGGTTGTCGTAAGCCTCGCGCAGCGCGCCATATAGCACCGCTCGGAAATACAGCTTGTCCGGCTGGGAGGTGGTGTCCACCGAAATGTCCTCCGCCGTTTCCTCGCCATCCTCATCATATTGCCGGTAAAAATCTACTCGGCGTTCATTCAGCGTGCCTATCGTAATATACTTGCGGACGCTCTTTTCGCCCATTCCGGTTTCATCGGCAATTCGCTGGATGCAGCTGTCACTGTAATCATCGCCGTTTAGATGGTAAATCGCCATAATGCGCCGCAGGACGGGATAAGTGTCCGTCGTCATGGTGATGACACCGCTCTGCGCCGTGCGGATATAATCATCAATACCATCCTGCATATACCGCTTTTGAAAAGCGGCAAACGGTGCGCCAACAGCTGGATCATATTTTTGCAGAGCGGTCAGAATACCGCATACCGCTGCCTGCTTGATGTCCGCAAAATGCTCCGCCATAGCGTATCGCTCGCAGGCGGCCTGCGCCAGTTTATTAAGCGCAGGCTCCTGATCGTGCAGATACCAAGCAAGATACTTGTCCTCTTTTTCAGTGAGATAGCGGACGATGTATAGATAAGCAGGATAAGCGCCGGTATTGTTACCCCAAAATGCCTAAAAGTTGTTCCCGTGGTTGTCCCCGAAGTTGTCCCATAAAGACGAAAAAAGGGGAGTTGCCCCCGAGTTGTCCCCGGTAAAAACGATTTGGTTGGGTCAGGTTGAGCCAGAACAGGACAAAAAGAAAAACCCCGGAAACGGTTGAGTTTCCAGGGTTTTTGGGCATTTTGAAGTCTCGATCAGCGCTTGCTGAACTGCGGAGCGCGACGAGCGGCTTTGAGGCCGTACTTCTGAAAGTTTTAGGCTCCAAAATCCTTTATTTATCAAGGTTTTTAAGGGTTATGCCATTGGGTTGTCCCTTAGGTTGTCCCCGTGAAGCTCCAGTTCTCGTATGGTGCTTGTTTCCCTTAGGTTTTTATAATATAGCACAAGCTGATTGTTTTTTCAAGAGACAAGAAGAGGAGCCGATATTATTCGGCTCCTCAACAGGTTACTCCGCTTTCGCGTACATGTTGTTGAATGCGTTATTTACAATGGTGGACAGCGCATCGGGGCTGTTGTATTTCACCTTAGCATATATGTCCATTGTAATTTTGCTGT
Organism: uncultured Eubacteriales bacterium; assembly: GCA_902465435.1. GTDB lineage: Bacteria > Bacillota > Clostridia > Oscillospirales > Oscillospiraceae > CABQNH01. The sequence goes on along the minus strand of CABQNH010000002.1, from coordinate 106,954 downwards.
TTTCATGACCGGCCAGGTACTGAACAGTTTTGGGATCTACCCCAGCATATATCAGGTTCGTGATATATGTATGCCTCAACTGGTGCGGCGTCACTTGAAAGTCCAAGCTGTACACCACCTTGCCATTATGAGGAGCCTTTTCACCGAGAACCGGTGTGACTGTGTGCTTGATTTTTTGACCGTTCACATACCTCACGTAGGTGCGTTCCTTATTGCTCCTTGTCACTATATACTTCCAGACGCGTTGGAACTGAGTGTAGGAAAGAGGCTCACCATCTCTGTTTGCGACCACAAATGGAGATTGGCTCTTTGCCTTTACTTCTTTAAGGCAATCAGCTAACGGCGGAGGTATGGGTATATCTCTTTTGGCTGCACTTGTTTTCAGCGCATCCAGTATTACCGGACGATTGTGCTCTGTATGCCACGCTCTTTTTACAGACAAATACGGGGCTGGGACATCCAGAAAGACACAATCCCATTGAAGTGCGAGAATCTCTTCACGCCTTAACCCATAATACAATCCTATCATAACAAACACATATGGCGGCAGATCTTTAATTGCCGTTAGTAACTTCTCGACTTGTTCATCAGACAATGCTTTTTTGACTTTCTGCGGTTTTCCTCCCTTAGCTGATAGCTTTGAACAGGGGGATTTTTTTATGACGTTGCTATCTTCTGCCGCTGTGAAAATCAGTTTATATAGCATCTGCGTTGAGCGATATACGGATTCCGACATACTTAACGCGGGAAGTATAGCGAGATTTATGTCATCCGGGGTTACATCGGTCATATATTTGTTTCCGAGCGGTTTCTGGATATACTTTTTAACCTTCCACTCATAGTCCGTGTATGTGGTGGTTCTGAGACGACCTTTTTGAATCAACAACCATTTTTCACAGTATTCGTTGACTGTCGGATTCTCTTTTCTAAAAGATGCTTCCGCAATAAGCCGTTCAGCCTCTTGTAAAATCCGGAACCTCTGCCTCACAGGAGGGCTTCATATAGATCGCAAGCCCTTTCCTGATTCGGATGGTTTTCATGCCCAGCTTCTTGGCAGGACGGATGTCGTTATCCAGCCGATCGCCCACCATAACGGCGTTTTCCGGGGTGCAGTCCGCCTGCTCCAAGGCCAAGCGGAAAATGGCCGGATCCGGCTTTGATAGCAATAGAGATTGTATTCGCCCTTATTCGGGTTCAGGCGCAACAGATAGGTGTATTTGTCTGTATCGACACGGACGCCGTAATAGTCCTGCTCGGTGGGCATTTTGCTCTGCGGATTCGTGTAGCAGTAATAAGTCAGGTCCTTCCGGTTGTGAAGAATATCTCCTTCCTCACGCAAAGAATTGATAACCTCGTCAAACTCCTGCTTGAACTCATCAGTTTTGAGGTCTTTTCGGTAGTCATTCCATGAGCTGAAGAATCCGTTTCCGTCAGTATCCATATCAGCGCGGAGATAACCGATCAAGCCGGTTTGCGAAGAAATCTGAGAACTCTGACGGAAGGTGTATTTATCCTCGGCCTCTATCATGGCTCGCTTTTCATAGTCGATCATCTTGCTTCACCTCTTTCATTGGGATGGCTTTTCTCGTTTTGCCTAATTTCAAGGGCGTTTTGAAGTCCGATTTTGGCCCACTCAGGCAAGGCGCGCTTATCCATGACGCCAAGGACATCACCGCGATAAAACGACGTCTGCTTTCCGCTATAGAGGGAGATGCAGTAACAGGTTCGTCCTCTGGCGTTTTTCTGTGCCCCGAAGCCTCCTGTGCAAAGCATCAGTTGGTGAGAGGCGTGTCTGAACTCCGGGCGAAGCACGTTCCCGCGTATCACGATGACCTTATCTTCGATAGCGTCATCATGAGATATTGGCTTACAATCCTTTGCGGTAATCTCGTCGTTCATACCGATCTCGGACGTTACCTTCTCCGTTTCTTTCATGATCTCGTCTGCGGCCTGCGTCACTCGTTCTCCATAGAGCTTTACGATCTCGGCAAAATCATCACTGACTTGTGCCTCAAGATACTGTTCATAGAACATCACTCGCTCGGCATAGCAGCAGACATATCTCTCTCCGCTGGCTGCTTTCGGGTTCTCGCCCAGGATGATCTCTCTGTGCCCGATATACATGGAGTTGATGACGGTGTAATCTCCGACCATTCTTTTTTCATCCATAATCTTTCCTCCTTATGGAATCGGGCGGCACCTTTTGACGGGTGCCGCCCTTGTCCATCACTTTCTGTTCTTCAGGCGAAGAACGATAAGCCCTGCGACAATGAATACCACAAGGCAGATGCCGATAATCATCTTAGCGTTCATGTCCGTTTTCCTCCTTTTTCTTTCTGAAGGTGAAGAACGCCACTACGCCAGCCCCCAGGAGAGAAATACCAGTAAGAGCACCCCACAGCGGGATATTCGTGGTATCTCCGGTCTTGGGAATATCGGGTGGCGGCGTGATCGTCACCGTCTGATCCTTGTCCTCAATGTCCTTATGCGTGGTAATCTCCACATCATCACGATACAGGCTCTCGAAGACTACCAGGCTTGTACTCTTGGTGATACCGGAAGCGTCAAAGACGAACTTCACTTTCACCTCGCCATTTCTGTCCTTCGGCGTAAACTTCACTTCTGCGGTGATCGTCTCGCCGTTCACGGTGAAGACCTCGCCGGTCGCCTTATTCATGAGAGTGCCACGGATGGTGTACTCGGTGCCGGGGATAAGGTTGGTGTAGGACACCACATCCTCAATCGTTACCTTTCCAGCCGTAGTGATCTCCTTCTTGCCGTCGATGGAGGCAGTGGCCTTGATCTCGGGGACATATACCTTCACAGACTGGCCTTCATCCTCGATGTCGGCATGAACTGCGATTTCAACATCCTCACGGTAGAGGCTCTCGAACACAACAACATCGGTCGTTTCGGTGATGACGTAGGAATTGAAAGTGAAAGCCACCTTGACCTCGCCGTCTCTACCTTCGGGCATGAATGCGGCTTCCGCAGTCACAGGCTCGTCATTGACCGTCACGGGCTTACCGGTGGTCTTGTTCATGAGCGTTCCCTTGACAACGTATTCCTTGCCGGGGGTGAGGTTGTGATAGGAGACGATATCCTCGATGGTGATCTCGCCGCCGATGGTCGTTTCTTTCTTTCCGTCGGTAGAAGCCTCGGTCTTGATTTCGGGGACGATAACGGTTACGGTCTGCGCCTCGTCCTCGATATCCGCATGAACGGTCAGCTTTTTGCTGTCGGTGTAGAGGCTCTCGAACACGACGATGTTCGTATCAGCCTTGATGAGCTTGGCATCGAAGGTGAACAGCACCTCCACACTGCCGGATGGAGCTTCGGGAACAAAGGTCACCTCGGAAGTGATCTGCTCTCCGTTCTGGAGGAACGGCTCGCCGGTGGCCTTATCCATGAGAATGCCCTTGACGGTGTACTCCTTGCCGGGAACAAGGTGCTTGTATTCGACCGTATCGGTCAGCGTGAACACCTCGGTGGCGCAGACTTCCTTTTCCTCGTCGATGGTGGCAGTCGTTCCGATTTCGGGAATCAGATCGTTTACCACGGTGATCTCAACTACGTCGCCGTCTTCATCCACAGTCACGGCGTAGACTGTCTCGTTTTCGAGATAGCCGGCCGCAGGACGCAGCTCGCGCACGGTATAGCTGCCGTACACCACATTCTCAAAGGTGAAGACGCCATCCTCGCCGGATTCAGCAGTCAGCAGAGCGTTGTTCTCGGTGAAGCTGGTTTCGTCTGCGCGGAAGAGTCCGAACAGAGCGCCGGAGATCTTATCGCCGGTTTCACGGTTGACCTTATAACCCTTGATCGTGCCGTAGATCAGCTCGTTGGGGATTTCATTGCCGTCGTTCACGGCGATGTGAACAGTAGCAACTTCCTGGCCTGCGTACTCGAATACCACGGGGTACTCCTTATCGGACAGGACATAGTGTTTATCGGTGCTGATTTCCTTGACATAGGTTTTTGCACCAACGGGAAGGTCGGTGCTGAAGGCTGCATAGCCGTTCTCGTCGCACTCAACGACCTCAAGCACCCAGCCGGCGGGGATACTGCTGCCATCTGCCGCAACGATTTCCTCTGCGGCGAACAGGCCGAAGTTGACAGAGGTGATTTCTCCGTTGCTGCCAACGCCGAAGACCTCGTTCTGCTCCATGACCTTATTCAGATCAATCTCGACCTTCTGGCGCTCGTTGTAGAAACCGGTGGAGGTTTCGGTAATCTCTACCTCCTGGCCTGCGTAGGTCAGTTCCACAGTCTGAACGGTGGGATTGAGAATCATACCATAGGGGGCTTTCGTCTCAACAACATGGTATCTGCCCAGGAAGAGAGGTTCGGTTACGGCCTTGCCGTCTTCCTTGGTAACAAGTGTTGCCACGACCTCTTCCTTGCTGTATCTGAGAGTACCGTCCGGCGTGTAGATATCCTCCGCTGCGGTCACGGTGTACTCGCTACCTGCCAGACCGCCGACAGCATAAACCAAACGCTTGCTGTCCTTGGTGTCCACGACGGAGGCGAGATACTCGCCGGTCTTCTCCACGTTGATGACGCCCATCTGAGGCGCGTTTTCTTTCTCGACGATCACCACAGTTACCGCGTTTTCCTCGGTGGAGTTATCTTCGGTGATGTCAAAATACACAGGATCGCTGTTGAGCACATATCCATAGGGAGCCGATACCTCGACCAGCGAATAGCCCTTTCCGTACTCCAGCTTTTCGGGCGTAATCAGCATACCGTCGCCGTCCGTGTAGAAGGTGTCGATGGTAGTGACAGTCGGATAGGTGAAGGTCATCTGAATCTGATTGCCGGAAGGATCGTAGATGTGGAAGCCGATGCCGGAAGCCGGAATGGTCTTACCGGTCGTGCTGTCGATCTTGACCACCTTTACATAGGAGTAGAAGTTGGCGTTGTTGATCAAGTAGCGGTAGGTTTCTCCATTTTCGCTGACGAACACGTCGAACGGCTTCAGGAGTTCTCGACCTTCCCAACCCTTGGTCTGCTGGACGGTGTATCTGCCGTAGGGCAGATCCTTCGTCTGAGCGAAGCCGTTCTCATCGCAGATCAGATAATCGCGCTCGGAGTCCTTGGCATTGTCATGGGAGCCTGCGCTCTTGAGATAGACGGCGAACTCTGCGCCTTCCTCGGGAGTCTCGATCTGCGTCTGGCCGTCATCGGTGTGCTTGATGATAGCGATATTGCCTTTCTTAACCTGTTCGTACTGCTTCATGGCCTCGCTGTTATACTCTGCGGTATAGTTCTTCGGACTGACGCCGATCTGCTCGTTGCCGGGAGTAACAAGATAGCCCTCGCTGCTGTCCAGCTCCTTGATCGACCAGTCGGTGCCGCAGACATAGTATTTGGTGGTGAACTTGCCATCCGCGTCGGTGACATAGGTGTCGATCAGCTCGTCGCCCTTGTAGATTCCGTACTTGGCGCCTGCCAAATTCGCACCGCCCTGAGCAGAGCCGGTTTCGACGTCCTGCTTGGTAACAGTTAGGTTCCATTTCTTGAGCACGTTATCGAAGCTCTTGTTGGTCACCTTATTCCATTCAATCGCCGCCGTCTGATTGTCGGGGACGACATAACGGATCGGGGTCTCAACTTCCTCCAGAGTATAGCCGGTGCCGATCAGAATGCTGCTGAAGGTCGCAACGCCGCTGGCGTCAGTTACAGCATACTCATCAACGGTAATGCCACTGTAGGAGGTGCCATACAGGTGGAACTTCAGACCTTCGTTGAGCCCATCCTCCGCAGTCTTAGTGACCTTGAGGTCGCCGCGCTTCAGGTCGTTGTCGAAGCTCTTATTGGTGACCTTGTTCCACTCGATTGCCGCCGTCTGATCGTCGGGGACAATATAGCGGTCGGGAGTACCGACTTCCTCCAGGGTATAGCTGGTTCCGATCAGCACATCGTCAAATACCGCCATACCGCTGGCATCAGTTACGGAATACTCATCCACAGGCAGTCCGCAATAGGAGGTGCCGTACAGATGGAACTTCATGCCTTCGACAAGACCATCCTCAGAAGTCTTCGTGACCTTCAAATCTCCACGGCGCAGAGTGTTATTGAACGTGACGGTAGAGGTCTTGCCACTGACGATAGTGACAGTCTGCGCGGACTGCGTTTCATACTTATCATCGGTCTGCTCAGTAACGGTATAGGTGCCGGGAAGCAGATCCAGATCGACTGTACCGTTCTTACCGGTCGTAACCGTCTCATTGACGCCATTGCCGGAGATATTGAACTTGATACCCTCGACTTTGCCGTCTTCGCTGGTTTTTACGATGTGGCCAACGCCATAGGTCTCTGTGTTCAGTTTGAGGTAGAAGAACACAGGGTCTTCTGCGCCGGAGGCCATTGTCTGCTTGCCGGGGCAGCCCCAAATGAGCATTTTGCCCATGCCGAGATTGGTCTTCTTCTGCGCCGAGATCATCACAGCATTGGAAATCATGTTCTTGCTGGTGAAGGTGTACTGGTTTCCGCTGCGGGTGACGGTAATGCCGCTGGCAGAGAAGTTGATATCGGCCAGGGTGTTGTTGGTGTCGGTCAGGGTGATGCTGTAGTTGTCATTCGCCTGATCGTATTTCATGGTGTAGGTCTGTGCGTTGCTCTGATTGCGAGAGGAGAAGCTCGGCACAACATAGTGCTTGGACATCTGCTCCAGAATCCAGTTGTAGCACTGCTCTGCGGGTCTGCCCTTGATGGTGTGGTTGTACATATCCGCATCAATGCCGTTGTTGGAGGCAATGGAGGTAGGGCTCGTGCGGAGCTGCTGCTGGTACTCCCAGATGATGCACTGTGTTGCAAATGCGAAGTCATCATTGTTCGTACCGGGAATCGGGCTGGTCATACCTTCGTGATAGCCGTACATCAGCGCCATCATGATTCCGTACTGCGCGGTAATAGGCAGATTCTGAAAATACTTGCTGTTCTTTCCGCTGGTGGAATTGTAGGTGTCGCTGTAGTCGAAGGACACACCGCCCTCAATGCAGTACACATGATGCTGATTGCCGTTGCCGTCGATCATCATATATTTGTACTTGGCATTGCCGGAGCTGTAGGTCTTCACATAGAAACTGCCGTCATCGTTATAGAAGATGGCCGTGGTGGTCGGCTTGCTGTAGAACATTTCTCCATCAGAACCGACATAATGATCTCCATACGTGGAGGTACACTTCGTGCCTTCCTCGACAGACCATGCAAACGCCGTTGTAGGAAGCATTGCGACGATCATGAGGACAGCAAGAAGTGCCGAGAGCAGCTTCGTGCTCTTGGATTTGGTAATACCATTCATATCGACTTTTCATCCTTTCATTTTTTTGATAAAGAAAAAGCCCTCCGCTATTTCAGCAGAGGACTTCGTCCTTGTTGTTGTGTTTTGATGTTATGCGAATACAAAGTAGATGACGTAAGAGCCGCCGCCGATTGATTCGCAGCAGATGTTGAACTCCGTGATCTCATCGAGACCATAGGCACTGAGGTTTTCTACGGTGTGGAAGCGAATATACTGTTCCAGCCTGGACCGCAGTCCGCTTCCTTGATTGGACTCCGATGCTGTTATCGGGTTCCACCATGTCGCATTCTGCGGAGACAGCGAGGTATTCAGCGTGTAGCCCATACCCTGACCGATAGCAATGCAGTCAGAACGGATCGCATTGATATCAAACTCATAATCGTATGCGGTCTTTGGCTGTGTCTCCACCGGTGGTTCTGTCTCAGAAGGGATCGGTGGTTCGGTTATCGCAGTTGGCTCCGTAGGTGCCGGAGGTTCTGCCGGTGCTTCATCGGGTTCAGTGGCAACCGGCTGCTCTGTAGGCTTGGACTGTTCCGTTTCCCTGGGTGGTTCACTCGGTGCTGACAGTTGAGCCTCGGTTTGCTCCGAAGGCTTATCCGCTTTTACTTCCTCAAAAGAAGGGACAGTGCTTTCTGAACTTACCAGGCCATTCTTCTCTGCCAGGTCAGCTTTATTGTCCACAGAGACAACATCTTCTGTCGGGGTTCCTGATTCTTCTTCGTTCTTTTCAGGCACATCTATTTCAACGCTTGATGTGGTGGTTGCTTCCAGCTTATCTGTGCTTTCTTCTGCGGCAGTCGTTGTCAGCAGCATTTCGCTTGCTCTTGTCAGTTCAGGACTCTCCGGAACCGTTACAACGGCTTCGCATCCGCATAAACACAGCAGGACAATGACAACCGTGATGATAAGTGACTTTCTCATAGGATCGCCTCCTTGATTTTTCTCACCATCATTGTACGGTCATCCGTTTTGTAAGGCAAAGGTACGCCTATCTCCTTACTCTTCTTCCTTTGAGCTGGTAAGCTGGTGAAACAGGGGGAGAGTGTGAGAGGGGGAAACAGCAAAGCTTCTCCCAAAGGGTACACCACTCCCTTGGCGTAAGGGTTATCTTGCTTCACCTCGGTCTTTCTGACGTTCCTGTACCCGGTGATAATACTCAAGCGCTTTCATAATATACTCACCGGTTTTGTTGTACGGAACGCTGTCAGGAATGAACCGTCTCGCATCTTCATACTTAATGCGGATCTTCTCCTTTTGGTTTGGCTTCTCTTCACTCATGATGGACTCAATGACCTCATTGGAGAGCTTGCCTTCCTGGGAGAATCTCTTCATCTTGATTGCCTGGGCAAGGGATGGCGTCGCGTCCGCATAGGAGATTTCCTCCAGCAAGTCTTCCTGCTCCTCCTTTTTGAGGTAGGACAATTCAACTGCCGGTCTGAACGCAATACGTCCCTCGTCAACAAGGTCAAGCAAAGGTTGGATAAGCTGCGTCAGACGAATATAACGTCGAACTTGATCTTGGCTTTCACCGACTTCTTTGCCGAGCTGTTCTCTTGATGTGGACTTCTGTGCCACTGGCACAGAAGTTAAATCTGTGCGCTGTCCCTGCCTGTTCATGGCTTCAAGACGCATCTTGTACGAAAATGCCTTTTCGCTCGGAAGGATGGCGGAACGCTGTAGGTTGGATTCAACCATCAAGATAATGGCCTCGTCGCGGCTCATCTCGCGGACCTCTGCCTTTACAGTGTCCAGTCCTGCGAGCTCACAAGCCTTTTTCCGACGATGGCCAGATACGATCTCATAGCGTCCGTCTTCCTTCGGGCGAAGTGTGACAGGGGTGATGATCCCGCGCTCTTTGATACTCTGAACAAGCTGGTCCATATCCTCATCAATTTTCACCTTGAAGGGATGGTCGGGGAAATCGTCAATCTCCGAGACGGGAATATCGAAAATGCGAGGGAGCTTGTTTACCTTGCGTTCCTCGTCATTTGCGAACAACTCATCGTATCCAGTCAGGCCCAGGTCGATTTTTTGCACGTTCTTCAATCTCTGTCACCTCCTTCGTGAGTGCCTCATACGCTGCTGCCACTTTTCCGTTCTTGTCGTGGGAGAAGATGCTTTCTCCGGAAAGACTGCACTCCGCTGCTCTTACCGAAAAAGGAATTTCAGACTCGAACACGCGGATGTTTTCTCCTACTGAAGAACGGAGCGATGTGATAATCGTCTTGGCATTGTTCGTGCGGTTATCTACCATCGTCAACAAAATGCCGTCGATCCTCAGTCTCGGATTGATCTGCCGCTTAATTTTTGCAATCGAGCGCAGAAGCAAGTTGAGACCTTTGGTTGACAGGAAGTTCGGCTGAGACGGAATAATCACACTGTCTGCCGCAGCAAGCGCATTGACCGTCATCATTCCCAGAGAAGGCATACAGTCGATAAGGATATAGTCGTAGTTCTTTTTCATACCCTCGATACAGGATTTCAGAACGTACTCACGGCTCATAACATTAAACAGGCCCGTTTCCATGCCGGACAGTTCAATATTGGAAGGAAGCAGATCAACGCCTTCATTGTGGGCGATAATCGCGTTGCCGGGAGGCTGTTCATCTTCTATAACCGATTGCATAAGCGTAGATAGCGACACATCCAACTCGTCAGGGTTCTTTACACCGAGGCTCACCGTGAGGCTCCCTTGCGGGTCAGCGTCAATCAGTAAGACCTTATTTCCGGTGTTTGTGAGTCCCACGCCGAGATTGACTGTAGTAGTCGTTTTGCCGACGCCGCCTTTCTGGTTCGTGATAGCGATCACCTTACAGTTTTCCATGCGTTTTCCTCCTTTCTTGGAATTCACGACCCATTAAGCTAAGCTCTGGATCATGTAAAAGCGCAGTATTTGTTCTCAACGCCCTCTGCGCTATAGGAAGTCATCAAGCGACTGTGTGCTTCACAATCTCATAGGAGTCTCACCTCTGCCGGGTTCTCCGCCAGCCCCGTAGGGAAGTATCATTGTCCTCAAACCTGTCATGGCCATATCAGGAGCAACCCGATATTTACAACACTGGATTCTCGCAGGAGCGTACATGCTGCTCGGCTCATCAGTTTGATTAAGGTACTTGATGACCTGTTTATTTAATTTTCAAAGATCATGAAGCGGCACCTCTGTTAGTTTTTGAAGAGCCCCTTCACTAAGTAAGGAATTAGAGGGGGTGTTTTTATGGGTGCCCTTCAAAAAAATTTTTTCGGACAAAACAAAAAAGCCCTTGTGAAATCTTAGGTGATTCCACAAGGGCTACAAGATGGTTTTATTCGGTTTTCTTTACTTCACGTTGTGACAAAGCGTTTCAAATGAAAGAGATAGGCAGGATAAGCGCCGATATTGTTACCCCCAAATGCCTAAAAGTTGTTCCCGTGGTTGTCCCCGAGTTGTCCCCGGTAAAAACGATTTGGTTGGGTCAGGTTGAGCCAGAACAGGACAAAAAGAAAAACCCCGGAAACCGTTGAGTTTCCAGGGTTTTTGGGCATTTTGAAGTCTCGATCAGCGCTTGGAGAACTGAGGTGCGCGACGGGCGGCTTTGAGACCGTACTTCTTTCTTTCCTTCATTCTGGGGTCACGGGTCAGCAGACCGGCGGCTTTCAGAACTGCGCGATACTCTGCATTGACGCCAAGAAGAGCGCGGGCAATGCCGTGACGGATCGCACCGGCCTGACCGGTAACGCCGCCGCCGACGACGGTGCAGACGATGTCGACCTTGCCGAGGGTATCGGTGGCGACGAGGGGCTGACGGACAATCAGCTTCAGCGTGTCGAGGCCGAAGTAATCGTCGATATCGCGGCCATTGATCGTGATGGAGCCGGTGCCGTTTTCATAAACGCGGACTCTTGCAATGGAAGACTTACGTCTGCCGGTGCCGTACTGATACTGTTTCTTGCTCTCGTACATAGCTTTCTACCTCCTGATTAGTCCAGCGTCCACTCTATGGGCTTCTGGGCGGCATGATTGTGCTCAGAGCCGGTATAGAGCTTCAGGCGGGTGAGTGCGGCTCTGCCAAGGGAGTTCTTGGGAAGCATACCCTTGACGGCCAGCTCCATTGCGAAGTCGGAACGCTTTTCCATCAAAAGACGGTACTTGGTTTCCTTCAGGCCGCCGATCCAGCCGGAATGATGGCGATAGAACTTCTGCTCGCCCTTCTTGCCGGTGAGGACTGCCTTGTCGCAGTTGATGATGATGACGAAATCACCGCAGTCAACGTTCGGGGTGAAATCGGGCTTGACCTTGCCGCGCAGAATGTTTGCGGCAATCACAGCGGTGCGGCCGAGGGGCTTACCGGCTGCGTCGAGAACGTACCACTTACGGGAAACATTCTCCTTCTTTGCCATAGTTGTGGACATGATTTTTCCTCCATAAACGGGAAGGGAAGCGCCCTTCCAAATAATAATGAATTGACAAATTTATCTGCGGCGCTTACAATATCTCGTAAGCACGCTTGTACTTTATACCACACGGGAATTCCGGTGTCAATCGGTTTTTTTGAAGAAATCATTTTTCGCCGGACAAACTCGTGAAATCTCTTGTTTTCTTTAAATATCTCTTGATATCTCGCTTTGCAATTTTTCCTGATTTGGAGTGATTTTCATGCAAAAGCTGATGGGACTCGTGCGTCGATGCGCCGATGACTACAACATGATCCAAGAGGGCGACCGCATTGCGGTCGGCGTATCGGGAGGAAAGGATTCTCTGACGCTGCTGGTGCTTTTGGCAGCGCTGCGGGAATACTATCCCAAAAAGTTTTCTCTCTCGGCCATTTCGATCGATATGGGCTTGTCGGGAATGAATTTTGCGCCGATTCAGGCGCTCTGTGAACAGTGGAATGTGCCGTTTATCTTGGTAAAAACGGAAATTGGGCCAATTATTTTTGAGCATCGCAAGGAAAAAAATCCTTGCTCCATGTGCGCAAAAATGCGGCGCGGCGCGCTGAACGAGGCGATTTTAGCGCAGGGCTTCAACAAGGTGGCGCTGGGGCATCACTATGATGACGCGGTGGAAACCTTCCTGATGAGCCTGATCTTTGAAGGAAGGCTGAGCTGCTTTCAGCCGGTCACCTATTTGGATCGAAGCGGCGTGACGCAGATTCGCCCCATGCTGTATCTCACGGAGAAGCAGGTGCAGCATTTTGCAGAACGAATGGCGCTGCCGGTCGTTCATAATGTCTGTCCGGCGGATAAGCATACTAAGCGGCAGGAGATCAAGGAGCTGATTTTCGCACTGTCCGCCGCATATCCCGATCTGAAGAGTCGGATTTTCGGCGCAATGCAGCGTCTGCCGCTCCCGGAATGGGGCGTTGCGCAGAAAAAGCAGCCGCATGATCCGCAAAAACATTGAACCGCCCGCCTTGTTGGACATCTTTCCAGATGGAAGCGGAAATTTCGTGCGTAAAATCCGAAAAAACGCATATCCTATCTTCGGACAGGAGGGCACGCCAAAGCTGCGCGTACGAGCAGACCCGACGGGGTAGGACGGATGCCCGGCTGCAAAAATGCAGTCCGGCAGAGGTCGGATGCGGCACGGACGACTGTCAAGCGTATCGCACAAATGCGTTCGTGGACGATGCGAACAGGCTTGCCGAACAGATCATGGAATGCAAACGCAGTCCATAACGGAGTTGGCAGCAAAGGTGGGGCTGTCTTGGGAGGAACTCGCGAATCAACCTGAGGCAGCCCCCGGAATGATAAGACAAAAAATGCCCGAGGCTGCGGAGCGATCCGGACAGCCTCGGGCATTCCCTATGTGTGTGCTGAACGGCACGGGAGCTTGGCTCAGCGCTTTTTCAGCCGCTTGTCGCAGCGGGCGGCGAGAAGGGTGCCGACGGACTGGAAAATCTGCACCAGAAGGATCAGAACTACGACAGCCGCAAGCATGACGACATACTGATAGCGATAATAGCCGTAGTTGATTGCGATTTTACCCAGACCGCCGCCACCGACGGCGCCGCTCATGGCAGAGTAGCCAAGGATCGTGGTCAGCGCAATGGCCGCATTGGTGATCAAAGACGGGACGCTTTCCGGCAGCATGACCTTGCAGATGATCTGCAGAGGCGTTGCGCCCATGCTCTGCGCCGCCTCAATCAGGTTCGGGCTGACCTCGCGCAGGCTGCTCTCCACCAGCCGCGCGACAAAGGGAAAGGCTGCAATGACGAGCGGAACGATGCTGGCGGTTGTTCCGATGGCGGTGCCGACCAGCGCGCGCGTCAGCGGGAAGACCAGGATCATTAAAATAAGGAAGGGGACGGAGCGAAGCAGGTTGATGATCAGGTTCAAGGCGGAAAGCAGCGCCTTGGGCAGAGGACGGACGCCGTCCTTTTCTCCCGCGACCAGCAGCGTGCCAAGCGGCAGACCGATCAGAAAGGCGATGAAGGTGGACAGCAGCGTGACATAAAGCGTATCGGCCAAAGCGGCCGGGAATTCCTGCGAAATAATCGCCCACGCCTCGCGCAGCGATTGCTGTGTAAATGCGCCCTTAAGCATCCTCCGTCACCTCCTGTGCCTGTACATCCGGGACTCCGCTGAGATAGCTTGCCGCAAGCGCAAGCTGGTCATCGCCGCCCGGGATACCCAAAAGCATGTTCCCGTAAACCCTTGCGCCGATCAGGCGCGTGGAGGCGGACAAAATATTTGCAACGATATTTTTCTCAATTGCCATTTTCGCGATCAGCGGCGTGGCGGCGGCATCGGAGCCGTTGAAGACGACGCGAAGGCGATGCTCGCCGGATGCGCCGGAGAGAATTTGCTCCACGCCGTCAGGATAAACAAGGCGGCGCGCCGCTTTGGATTTCGGATGGGCAAAGACCTCGGAAACCAGTCCCTGCTCGGCGACTGTGCCGCCGTCCAGAATGGCAACATGGCTGCAAATCTGCTCCACAACCTGCATTTGATGGGTGATCATGATGATGGTGATGCCGAGCCGCTCGTTGATCTCGCGCAGCAGACGCAGAATAGAGGCGGTCGTGCTGGGATCGAGGGCGCTGGTTGCCTCGTCGCAGAGAAGCACCTTCGGGTCGGAAGCCAGTGCGCGCGCAATGGCGACGCGCTGCTGCTGCCCGCCGGAGAGCTGCGCGGGATAGGCGTCCGCCTTATCCGGCAGACCGACCAGCTCCAAAAGCTCCAGCGCACGTTTTTTGGCCTCGCGGCGGGATTTTCCGGCCAGCTCCAGCGGGAAACAGATGTTTTTTAGGCAGCTGCGCTGCATGAGCAGGTGGAAGCCCTGAAAAATCATGGAGATTTCCTTGCGGACCGCGCGAAGCTCCCTCGTGGGGAGGGCGGCGACGTCCTTGCCGTCAATGACGACGGAGCCGGAGGTCGGCCGCTCCAGAAGATCGATGCAGCGAACGAGCGTGCTTTTTCCGGCACCGCTCATACCGATGATACCGTAAATAACGCCGTCCGGAATGGTCAGGCTGACGTTTTTCAGCGCTTCCACGGCGCCGTCCGCGCCGGAGAAGGTCTTGGTCAGGTTGTGGAGTTCAATCATAGTGGCACCCGCTTACTTTTGGATGGCGTCCAAGCTGCTCTGCTTGCCGCCGTAAAGTCCGAGCGGCTCGAAATGAATTGCGGCGACCGAGACGATGTCCGTGCCGTTTTCTGCGTTAAAGTCGGTCAGATAGGGCTGGTGCTGGAAGAAATTCGCGTCGATTTCGTTGTCGTTGACGGCGTTGTTCGGGAGAACATAGTCGGTGAAGGTTACGATCTCCAGCGTGATATCCTTCTCGGCGAGGATCTGCTTGGCGACCTCGAGAATTTCCGCGTGCGGTGCAGGGCTTGCGCCGACACGAACAGTCTGCCCGGCGAGCGCGGCGTAGTCGATGGCATCGTCATAGCCGTCCGTCGGCTCGGAAACGACGCTGATAACGGAACCGCTGTACTCTTTGGCGATAAAGTCGGAAACCTGTTTGCTGGTCAGCGCGGCAGCCAGTGCAAGGATCAGGGGATCGTCGGCACGCGAGGCGTTGACGGCGAGAATATTGGCATATTCCTGCGCCGCCTCGGAGGAAGCACCCTCGGAGAGCAGGGAATCCTTTGCCGGGTTCAGGTTGGCGGAGAGTGCATAGTTGGAATTGATTACGGCGTAATCAACATCCTGCAGGACGTTGGGCAGCTGCGCAGCCTCTACCTCGTTAAAGGAGATGTTGTAGGGGTTGTCCTCGATATCGCGAACGGAAGCGGTCACACCGGCGCCGTCCTTCAGCTTGAGGTAGCCGTTGGCCTGCAGAAGCAGCAATGCGCGCGCCTCATTGGTGGCGTCGCTGGGAATGGCGATGGTCACGCCCTTGTCCTTTTTCTTGCAGCCGGTCAGTGCGAACAGAGCGCCCAGTGTGAGCGCAAAAACGAGCAGAAGAGAAATAAGCTTTTTCATGATGAAATCTCCTTAAATAAAATTATAGTAGAATGAAGAGGAAAATCTGACGGTTTCAGGGAAAGAAAATGAAACGACCTGTCGGCAATGGCGCGCGGCGCATTCGCTGACGCTTAATATTGGATGCAATGAATTCCCAGTAGCGCATGGTTACCTCCTGAAAAACAAAAAGAGGAGGGCCGAAGCCCTCCTCAAATGCGAACGAAACAAACCTGCTTAAGGCTTGAAGAACGCGGCCGATTGAACGGAAAGCTGCGAAAAAAGCGTATAACAAGACGTGCGCATGCCGCACATGCACATCTCCATAGCCATATTTCTATAACCATTGCGCTTTTTCATCGCTGGAACTCCTTTCCTCCGTCGTTCTTCCAAAAGATCGACTGCATTATAGCATGCGCGCCGACGCGTGTCAACCGTAATTTTTTGCGGTAGATGCATCATGAAAGGAATAAAAAGGAAGAGAGGAACTTGGACTTGCGATTTCTGTAAAAGCGTGCTATTATAACAAAATGTACAGCCTTTGGCGGTGCTTGCCGCGAAGCGATTGCGCGTGGGAATTTCGCTGCACCGGTTCGGTGTTCACCGCGCATACGGCGTAAATCGGGGGATGCGTGTCCCGCAGAAAGTGTGCAGGGCGTGCAGCTGCGGCGTGCCGCTTTCGAAATAGCCGCGTTGTCTTTGTAAGGAAACTCCGGTTCCATCAAAAGAAGCAGACAGGGGAAGCTTCTTCGTTGGGGAAAGCCAGATAAACGAAGCAATACGGGATGTATTTTTGATTTTTGAAACCGAGGCTATGGCGGGAAAGATTTGCTGATTGCCGCAGAGAATGGATTCGGAGGTTCCTAAGAACGCTGCCGCGCGGCGTTGGCGGGAGAGTATTCTTCATGAAAAAAGTGTTTGACCGTGCGTTGCTGCTCTATGTTTTGATCGGCATCACAAACTTTATCGCCTGCACTGCGATCATGTTTTTCTTATATAACTACGCCGGATGGTCCAAGGATACGGCGCCGATCGTGAACTACGGCCTGGGGAGCCTCATCTGGTATGTAAGCTGCCTGAAGATCGTATTTCCGGGGCATAAGAGCAGTGTGGGACTGGTTTTGAAATTCTGCCTTGAGGTCGTTGTGTGCTATGTGCTGGCTTATTACGTTTTCGCGGGCGTTTTGACGCAGTATGCCATCAATTCACATTCGATCGTCCGGCTTTTGAATCTGTCGCATCAGGCGGATCCCGATGTGGTGCGCGACAATTGCTATATGGCGATCGGCGCGTTTGCCTACTCCATCCTGAACTATTTTGGACAGCGCTATTTTGTGTTTCACGACGCATACCGTGCGAAAAAATCGAAGCGTTCGGAGAAGGCGGCTGTGGGCTGAACGGACGCGGCCGACGCTGCGGCAGGGGCTTCATGGGGCTTTTGGACGCTTTCCGTGTCTGCGGCATGAAAAATTCCGACTCTTTTCCGAGTCGGAATTTTTGCATATACGTTTTTGCACGGTTCGGTGGGAAGCAGCGGAAATCAGCCGAGGAAGCGAAGGTTGATTTTCCCACTGGTGGAGGTTACGGTCATCTCCATGGCGCCGTCCTGGAAGCTGCCAAGCCAAGGATCGGTTGAGGTGATCTTAAAGTCGGCGGCGCTGCCGTGCAGGCTGCCGGAGATATTGCCGTTGGAGGAGGTCAGCTTGGTGGAAACCGCCGGGAGCAGGCCTTCGAGCGTGATGCTGCCGCCGGTAGAGGTCAGGAAAACGCTCTCCTTGGCGCCGAGATGATCCAGTGTGATATCGCCATCGCCGGTTTTGACATTCAGCTTTGTCAGGGCGTCGGCAGGCAGCTCAATGAGGAGTGTGTGCTTTTGAAGCTTGCTTCCGACCTGCAGGTACTGCGCAAGAAAGCTTTTGTCGTGATAACGGATGGTCAGTTCCCCGGTTCGGTCGTCAACCTGGACGGCATATTTTCCACGGGAGCTGTTATAATAGGTGACACGGACGCGATTGTCCGAGGAGGGGCTCAGGCGAATGTTTGCGTTGGGTACATAGCAGTCCAGCGACTGCACCTTGCTTGACGCAATTTCATAGCGCTCCTGCTCATAAACCGTGACGGGAAAAAGTGTTTCCTTCTTCCAGTTCCCCTTTGCGCCGCCAATGAGCACCAGCACTGCACCGACGAGAAAGAAGGAGGCAATCGTAATCAGGTTGACCTTGGTAGAGGTTTTCATGCGTCAGCGCCTCCTTTCCAGGCAAGAAGCACCAGCTTCTGCAGCTTGGGATAAACCTTCAGCACCGCGTGTGTGGGGAGCGGCGTAAAGGCGTTTACGCCGAGCAGGAGCAGGGCTGCAAGCGAGGCTGTGACCAGTCCGCCGCCAAAGAGGAAAATGCCGGAGGCAGCGTTCCCGCCGAAGCGGAGGATCGAAAGGACAAAGAGAGCCAACGTGCCCAACAGCATGGCGAATACCAGCAGGTAGGCCGCGACGATCAGCGCCCAAACGACAAGATACAGCGCGAAGATCAACAGAACAACGCCGACAAGCAGCGGCATTCCGATTAAAACAAACAAAAGAATTCGAAGCGCCCGCGCGGCAATCCTGCTTCCGCGTGGAGCATCTTCCGGCGCGGCAAGCGGCCAGTCGTCGGCGGCAACGGCCTGCGGCATGGAAAATTCGGCAGGGGAAGGCGCGGCCTGCGGCTCCGGCTCGCCGGCCAGTTGGGATTCCTGCTTCCGGAGCAGATCCTTGGCTCGCGCCCGGATTTCGGAGAGAGATCGGGGAAGCTTCATGCGCAGCACTCCTTTCGCTGTGAAATAGCCAGCGTCAACTGACACTACCTATATAGTTTATGACGGTGGAAATGAGTTCTTGTTCCCAATTAAAATAGAAAATTCCGCAAAGTTATGCAATATTTTTTCGAATGGGTATGAGAATCGAAATTCAGGAAATAATATTTTGAGTATAATGACAGTTTTTGTTGACTAATTTCGTTTAATATGCTATAATTTCGCTTTGCGTGGGCATTTCATGCAGTAAGACTTCGGGGGAGAGCGCTTTGCTGGAAAAACTGAAAGCGGCAAATAAAATTGTCGGGATCAAACAGCTGAGAAAAGCGCTGCTCGCATCGCACGTTGAGACGGTATTTCTCGCGGATGACGCAGATCCGGGGCTTACGGAGCCGCTGCTCGCACTCTGCAGGGCGCAGCAGGTTCGGGTCGTATCGGTTTCCACAAAGCGGGAGCTTGGACAGGCCTGCGGCATCGAGGTCGGCGCGGCGGCCGCCGGCATTTTGAAGCAATAAATGCACCGATTCTGTTGTTTTTAGGATCCTATGAGGGAGCGATCCCTCTGGATAATATATATTTTTCAAAGAAAGGAGAAAACCATGCCTACTTTTAATCAGCTGGTAAGAAAGGGCAGAGAACAGTCGACCTACAAGTCCACCGCTCCTGCACTCCAGAAGGGCCTCAACACCCTGAAAAACAAGGCGACTGACCTTGCATCTCCTCAGAAGCGCGGCGTCTGCACGGCTGTCAGAACGACGACCCCGAAGAAGCCGAACTCCGCTCTGCGTAAGATCGCTCGTGTTCGCCTGACCAACGGTTACGAAGTATCTGCCTACATCCCCGGCGTCGGCCACAACCTTCAGGAGCACTCTGTCGTCCTGATCCGCGGCGGCCGTGTCAAGGACCTCCCCGGCGTGCGTTACCACATCATTCGCGGTACGCTCGATACGCAGGGCGTTCAGGGCCGTATGCAGTCTCGTTCCAAGTACGGTGCAAAGAGACCGAAGGCCACCAAGAAGAAGTAATTTCCAAGGCCGAAACATTTTGCATTATTCACGCCTTCGTGCAAGGCAATGCCTTGCTGGACGTTTTTATATAGAGTGCTCTCTATGTGGAAGCCTCCGGCAGACATACGGAAGGGTTCGCCTTCCGAAGTACCTATGAAATCATTCTATGAAGGAGGGAAGTTCAGTGCCCAGAAGAGGTAATGTTCCCAAGAGAGAAGTATTGCCCGATCCGATTTATCATTCGGTTCTGGTGACGAAGCTCGTCAACAGCATCATGCTCGACGGCAAGAAGGGCGTCGCCCAGAAAGTCGTCTACGGTGCATTCGAGCTCGTTGAAAACAAGACCGGTAAAAACGGTCTGGAGGCCTTCCAGCAGGCGATGGAAAACATCATGCCGTCTCTGGAGGTCAAGTCCCGCCGTGTCGGCGGCGCAACCTATCAGGTGCCTATCGAGGTCAAGCCGAACCGTCGTCAGACCCTCGGCCTTCGCTGGCTTACGACCTATTCCCGTAACCGCAGCGAAAAGACCATGAAGGAGCGTCTGGCAGGCGAGATTATGGACGCCTGCAACAATACCGGTGCTTCCGTTAAGAAGCGCGAGGATACGCATAAGATGGCAGAGGCCAACAAGGCATTCTCCCATTTCCGCTGGTAATCAAAAAGGAGCAACCATATGCCGAGACAATATTCACTTGAGAATACGAGAAACATTGGCATCATGGCGCACATCGACGCGGGCAAAACCACCACGACAGAACGCATTCTCTACTATACGGGCGTCAACTACAAGCTTGGCGAGACCCATGAGGGAACGGCGACCATGGACTGGATGGAGCAGGAGCAGGAACGCGGCATCACCATTACGTCTGCCGCAACGACCTGCTTCTGGAAGGGACGCAGAATCAATATTATTGACACGCCGGGTCACGTCGACTTTACGGTCGAGGTGGAGCGCAGCCTTCGAGTGCTGGACGGTGCAGTTACCGTTCTGTGCGCAAAGGGCGGCGTAGAGCCGCAGACTGAGACGGTTTGGCATCAGGCAGATAAATATAACGTCCCCCGTATGGTATACGTCAACAAGATGGATATCCTCGGTGCCGATTTCTACAACGTTCTCAAAATGATGCAGGATCGGCTGAAGTGCAATGCGGTACCGATCCAGATCCCCATTGGCGCAGAGGATACGTTCCGTGGCGTGATCGATTTGGTCGCCATGCGAGCCTATGTGTTCTATGATGAGCTGGGAAAGGATGTGCGCGAGGAAGACATTCCGGAAGAGCTGCGCGCGCTTGCCGAGGAATATCATGAAAAGCTTCTTGACGCCGTCTCCGATGAGGACGACGAGATCATGGAAGCCTATCTTTCCGGCGAGACGATCCCCGCGCAGAAAATTCGTGCGGCCATTCGCAAGGCGACCATTGCCGTCCGAATGATCCCCGTCACCTGCGGCACATCTTACAAAAATAAGGGCGTGCAGGAGCTGCTGGACGCGATCGTGGAGTATATGCCGTCCCCTCTGGACAAGAAGGGCATTTCCGGCGTGAACCCCAAGACCGAGGAAGAGGAGTTCCGCCCCGCGGACGACAACGCGCCGTTTTCGGCGCTGGCCTTTAAGATTGCGACCGACCCCTTTGTCGGCAAGCTTTGCTTCTTCCGGGTTTATTCCGGCAAGGTCGCAAAGGGCACGACGGTTCTGAACTCAACGAAGAACCAACGGGAGCGTCTTGGCCGCATCATGCGGATGCATGCCAACCACCGAGAGGACATCGAGGAGGTCTATTCCGGCGATATCGCCGCCGTTGTCGGCGTCAAGAACACGACGACGGGCGATACCTTCTGCGACGAGAAGAACCCGATCGTCCTGGAATCCATGGAATTCCCGGAGCCGGTCATCCGTGTTGCCATCGAGCCTAAGACCAAGGCTGGTCAGGAGAAGATGGGCATCGCGCTGATGAAGCTGGCCGAGGAGGATCCCACATTCAAAACCTATACCGATGAAGAAACCGGCCAGACGATCATCGCCGGCATGGGTGAGCTTCATCTGGAAATCATTGTAGACCGCCTGCTGCGGGAGTTCAAGGTGGAGGCCAATGTCGGCGCTCCGCAGGTCGCCTATAAGGAGACCGTGAAGGGAACCGCAGACGTGGATATGAAATATGCACGGCAGTCGGGCGGCAAGGGACAGTATGGCCACGTCAAGATCATTGTGGAGCCGAACGAGTCCGGCAAGGGCTACGAGTTCATCAACAAGGTCGTGGGCGGCTCTGTTCCGAAGGAATATATTCCTGCGGTGGACGCCGGTATCCGCGGCGCCATGCAGGCCGGTGTTCTGGCCGGTTTCCCGGTCGTTGACGTTAAGGTCACGCTGTATGACGGCTCCTATCATGAGGTGGACTCGTCCGAAATGGCGTTTAAGATCGCCGGTTCCATGGCGTTTAAGGAGGCCTGCCGCAAGGCCGGTTCCGTGATTCTCGAACCGATCATGAAGGTTTGCGTTCTCGTTCCGGAGGAATATATGGGCGATGTGATCGGCGATTTGTCGGCACGCCGTGGCAGCATTCTCGGTATGATGCCGCGCGGCGGAATTCAGCAGATCGACGCGAACGTTCCGCTCAGCGAGATGTTCGGCTATGCGACGGATCTCCGCAGCCGGACTCAGGGGCGCGGCCAGTATTCCATGGAGCCGAGCCACTATATCGAGCTTCCGAAATCCCTGCAGGACGCCATCACCAGCAAGCGCGGGTATGGCAATTAAGGAAGCGCGGCGGCGCGCCGTGTTTTCGGCCGCGCCAATCGGATTGCAGGCAATTGCGCTTCCGGAGGGTTTCTTCAAAAAAAGCTTGTTTTTCTGTGCATTTTAGTGTATAGTGTATTCAAGCGTATTTTTGAAGCTCATTTTAACAAAAACCAATCTTACAGGAGGATTTTTTTCCATGGCAAAGCAGAAATTTATTAAGAATAAGCCCCATGTAAACATCGGCACCATCGGTCATATCGACCATGGCAAGACCACCCTGACCGCTGCAATTACCAAGTATCTGGCAATGCAGGGCAAGGCTGACTACACCGACTACTCTTCCATCGACAAGGCTCCGGAAGAGAGAGAGCGCGGCATCACCATCAACACCGCTCACGTTGAGTACGAAACCGACAAGCGTCACTATGCGCACGTCGACTGCCCGGGCCACGCCGACTACATCAAGAACATGATCACCGGCGCTGCACAGATGGACGGCGCGATCCTCGTTATCGCTGCTTCCGACGGCCCTATGGCTCAGACCAGAGAGCATCTGCTGCTGGCTCGTCAGGTTAACGTTCCTTCCGTTCTCGTTTTCCTGAACAAGTGCGATCAGGTTGACGACGAAGAGCTGCTAGAGCTGGTCGAGATGGAAGTCCGCGAGACGCTTGACTTCTACGGCTTCCCCGGCGACGACACCCCCATCATCCGCGGCTCCGCGCTGAACGCTCTGGCTTCCGAGTCCAACGATCCCAACGCTCCCGAGTATGCCTGCATTAAGGAACTCATGGACGCTGTCGATTCCTGGATCCCGACCCCGGACCGTAAGGCGGATATGCCCTTCCTGATGCCTGTTGAGGACGTCTTCACCATTTCCGGCCGCGGCACTGTCGCTACCGGTCGTGTCGAGCGCGGCATCATCAAGAAGAACGAACCGGTCGAAATCGTCGGCCTGTCCGAGGAGAAGAAGAACACCGTCGTTACCGACATCGAGATGTTCCACAAGCTGATGGATTACGCAGAAGCCGGCGACAACATCGGCGCTCTGCTCCGCGGCATTGACAAGAAGTCCGTCGAGCGTGGCCAGGTTCTGGCAAAGCCCGGTTCCATTCATCCGCGCACGAAGTTCAAGGGTCAGGTCTACGTTCTGACCAAGGAAGAAGGCGGCCGTCATACTCCGTTCTTCAACAACTATCGTCCGCAGTTCTATTTCAGAACAACTGACGTTACCGGCATCATCACCCTTCCCGAGGGCGTTGAAATGTGCATGCCTGGCGACAACATCGACATGAACGTCGAGCTGATCACCCCGATCGCAATCGAGAATGGCCTCCGTTTCGCTATCCGTGAGGGCGGCCGTACCGTCGGTTCCGGTGTCGTTATCGAGACCTACGACGACTAATTTCAAAATACGCGTGTTTTTGCGCCTGCTCCGGATTCCGGGGCAGGCGCTTTCTCATGGAATGACGCGGAAGCTGCTGCCGGGTGTGGTTTTGCGTTGTGGCAATTCGTAGTTTTGGCGTCGTGTCAATCTGTAGTCTTGGCGCTGTGTCGATCGCTATTGACAAGCTGTTCTTTTCACTGTATAATAAACGATATACATTGCACGATGCACATTGGGTGATACGCTTTGAAATGAAGGAATGTTGACGCTGGTTCGCCCTGTGTTGCCGGACACTTAAACGCAATGCCATTCGATAAGAGCGGTTTGGGCTGTGTTATTGTTTTAGCGGGTCAGTGACAACAGGAAGATCAGAGAATTTTGAAAAGCAGTTTTTGCGGGGAATGAAAAAAACGCAGAAAACACTTCAAACATAAAGGAAGAGTGAGGAAGAAATCTATTATGAAAAACAGCGCGCTGGTTGTAATCGACCTGCAAAATGATATTACGAAAAACTACAGAGAGATCATGGAAAGGGTCAATGCGGCGATTGACTGGGCCGTTCAAAAGGAACTGTGGGTCGTTTACATACAGCATAACAACTTATCTGCAGGAACGAGGACGTTCAAGCCCGGCACACATGGCGCGGAGCTGGTGCCGGAGATGAATATCGTATCGGACCATATCTTTACAAAATCAAAAAGCAATGCCTTGACCAGCGAGGCCTTCGCCGCCTTTATTCAGGAGCATGGCATTACTGAGTTTTATATGGCCGGCGCGGATGCCACGGCCTGCATCAAATCCACCTGCTTCAATATGACGAAAAACGGTTATACCGTTCATGTGTTGGCGGACTGTATCACCAGCTATGATAAAAAGAAGCTGCCTGAGCTGCTTAGCTATTATGAGAGCAAGGGCTGCTCAGTCATGGAGCTGACCGACGCCATGCGGGCGTAAATATCGTGCCGATCAGGGAAAATGAGAGAAAGCGGAAATTATGAATGAGTAAAGTCTTGGATTTTATCCGCGCTGCAGGAGATGTGCTTTTGCGCACCATCCGCACGGCCCCTTTCTGCTGTGCGGCAGAAAAGCCGGATGCCGTGACCGCACGTTTTGCGGCGCAAGGGCTGCCCCGGAGGAAACGCGGGCAGAATGAATCTTCCTCTTGATTTTGTCTGAACAGGGGGAGAAATCGCGGCCTGGGACGCAGGAAAGCATAAACATCCAGTCGATTCGGCGGCACAACGCTGGAAATCACGGCGGTGGAAACTATAAAACAAATTCAAACAAATAGAAAGGAACCAGATGCGATGGGAAATGTACCTTTTGAAATCGTCCGCGCGCAGGCGCAGGATGCCGCCGCGCTGCTGGAGTATTTGAAAATAATCGGCGGAGAAACAGATAATCTCAGCTTTGGCCCGGAGGGCGTGCCGCTGGAGGTGGAAGCCGAACAAGCCTATCTCGGTATGCAGGCGCAATCCCCTGACAATATTCAGCTGCTTGCCAAGGTAAACGGGGAGATCATCGGTACTGCCAGCCTCAATCGAAGGCCCAATCGTATGCGTCACCGCGCGGAATTTGGCATCAGCCTGAAAAAAGCATGGTGGGGCTGCGGCGCGGCCACCTTTTTGGCGGAGGGCGTGCTTGCATTTGCGAGGGAGGCCGGAATCGAACAGGTCAATCTTGAGGTGCGCAGCGACAATAGGCGCGCCATTGCACTGTATGAAAAGCTTGGATTCCGGAAGCTGTGCACATTTCCCGGCTTTTTTAAGATCAACGGAGTGCTGATCGATTTTGATCTTATGAATCTTTCCATTGCACCCACCGCACAAAATAGTGCGAACGGCAAAACGGGTTGAAATGCTGCGCGTAAGGAGTACGCTTTAGAAACCAACGCAGTGCCCCGGCATGCTGTTTTGGATGAATATGCGGTGGAGCAATCTGCGGAAGCGTGCAGGGGCACACCACGATTTGTATATTATGTACAATTTAAACGGAGAAACTTTGGGATAATCAAAGGTAACATACAGGTTTGCATCTTTTTTATGCATGTGCTATACTTATACTATTCGTATGGAAGGAGCACGATTGTGAAAAAGAATACAAGCAGACTGTTCTCCCTGCTTCTCACGCTTTCCCTGATCCTCTCCCTTTTTGCTATGATACCGTCGGCAAGCGCCGCAACCTTCTCCTATAATACCGGAAAGCGCGGCGTGGTCTGCACCTCCCTCAGCACAAAAGCAAAAGCATATTATACTGGTTCGTATACCTATTCTACGCTTTCAAAGCAATCCGCATCGGCCGTCAAGTCCGCACTTAAAACCCTGATGACCAACACGCATACCACGAAAACGACGTATGCCAATCTGAAAACCTACACCAAATACTCGGATGCGACTGCGGGCAGCACCTCTAAAATGACACTGCTCTATACCTCAAATTCCGTCAGCAGCGTATGGAACAGCAACGTATGGAACCGCGAGCATGTCTGGCCGCAGAGTCTTGGAACCTTTACAACATCCAATTGCGGCTCCGATCTGCACCATCTCCGTCCCGCTGATCCGAAGGTCAACTCGACGCGCGGCAACCTCCCCTACGGTGTCGTCCGCAGCGGCAGCTATAAGACGGCAACGACCTCTTCGGGCAGCGTCGGCGGCTACTATACCTCTTCTTATTTTGAACCGGTTGACAACGTCAAGGGCGATGTCGCACGCATTCTGATGTATTGCTATGTCCGCTGGGGCGAGACCAACCTGTCCGGCGTCATTCAGAGCACCGGCGTTCTTTTGAACTGGTGCAAATCGGACCCCGTCGATACCTGGGAAATGGGCAGAAACGATGTCGTCCAGGGCATTCAGGGCAACCGCAATGTCTTTATTGACTATCCGGAGTATTGCTGGATGGTGTTCGGCAAAACAGTTCCCACCGATATGACGACGCCCTCCGGCATGGCAAAGAGCAGCTCTGGCAGCTCCTCCGGCAGCACGGGCACCACGGGAAAGATCTATACGCTGGTTACCGGCACGCTGACCGATTGGACCGGTGACTATGTGCTGGTCGGCAAGTCCGGCTCTACATACTATGTTCTAGGCTCCTCCTCTTCCTGCACTGGCACGACGGCCGGTTCCACCTCGGCTGCAAGGACCCTTTCCGCAGCGGGCATCACCATGAGCGGCAATACGCTCTCCGGCGTTTCCAACAGCTATGTCTATACCTGCGGAAAGACCGGATCGTATTACTACTTCAAAATGAAGGGCTCGAACAACTATCTGTCCTATAAGGCCAAAGGTTTGACGACGGCCACGTCCTATTCCAGAACGGGCGCACAGTGGTCGCTCTCCCTTTCGTCCGGCGCTGCACGGCTGAAAAACCGCAGTGCAAGCAGCTATTTCCTTGGCTTTAACGCCGCTGCCAAGCTCTTCCGCTGCTACACCTCCACGACAAGCTATAAGCTCTATCTGTACAAAGCGAGCTGAGTGCAGTGGAGATTTGTTGAAGAATTCTGAAGCGGGTCAAAGCCCTGACGATAACGGTTAGGTCTGGACAGAACGCTTTGCGGCATTTCGTTAGCAATCCGAAACGGATAATAAGCAAGAGCATCCAAAGCAAGCGAACTGCTTTGGATGCTCTTGCTTTGCAATTGCAGCATGACGGGCGCAGCGCCTGCTATCATTCGGTTGACATAAAACATGGATATTTTCGAGAAGGACCGTGCGAATGGAACAGTAAAACAAAAATGCTTACATGATGATAAAAATTCTATAACAAAAAGATGAAAAACTGTACAAACAGTCCTTGACAAGATGGCGCGAATTTGGTTAAATGAATATAACAACATGGTGGGTGGGAAACGCCGTGCCATGAAAACAAGCGGAGAAGTGCCCGCAGCGGAATGAAAAACGAGGTGTCACAAAGATGACGGAATTCCCTAAGCTGTTTGAAGCCGGAAGAATTGCAGGACTGGAAGTGAAAAACCGTGTTGTGGTGACGGCGGTCGGCGCGCCGCTGGCAACCACGCAGGGAGAACCGACGGATCGCTATACGGCCTACTATGAGGCGCGCGCGCGGGGCGGCGCCGGACTGATTATCACCGGCGTTACGGTGGTCGATTCCGAAACCGGAATTACGGAGCCGTGCCTGCCGCAGTTGACGCGCGAGGACTTTGTACCCGCGTGGCGGCGCTTTGCGCAGTCGATTCAGAAATATGATGCGCGCGTTGTGGCGCAGCTCTGCCATCCCGGCAAGGAGACGCGCAGCGCCATGATCGGCGGAAGGGCACCGGTCGGCCCCAGCGAGGGCAAGACGAAATTCGGCGAAACGATCCATGTGCTGACGGTCGAGGAAATCGAACGGATGGTGCAGCGCTTTGTGCGCGCGGCGGAGCTGGCGCAGAAGGCGGGGCTGGACGGCGTCGAGCTGCACTGCGCGCATGGCTATCTGCTCAACGCCTTCCTTTCTCCCTATGGAAACCATCGCACGGACGCCTACGGCGGCTCGGCGGAGAATCGCTTCCGTATCGTCGCGGAGATCCTGCAGGGCATTCGTGACCGCTGCGGTGCGCGTTTCCCGGTGCTTGTGCGTATTTCGGCGGAGGAATTTATACCGGGCGGCAACACGCTGGCGGACGGAGTGGAGCTTGCAAAGCGGTTGGAGGCGGCCGGTGTGGACGCCATTGACGTTTCCGTCGGCCTGCAGGAAACCAGCCATCTGAACCGTGAGCCTTCGTCCTATCCGCAGGGCTGGAAAAAGTATATTGCGGCGGCAGTGCGCGAGGCGGTGCATATTCCGGTGATCGCGGTCAATACAATCAAGCAGCCCGCGTTTGCGGAGCAGCTCCTTGCGGAGGGTGTCTGTGATTTCGTCGGCCTGTCCCGGCAGCATTTGGCGGATCCGGAGTGGGCAAACAAGGCATTTTCCGGCAGGGCCGATCAGATTCGTACCTGCATCAGCTGCCTTGCCTGCTTTGAATCGATCGTGAAGGGCGAGGGACTTCACTGCACGGTGAATCCCGCGCTGATGCGCGAGCAGGAATTCTCTGTGCTGCGGCGTGACGGCTCAGGCCGTCCGGTTGCCGTGGTCGGCGGAGGCCCCGGCGGCATGGAGGCGGCGCGCGTGCTGGCGCTGCGCGGCTTTGATGTGACGCTGTTTGAAAAGGAAACGGAGCTTGGCGGTCAGCTCCTCTTTGCGGAAAAACCGCCGCACAAGGAAAAAATTACATGGCTGAAGGAGCATATGCGCAACGAGGTGCTGGCGGCAGGCGTGCGGGTTCGCACGGGCTGCGAGGCAACGCCGGAGACGATCGCGGCGCTGCAGCCGGTCGGCGTATTCGCCTGCTGCGGCTCTGTGCCGGTGCGCCCCAAGTCCATTCCCGGCATTTTCCGGGAAAACGTTTATTCGGTCGGCGAGGTGCTTTCCGGGAGAGTGGGGCTATCCGGCAAGCGGGTTTGCATCATCGGCTCCGGCCTTTCCGGCTTGGAGACGGCGCTGTTTTTGGCGGTGCGCGGCTGCGAACTGTCCATTGTTGAGCTGAAGTCTGCCATCGGCGAGGGCATCTATTTTCAGACGCTCAACGATGTAAAAAGCCGGCTGGCGGAAACCGGCGCGAGGATCACGCCGTATGCGGGGCATGGCCTGTTCTGCATTGCGCCGGGACAGGTCGGAATTCGCGCGGCGGACGGGACAGAGCAATATATTCCGGCAGACGCCGTGGTGCTTTCCATGGGCGTCCGCCCGCGGCGTGATGTGGTGGACGGACTGCGCGCGCGGTTCGGCCGCGTGATCTGCGTCGGCGATGCCAACCGCGAGGGCCGCATTTTGGAGGCGATACGCGACGGCTATACCAAGGCCTTTGTGTTTGAACCGCTGTAAAAGGAGGGAATCCGCATGATCCGTCTGCTTGCGTCCGATTTGGACGGCACGCTTCTGACCGGCGACAACCGACTTCTTCCGGACACGGAGCGCGCACTGCGCGCTGCAATGGCAAGAGGGCTCCGCTTTTTGCCGATCACGGGTCGGGCCTATGTTTTGACGGCGCCGTTCCTGCGGCAATACGGACTAAAGACCGACATGATCCTGTCCAACGGCGCAGAGGTTCGCACTGCGGACGGAACATGCCTTCGGGAGCGGAGCATTGCACCGGAGCTGCTGCCGGAGGTGACCGCCTGCTATGAACGGCACGGGCTGCGCCCGGTGCTGATGACGGCCGACGGCCCGGCCGCCGTTGCTTCAAGAGAAGAAATTGCGGCGAGCTATGCGCGGAAGCGGGAAAACGCGGCGTGCGACAGCCTGATCCCGCAGGAGAATACGGCGCGGATCCTGCGGGAGCTGCGCTGCTATAAAACGGTCGCAGCGTTTCTTGCCGACGGAGGGCGTGCGCAGAAGATCGTTTCGTTCAGCCCAAGCCAAGCCGACTTGGAGGCCTGCCGGGCGGAGCTGACGCCGCTTTGTGACAGGCTGAGCGTTGTTTCCTCCAATGCCTTCAACCTAGAGGTTTCCGATCGGGAGGCGACAAAGGGGGCGGCGCTCCAGTTCTACGCATCGCGCTTCGGCTATGCGCCGGAGGAGATTTATGTATTCGGCGATCAGAGCAACGACATTTCCATGTTCCGCTTTTGCCCGAACTCCTTTGCGCCGGAAAACGGCGCGCAGGAGGCGAAGGCTGCGGCGGCGCACATCATAAAAAGCAACGATCACGGCGGCGTTGGCGCGGTGATCTGGAGCCTAATGGAAAATCAAAAGGAACCGAAGGAGGACAAACGGAAATGACAGAAGAACAGAGAGAACAAAGCAGCCCGAAGGCGCTGATCGCGCTGCTGTCCGCAGCGACGGTGCTGATGGTGCTGGGGTGGATCCTGCTGCCGAAGCAGGTCGCCATCAGCGTGAAGGAAAACGCAAGAACCGTGCCGAAGGCGGCGGCAATTTTGCTCCCTTATGCGGCAACGGTCTACTTTGACGGCCGGTGCCTCCGCAATCGCGGACAGAGCACGAGCCTGCTCGTTGCGATTTTGTCTTTTGTCTTTGGGGCATTTCTGCTGCTGATTAATCTTTAAACAACGAATAGGAAAGGATGACAACGATGAAGGTAAAAAAGACAATGCAGGATCTGCTGGACATGAAGCTGCGCGGCGAGCGCTTTGTGACGGCGGTCTGCTATGATTATCCGTGGGCGAAGCTGGTCAACCAGACGCCGATCGAAACGATCTTTTGCGGCGATTCGCTCGGCATGAATGTCTATGGCTACCCCAGCACCAACCCGGTGACCATGGAGCAGATGATCTGGCACTGCCAGGCAGTGCGCCGGGGCGCGCCGGATACCTTCATGTTCGGCGATATGGTATACGGCTCGTATGAAACAGGCGTTTCCGACGCGGTGCGCAACGCCATTCGCCTGATCAAGGAGACCGGCGTGGATGCCGTTAAGCTGGAGGGCGGCGCGCAGTTTGCACCGCATGTGAAGGCGTTGACGGACGCGGGAATCAATGTCTTCGGCCATCTCGGCGTCACGCCGCAGAGCGCGGCGGCCATTGGCGGCTTTAAGGCGCAGGGGCGCACGGCGGACGCAGCCAAGAAGATCATTGAGGACAGCTTTGCCCTGTACGAGGCGGGCGTAAAGTCGATCCTTTTAGAGTGCGTGCCGGAGTGCCTTGGAACCTTTATTGCCGAGCGCCTGCCGATCCCGATCTTTGAGTACGACGAATCCGGCTCGCTGCTGGTGGATGTGTTCAGTATGTATGTGGGAGAAAAATCTCCGCGCTTTGCCTACAAGTCCAAGTATCACTTTGGCGAAATGGCGTTGGAGACGCTGAACGACTGGTATCGGGAGGTACATGCCGGGGAATTCCCGCGCGCGGAGAACCGCTATAAGATCAAAGGCTCCATGGAGGAGTACGAGAAGGCCTTCGAGCCGTACCGCAATACGAGCTATATGAAAAAGTGATGCGGAGGGACGGAAGCGGCTGCCCTAGATGAATTCTGCTTCTTAAATTGTTTGTTCTTTGTTCACAACTCATTCAAAGTTGTAAGGTAAAATAAAAATATAAAAGAAACAAACCTCCCGCCAAGCTTTGTTTTCTTTTACCTCTCTTTTCTTTCTATTTTTTCTCTCTCATTTCATTCGGAAAGCGCATCGGAGCGAGCATATCGTTTCCGGTGCGCTTTTCCGCGCTGCGGCGACGCATTTTTCGGCAGGGCATGCGGAATTCTGTCAAAAGGCCGCAGATTCTCGAATTTCTATAATTTGTTTCATCTTTGTTCATAATTCCTTCAAAGTTGTCCCTTATGCTGAAACCATAAAAGGAACAAACCTCCCGCCAAGTTTTGTTTCATTTTATCTCTCTTTTCTTTCTATTCTTATTTCTCTCTCATTTCAAGGGAAGACGCTGCCTCATTTTGTTGAGGCAGCGCCTTTCCTTTTTCTGCGGGCAGCGCGGCGGAGAGGGGGCGCGTCGGCAGGAAGGGAGGTGCGTTTTTTCAAAGCTGCACCTAAAGGAGACTATGCACAAAGCCCCGGCGGCGAATGCGGAGGCTTTTGCCGTTGGGGCTTCGGCTTGGAAAAGCGGAAGGGCATTCGGTATCTCGGCGCGAAGAAGCGGAGGCCTGCCCCTAAAACCGGACGCCGATTTTACGAAAAAGCCCTTGCCGCCCGCCCCTGCGGTTGGAAGCAGAGCGCCCGAAAAACAAAAAATATGGACTTTATTTTGCACGGAAAGTATAGTAAAATAATTCTGTATCCTGCGGGCACGAATCACCCCAAGCAGAATAGAATGGCATGAGGTGATATGGTATGATCGCGATGATCGTTCTATGCAGTCTTGCTGCCGTCGGCGTGGTTTTGCTGATTTGGGTGGCGGCTGCGCTGATGGTACTTCCGATGCGGGGAAGCAATCTGCGCTGTGAGCTGCGCTGCGGCGCAGCGTCCGATGTGGAGCAGCAGTCGCGTGCGTTTCTCTGGCTGACGGACATGGGCTTGATCCGTATCCCGCTTGATGTTGTGGACTGCGGCATGACGCCCGAGCAGCGCAGTGCGGCGCAGATCCTGGCGCGGGAGCATCCTTCGGTTCGGCTGATACCGAGGGAAGGCGAGAACGAATGAGGAAAGACGGGGACAAAACAGCTTGGAAACGAAGGAACTGGAGCTGCTGCAGGGAACGGTTGCGGCGGTCGTATTTCAAAACCCGGAAAACGGCTACGCCGTCCTGCGGCTGAACTGTGAGGACGGAACGGCAGTCACGGTCGTGGGAACCATCCCTATGGCGGTCGTGGGCGAACGCCTGCTTGTGACCGGGAAATGGGGCGCGCACGCAGCCTACGGACGGCAGTTTGAGGCAGAGTTTCTCGAACGCCTGATGCCGGAGACGAGAAGCGCTATTTTGTCTTATCTGTCGTCCCGCGCCATAAAGGGTGTCGGTATGGCGACTGCGGAGCGAATTGTCAACCGCTTTGGAGAGAACAGCCTGCGTGTGATCGAATCACAGCCGGAGCTTTTGGTACAGATCCCGGGTATTTCGGCGCAGAAGGCGCGCGAAATTCATAAATCCTTTTGCTCACAGGTCGGAATTCGGCGACTGATCGAATTTCTGAGTGCGCACCAGCTTCCTGCGGAGCTGGCGGTTCGTCTTTACCGTGCTTACGGCGAGCAGGCGATGGATGCGCTGTATGAAAACCCCTATGTGCTGACGCAGGGCGGCTTCGATGCGGATTTTTCTGCTGTGGACGCCTTCGCGATCGAGCTTGGCGTCGCGGGAGACGATCCGCGCCGCGCCGAGGCGGGCGTCGCCTTTGAAATGCGTCACAATTTGCAAAACGGGCACAGCTTTCTGCCGCTCGCCAAGCTGATTCCCGCGACGATGCAGCTTCTGGAGCTGCCGGAGCAGGAAATCAGAACGGCGGTCTCCCGCCTTCTGGAGCAGGGACGGCTGGAGCAGGAGGAGCTTGCCGGACTGACGGCAATCTATCTGCCGGAGTATTACGAGGCGGAAATCTACATAACGGAAAGAATGCTGCGCATGGCTGCGCGGGAGCAGCCAACCCCGCGGGACATGGAGGCGCGCATTGCCGCGATCGAGGAGGCGTTCGGGATCTCCTATGCCGAGCAGCAGCGCGATGCGATATATGCTGCGGCAGGATGTCAGGTCATGATCCTGACGGGCGGCCCGGGCACCGGAAAAACGACGACGCTTGCGGGCATCCTGCGTTTGTTTGACGAGCAGAAGAAACGGACGCTTCTGGCTGCGCCGACCGGCCGCGCAGCCAAGCGCCTTTCTGAGCTGACCGGAAGGGATGCGGCGACGATCCATCGCCTTTTGGAGGCGCAGATTTCGCCGGAAAGCGGAGAAATGGGCTTCCTGCACGACGAGGACGAGCCGCTGCGCTGTGACGTGCTCATTGTGGACGAGATGTCGATGGTGGATCTTCTGCTGATGCACAGCCTTCTGCGCGCCGTGCCGGAGGACTGCAAGCTGATTCTTGTGGGCGATCCGGATCAGCTCCCCTCTGTCGGCGCGGGAAATGTGTTTTCAGATCTCATCCGAAGCGGCATCGTGCAGACCGTGCGCCTGACGCAGGTCTTTCGGCAGGCGCAGGAGAGCTTGATCATCATGAATGCACACGCGGTCAATCGCGGCGAATTACCGGTTCTGACGGCAAAGGATCGTGATTTCTTCTTCCTCCGCAGACGCACGGGGGAAAGTGTCTCGCAGACCATTCGGGATCTGTGCAGCACAAGACTGCCGCAGAACATGGGAATTCCGGCGTCGGAGATTCAGGTGCTCAGTCCCACCCGCAGGGGAGAAACGGGTACATGGAACCTGAACCGCATCCTGCAGGAGGCGCTCAATCCGCCTGCGCCGGAGAAAAAGGAGAAAAAATACGGCGATTCTATCTTCCGGGTTGGTGATCGTGTGATGCAAATCCGGAATAATTATGATATACTGTGGAAAAGAACAGACGGCTTCGGAATGGACAGCGGAATCTTTAACGGCGACGTCGGGACGATTACGGCGATCGATTTTTCCGCGGAAACGATGACGATCGTATTCGACGACCGCGAGGCGGAGTATACCTTTGAGATGCTCTCGGAGCTGGAGCCGGCGTACGCCATGACGGTGCACAAAAGTCAGGGCAGCGAGTATCGCGCCGTGGTGCTTGCCGTATGGAACGGCTCGCCCTACCTTATGACGCGCAGCGTTTTGTATACGGCGCTGACCCGCGCGCGGGAGCTGTTGATTCTTGTGGGCAATGAGGAGGTCGTTGCGGCGATGGTACGCAATCACCGCCAGACAAAGCGTTACTCCGGACTGAAGCTGCGGCTGCAGAAGGGACGGCCATGACGGGACTTTGGACGGCGCTTCTTGACCTGCTCTACCCGCCGAAGTGCGCGCTGTGTCAGACGCTTTTAAAGCGGGAGGAAACAGCGCTTTGCGCAAAATGCCGCGCCGCACTGCCGGATGCGCCGCCGGAGGATCGGCATGGGGAGTTCTTTTCTCGCTGCATTGTCTGCCTGCCCTATGCGGGCAGCATTCGAGAGGCGTTTTTGCGCTATAAGTTTCAAGGCAGGACGAGCTATGCGGCGCTGTTCGGCAGCCTGCTTGCTATGCGAATTCTGCAGGAGGCGCCGGAGTATGATCTGCTCACATGGGTTCCGATCAGCGCGAAGCGGCGGCGCAGCCGCGGATATGACCAGACGCGCCTGCTTGCGGAGGTCGCGGCGCGGGAGCTTGGCGTGACGCTGACCGCCACGCTGCAAAAAACGCGCAATAATGCGCCGCAGTCTTCAAAGGCAAGCGCGGCGGAGAGACGCGCGAATGTCCTCAATCACTATCGCGCCCTGCATCCGGAGCAGCTGCGGGGCAAGCGGATCCTTTTGCTTGACGATATCTGCACGACTGGCGCGACGCTGTCGGAATGCAGCCGCGTGCTGCTTACGGCAGGCGCTTCCTCCGTGGTCTGCGCGGCCTTTGCCGCGCCGGAGAAAAAGCCGGACGAAAATAAGAACAGGTTGGTGATTTCATGATTTTTTCCAGAGACTTGGGCATCGATTTAGGCACGGCCAATACAAGAATTTATGCCTCGGGGCGCGGCATTGTGCTGCGCGAGCCGAGCGTGGTCGCCGTGGATAAGAACACCGGCAAGACGCTTGCGGTCGGTTCTGCGGCGCGCAATATGCTGGGCAGAACCCCGGGGAACATTGTCGCGCTGCGTCCCATTCAGGGCGGCGTGATTTCGGACTATGATATGACGGCGAAAATGCTGGGGTATTTTTTGAAGAAGATCATCCGCTATTCGCTGGTGAAGCCGCGCGTGGTTGTATCGGTACCCAGCGGGATCAGCGAGGTGGAGGAGCGCGCGGTGATTCAGGCGGCGATGGAGGCAGGCGCGCGGCGCGTGTATCTGATCGAGGGGCCGCTTGCAGCGGCGCTTGGCGCCAATTTGGATGTTTCCGGTCCCAGCGGGCACCTTGTCGTGGATATTGGCGGCGGCACGACGGACATCGGCGTTCTGAGCGTCAGCGGCGTTGCGGCCTCGTCGTCCATCAAGGTTGCGGGCGATGCGCTGGACGAGGCGATCATTAAGTTTGTCCGGCGCCGCTTCGGCGTTGTGATCGGCGTGAACACCGCAGAGGAAATCAAGACCAACGTCGGCTGTGTGGTTGAGCGGGACGAGGAGGTGCGGATGCTCAGCAAAGGGCGCGACTTGAAGACCGGCCTTGCGCGGGAATTCACCGTTACCTCAACGGATATGCTGGAGGCGCTCAAGCGGCCTGTACGCCAGATCACAGACGAGGTGCTGGCAGTTTTGGAGCAGACCTCTCCTGAGCTTGTGGCCGATATTTCCAAAAACGGTATTGTACTGACCGGGGGCGGCAGCCAGCTCTTCGGCATGGCGCAGTTGCTCTCCGAGCGCACCGAGGTCGCGTGTACAACGGCGGATGACGCCGACTCCTGCGTGGCGTTCGGCTGCGGAAAAAGCCTGCAGTGGATGAACCTGATGCAGGAGGGAACGCTGAATTTGGCCAGAAAACGTCTGATGCGCGAGTAACATTCCAGCTGCTTTGTAGAAATTACCTTCTGATTCTTGGTGAAATAAACAAATTATTTCTTTTTGATTGACTTTTTTTCGTCCGTTATTTATAATATCCATAAGGGGATATTTCCCCTTTCCAGGATGGAAGTGAGAGAAGAATAAGCTGAAAGCAGGAGGGGTTCTATGAACAATAAGCTGGAACGAAAATTTGGCCTGTTTACCGCGATCTGTATGGTGGTCGGTATCGTGATCGGCTCCGGCGTCTTCTTTAAGGCGCAGGATATTTTGAACATCACGCGGGGAAATATGCCGATGGGGATCCTAGCATGGGCAATCGGCGGCATCATTATGCTGGTGTGCATATTGGCGTTCTCTGCGATGGCGCAGCGCTATGAGCGGGTGAACGGCGTGGTGGACTATTCCGAGGCGGTCGTCGGAAGAAGATACGCCTATATGATGGGCTGGTTCATGACGATGATTTACTATCCGGCCATGACGTCCGTGCTTGCGTGGCTTTCGGCACGCTATACGCTGGTGTTTATTACCTCGTGTTGGCCGGACTTTCCGCTGCTGATCCCCGCCTCGCAGGGCGGCTGCGTGATCGGGCCGGAGTGCATCGCGCTGATGCTGCTGTTCATGTGCTGCTCCTATGGCCTGAATGCACTGTCCCCGAAGTTGGCTGGGCACTTCCAGACTACGACTACGGTAATCAAGCTTGTCCCGCTGGTTTTGATGGCGGTGGGCGGCATCATTTCCGGTTTGGTTAGCCCGACGCACCTCCTGAAAAGCAATTTTGCAACGGCATCGGTAGAGCACGGCGGAATGAGCTCACTGCTGTCTGCGGTCTGTGCGACGGCGTTTGCTTACGAGGGCTGGATTATTGCGACCTCCATCAATTCGGAATTGAAGAATTCCAAGAAGAATCTGCCGCGTGCGCTTGTGCTTGGCGGCATTGTGGTCATGACGGTGTACATTTCTTATTATGTCGGCGTGGCAGGCGGCGCTTCGGTCGAAGTCTTGCGCGAGAACGGCGCGACAACGGCTTTCACTAACGTGTTTGGCGGCGTTTTGGGCAATGTGTTGAATCTCTTTGTTGCAATTTCCTGCATGGGCACGCTCAACGGCCTGATGCTTGGCTCCACGCGCGGAATGTATTCCATTGCGATTCGTGGCGAGGGGCCCCGCGCAGAGACCTTTGCCCAAGTGGACAAAAAGACGAATATGGCGCATAATTCCGCCGTAATCGGGCTTCTGCTGTGTGCGGCATGGGGCGTTTACTTCTATCTCTCCCAGCTTGCCGGCACCTTGGACGGTCTTGTCGTGTTCCGTGGTACGGCACTGGAGAGCGCGGCGTTTAAGTTTGACTCCTCGGAGATTCCAATCATCACGATTTATGCAATGTATCTGCCGATTTTCGTAATGTGGATGAAAAAAGAGAAAACGCTTGGCGCGGTGCAGCGCTTTGTGCTGCCGGTGCTTGCGTTCCTCGGCTCCTGCTTCATGGTCTATGCCTGTATCGTTCGGCATAAAATGGGGAATGTCTGGTATCTGATTGTGTTTGCGGTCGTTATGGCGATTGGCGCATTGTTTATGAAAAAAGAAAAAGTCTGAGTGCAGCTTATGGATCAGCGCGCCGTCCCTTTTGAGGACGGTGCGCTGATCTCAGCGTGTCAAAAAACCTTTTTTGACACGCTGGCAGGCTATCAAGAAAGTTCGGAATACGAGTAACTCGCGCCAGTCGGCGTACATAGGTACGGTAGGGCGCGAGTTCCGAAGTAAGTCAAAATAATAAACTTTATCCACTTTTTGAACCGTATTTGTTTGAAATTTTTCAAAAACCGAATAGATGCGTTTCGTATAGAAATCGCCAAAAATGTTTTCTCATTTTGACGGTTACGGACTATATTGACAGCCTGGGATCAGCGCGCCGTCCCTTTTGAGGACGGCGCGCTGATCTGTTCTTGACGTTTGGAAACGTCTATGCTACGCCAAGAAAGACATGGATCCCGGCGAAGGCGGCAACCAGGCTTACCGCCGACGAGAAATCCTGCGCGATTCAAAGACGCTGCTGCTTTCATAAGATGGGGCGTATCGGGAAATGGATTCACGGTCCGTCGCGGAGATTGATCTGGAGTTTTCCTAAGCCAGAGATAAGCTTTCTGTGGTACAATGTAAAAAAGGAGGGAGCGCCATGAAGCTTCTCTATGCGGAGGACGAGCACAGTCTATCGGAGGCGGTCGTGGACATTCTGACCTATCATAATTTTTTGGTCGATGCGGTTTATGACGGCGCCGATGCGCTGGCCTATGCAAAAAATGAGCAATATGACGGCATTATTCTGGATATTATGATGCCGAAGCGGGATGGCCTTGCGGTACTCAAGGAGCTGCGCGCCGACGGCTGCCGCACGCCGATCCTCCTTCTGACGGCAAAGGCAGAGGTGGAGGATCAGATCCGGGGACTGGATCTGGGCGCGGACGATTATTTGCCGAAGCCCTTTCCCATGAAGCTGCTGCTGGCGCGTGTGCGCGCTATGCTGCGCCGCCGCGAGGAGTTCACACCGAGTGTGCTGCGCTGCGGGAATCTTTCTCTCGATCAGCGAAGCTTTACCCTTTCCGTAGGGGCGGAGCGCATGACGCTTCCCAAGCTGGAATATCGGCTGATGGAGCTTTTGCTGCTGAACCGGGGCATCTGCCTTTCTACGGAGGAACTGCTTTGCCGCGTCTGGGGCTATGAGACGGAGGCGGAGCTGGGCACGGTATGGGTATACCTTTCTTATCTGCGCAAGCGCCTTTCGGCGCTGCATGCCAATGTGGCGATCGTGGCGAAGCGAAATATCGGCTATACGCTGGAGGTGACGGAATGATCCGGGCGCTGCAAAAGAAGTTTGTGGTCACAGCGATGATTGCCATTACAGCGCTGCTCATTTTGATGCTCGGCGCGATCAACGTTGGAAATATTGTGATCTCAAATCAGGAGACGGCACGGACCCTTGCTATGATTTCCGAAAATGAGGGGGATCCGCGCAATTTGAAGCCGCATCCCGATCCGCTCCCGGACGATGCGCAATCGATAGAACCGCCTACACACGATGCGACGCCGCAAGGAGATTATGATGCCTTTATGGCTTCCAATTTCTTTGTGGTGCGCTTTGACGCTGCGGGCGATCCGGTTGCTGCGGACGTAAGCCGTACGGCGAAGGTCAGCGAGACAGAAGCCATCTCACTGGCGCAGGCAGCGCTGGAAAGCGGAGAGACAAGCGGGAGGCGCGGAAGCTACCGCTATCGGGTCGCACAGTCCCGCGACGGCGCAGGGGAAACCGTTGTGTTTTTGGATACCTCTGGCCGAAGCGGCACGGCGCTGCGGGTGCTGGCGCTGTCCGGCGCGGTCGGGCTTGTATGCTGGCTTGTGATGCTGCTGCTTGTGATTTTGCTATCACGGCGTGCCATCCGGCCGATTGCAGAGAACATGGAGAAGCAGCGGCAATTTGTTACCAACGCGGGACACGAGATCAAAACGCCGCTTGCCATCATTCAGTCCAATACCGAGGCGATGGAGCTATACACTGGGGAAAATAAGTGGAGCCGGAATATTAAGGCGCAGGCGCAGCGCCTGTCGGATTTGACCAAAAACCTGCTGCTGCTTGCGCGAATGGACGAGGGCATGGTGCCGGAGCAGCCGGATGCATTCTGCGTCAGCACGCTGTTAGAGCAACTGCTTTCAGATTTCTGCCAGCCGTTGGAGCAGCGGGGGGTTACCATGACGGAGTCGATTGCACCGCAGCTGGTGATCTGCGCTGTGCGCAGTCAGATCGCGCAGCTTTTTGCCATTCTTTTGGACAACGCCGTCTCCTATACGCAGCAAAACGGGACGCTTCATGTGGCGCTGTGGAAAACGCACGGCGGAATTTGCCTCACTGCGGAGAATACCTGCGAACGCCTGCCGACGGCCGCGCCGGAAAAGCTGTTTGATCGGTTTTTCCGGGACGATGTGGCGCGCACGCAGAGTAAAGGCGGCTGCGGGATCGGGCTATCCGTCGCGCGCGCAATTGCGGAAGCAAACGGCGGCAGGATTCGTGCCGATTATTTGCCGCCGTGCTCGGTGCGCTTCACGGTTGAGCTTCCTGCTGCGCAGAAGGGCGGCAGGGGCGGCGAGTAGCGCGGCCTTGCGCGAAGAAACGAGAGGAAGGGAAGAACGGGCGGCGGTGCGGAGAAAAAGGGAAGACCGGATACCGCAGCGGGATCTCCACGCCAGCGGAAAGCGCTGCGCTTACAGGCGGCTTACGCCTTGTACGATCCATTCTGCCGGGGCGCTGCGGCGGCACGGGTTCCCCGCCGCGGCGCCGCGTACCCTGCTTTTGCACTCTGGGAAAAAAGAAACGCGAAAAATGAAAAAAACACTTGACAATACGCGCGCCGCTATGTATAATAACCATGCTCGTTTGAGATGCTGGTATAGCTCAGTTGGTAGAGCAGCTGATTTGTAATCAGCAGGTCGGGGGTTCGAGTCCGTCTACCAGCTCCACAGCACATCAAACGACGCAAAGTAAATATGGGGGAATTCCCGAGTGGCCAAAGGGGGCAGACTGTAAATCTGTTGTCAGTGACTTCGGTGGTTCGAATCCACCTTCCCCCACCATCAAGAGGGTACGAAAAAGATGTACCCCGAAAAAGGCCCGACTTTATCGGGCTTTTTTGCTGCCTAAATGCCGTTTTTCAGAGCGTCAAAATCGTAGATGTAATAACGGCTTCTTCCCATTGAGGATAGATACGAACCCAAGTAATAACAGAATACAGAACAAGGACGGCAGATAGTCACAAGCACTATCTGCCGATTTTTGTTGCCCTCGGAGCCAATCGTTTTGCAAAAAAACGGTTGGCTCTTTTTTTATTTCACAGACAAAGGAGCAAGACGATGATCTTTTCAGATTCACCGAGTCAGAAAGCCCTCAAGCGAATGATGACGCAAGTAAAGGGCTTTCCCCCACGAGGCAGCGGCGTGATGGTTCTGCGCCGTTTTG
The DNA here is from genome assembly GCA_902465435.1 of uncultured Eubacteriales bacterium. Taxonomy (GTDB): domain Bacteria; phylum Bacillota; class Clostridia; order Oscillospirales; family Oscillospiraceae; genus CABQNH01. The sequence goes on along the minus strand of CABQNH010000002.1, from coordinate 65,307 downwards.
AATACACGGCAGAAATGTGCGACTGCCGTCTGTGCCTCTATTATCATTTTGACGGCGCATACGCCGCGCTGCGTTACGCAAAGAAGCGGGGAAGCCATTATTGAGGGGAATAGGTTTGAGTCAGTCAGGCGCAGCACATGACATTAACCTTGTGAAAAGCTTGTGTATACGACGGGAGTGTATTTGATCGATTCCTTTGCAGTTGAGTCTTTTCGTTCACCGCAAGGCGCTGATATTGGCGGGCGATTCGAATGGAGCAAGTCTGCGGGAAGAGAAAATGCCTGAAAAACACACGCTGAGTGACGAGATTTTCCTTGAAAAAACGACTATGTAAAAAACACCAAAAAGTCGCGTTACAAGCTGGAGGGCGACGGAGAAATATTGGGCGCTTTATACAATAGACTCGGAAAATAAGGGGAATAATTGGCTGCTTCGCGTCGAAAATTGTCTTGAAAATGGAGCGCGATTATGGTATATTTTGAAGATAAAAATGACGGGGACTTTTGAAATTTCCGGCGGCTGACAGTTGCCCTTGTCGACCGCAAATGTTCTTTGGCAGGAGGACGAGAAATGAAACAAATCAGTAAACGAGTTTGTGCATTGCTGCTTCTATGCTCGATGCTTCTGAGCCTGTGCCCCGGCCTTGCGCTGACGGCAGCGGCTGCATCGATCCCGAACAGCAGCGAGGCGAAAGTGACCAGCGTCCAATTCGGCGAGATCACGGACGGCTCTGCTCCGTGGGACACAGATGACGAGGCCGGTAACGATAGCGGCGCAAAGAATAAGATCGTCCGCAGCTTTGACACGGTGAATTACCAATTCACGGTGAATGTCGCTGCGACAGACACCGCAAAATCGTACAGCGAAGCGTATGTCTGCGTGACATTCACGCTCCCGCTGACAAGTGCGCAGGCCGAGTTTGACACGGCGGCTATGGCATGGATGGAGAACAGCGGGAAATATGCCTACCGGATCATTGACAACGGCAATTCTCAGACGCTTGTGGCCTATAAGCATCTGGAGAACGGCGGGCAGACCGTTGTGCCAGGTACGTTCGGCGAGAACCTGACCGTTCGCGTGAAGGGCATGGCGAACGGTGCGGTGGTTAAGCCGACGATCCACGCGTACATCGACGGGGCGGCCGAGGCCAATCAGGCGACGGCAATCGCCGAGAGCGTGACGGTCAGTGCCGCGCCGCGCTATAACGTCAAGGTCAGCGGCAACTCGAGCTATAAGGATAGCTTCAATTTCAATACCGGCAATACGGAGGGAGAACAAATCGCGGCGAACTATGGGATTGCGGGCAATAAGCTCGTCCCCGGCCGCATGATGAATCTTGCTGTGAGCATCGAGCTGTATAACAATCAGGCAGCCAAGGGGTTCAAGGGCATCGAGATCCCGAACGGCAGTCCGATCACCTTTAAGCTCAATCTGAGCAGCAACTATCGGATCAACACGCCGAACCCCGGCTCGGACTACACGGCAGGGATGACGGTCGCGGCTGACGAGGCGGGCTATATGCCGCTGCTTTACAGTGTCGACGGCAATATGGTCCAGAAGTATGGCGCTGCCAACGGCGACGGCCGCGTGCTCTATGACGATAACAACGCCGTGGTCAAGGGTGCGCCTTATAATGTCGGTGGCAGGCAGAACAGCTGCTTCAACGGCGGCATCTGGTCGGCGGAGCAGGTGCTCGATGAGAATGGAGCGCCGACGGGCGAGGTTCTCGTCACAGTCAGCGGCTATGAGATCGATGTGGACAAGATGCCGACGATGGACGGCGACGGCAGCAGCAACGTCGGCGCATACGGCGCGGACAAGGGCATCGGCGTGTTCTCGACGGGCGAGTTCTGGATTGTGCAGCCTTTCAACAGACTGGACAACGACACGACCGACAGCGCAAAATATGAGATCATTCAGGATTACGGACAGGGCGCGTTCTATACGACCGCCACGGCAAGCGACCTGACGCTCACGACGGTCCGCGGGACGGAATTTCGCGACAGTGAGGGCACGAACGACGGTCAGCAGATTCTGGACGACGATGTCTATGAGGCCGGTCTGGAACTGACGCTGCCCGGCAGCCTGCAGAACCGCGTGTATTATGCCGATCTGGAAAAGACGAGCAACTGGGGCGTGAACGTGAAAAATCAGCGCCACGGTGACGACGTTGCGACGACGGGCACGGAGTTTTATCTGCGCGCGGGCTTTACCTATTACTCCCGGAACGAGGAAAAGAACCAGCTCTGGTTTGCAACGAACTTCCTACGCTTCCCGGCGGAGGCCTATGAGCTGACAGGTGATTATCTGCCGGACTTTATCGACGGTGCGGAGCGCTCCGATGCCACACTGACGCTGCGCTACGGCGCGAAGCAGGACGGCACGGATTGGGTCAGCTTTGAAGAAATGCGCGACGCGACCGAGAACCAGCTTGCCTATTACGACTCCCTTGAGGCGCTGCAAAAGGACGGCAAGACCTGCGTCGCCGTGCTGATGTACATCCAGGGCCCGGGTCTGCTAATCGACCAGAAGCCGAACTACGGCGGCCTCGTGCGCGCGAAGGTGCGCGACACGGCACAGACGAACAAGACCTACAGCATCGTCTCGACCTCCCGCGTCTGGACGAAGGCCATGAGCGCGAACAGCGCGGTTGCGGAGGTCGCGGCCTCCGTCACGCCGGGCGAGGACGGCACCTACACCACCCCGAGCTGGGAGACCTATCTGGCCAACCGCGCCACGCTCCTGACGGAGAACAAGTTCACCAACACTAAGGGCGAGACGGAATGGCTCAACAGCGGCAACATTCCCGCGAACAACAGCGCGGGCGTTCCGGCGCACACGCAGTATGTGCCTGCGACTTACGACGAAGCGCATGTACTGCATCCGCACAACTCCGACTGGGGTCACTGGGGCGACACGATGCTCATTGTCGGCTATAAGACCGGCGTCTCCATGGTCGAGGCGCAGCGCGTCAACGGGCAGGAGAAGGAGACCTACGCGCTCGACCGCTCGCAGCGCGAGGCGGATTTTATCGTGCAGCCGACGACGAGCTTTGACAAGAACCAGGGCTCGCCCGAAAAGACCACCGATCTGACGATCACCGTCACGCTGCCGAAGTATCTGAGCTATATCGAAGGCTCGTCCTATTTCGGCGGAACTTACACCCAGAGCAGCGCCAACGGCGGCATGCGCGGCACGGTCACGGGCGGTACGGAACTGCAAACGGACGTGTCTGTCAACGCTGAGACCGGCGAGACGACGCTGGTCTGGAAGCTCGTTGGCGTTACCGTCGGGCAGGCGATCCCGCCGATCTATTATTCAACCTTTATCGGCAGCAAGTCGCCCGACGCGGACTGCCCGCAGGGCACGACCTCGCTCGAGCCGACCGTGACCATCTCGGGTACGGAGGACAACCGCGCTTTCACGGCCGATAACGGCAACCTCGCCTCCGAGGGCATCACGGTCACAAAAGGCTCGGCCAACGCCTTCACGAAGTCGGTCAAGGCCGACACCGTCGAGGCAGACGGCACGGTCGACTATGTGATCTACAGCAGCAACAACGCCACGACGCCCGAGCAGGTCTATCTGCTCGACACGATGCCCGCCGACGGGCAGAACGGCAGCAGCTTCGTCGGAACGTACCATGTGACGGCGTGGAAGCTGGACACGACGCTCTGCGACGCGGGCAAGCTGGCGGTCTATTATACGACGGACGAGCAGTATCGCAGCGCCACGGCGGCAACGGTCCCGCAGACGGAGGCAGAGGGCTGGACGAAGGCTTCCCTCGGCGCGGACGGCACGATCACCGACATGAACGGCAAGCGGCCGGCCGCTTGGGCGATCATCGGTTCGCTCGATTCGAACAAGGCAATCAACATCGAGCTGCAAATTCAGCTCGAGCCGGATCTGAGCGCGTTCAAGGACAACACGACCTACATCAACACGATCTCCACGGGCGAGCTGCAGGCAACGGCTGCGGCCACCGTCGTCAAGCGGAGCATCTCCGGTATGGCATGGTCGGACGACGACGGCGACGGTGAGAAGAACGAGACCGTTGACACCGACAACACGAGCTGCGCAGGCACGACGTTCTATACGACCGGCATCGCCGGGAAGGACGACGCGATCCTTTTCCTGAAACCGGATTATTATAAAGGAATCCAGACCACCGAGCTGAAGCAGATCAAGGTGGTCATGAGCGGTTCGGTCAACACAGAGCCGATCAAGCTCTATTTCCGAACCGACGACAAGCAATGGATCGAGGCCAACCGCTTTGAGATCAACAATCCGACGCTCGTGAAAAACGGCGGCGAGAAGATCGCGCAGGCAGACACGGAATATGTATTTGACCTCGACGCGAATGTGAACGCGAGCTGGACGGGCACGATCACCGAGCTGCGTCTCGACCCTCTGCAGGGCAACAATCTCTCCTTCAACGTCAAGACCATCACGCTTGTGAAGGCCGACGGCACGGAGCAGGTGATGGATTTCTGCACCAAGGGCGCGTATGAGAATTATGTCATTCCCAGCGATTCTATTTTGCCGGGCGTCTCTTACCCGACCGCCGAGGATTACACGCTCCCGCAGGAGGCGATTCTTTCCACGAAGCGCCCCGGCGCGACCTTCACGGCGGCGGACGACGGCAACGGCGACATTATCTTTACTTTCTTAGAGACGATGTACGCAGGGCTTTCGACCAGCGACCTCAAGGCTGTGCGCGTGGTCGCCAGCGGCGACCCCGCGACGAAGGAGCCCATGAAGCTCTATTACGCGGCGGGTAATCAGACGGAGCTGTCGGAAGCGCGTGTGATCTGGGGCAGTGCCGTCAACTGGAATGAAGCAACTTATACCTTTGATCTCACGAGCCGCTCGGACTGGGCGGGGACGATCAACGCACTGCGCCTCGACCCGCTGCAGGGCGCGAACCTGAACGTGACGCTCAAGACCATCATGCTCGACCTTGCTGATGGCACGACGCGCACCTTTGATCTCACCGTTCCGGGCGCTTGGAAGAGCTTCCTGCGCGTGACCAATAAGCAGGGCGAGCCGGTCTACACGGCCGAGACCGCCGAAGTTACGCGCGACAGCGTGAAGGTCTCGCTCTACCGTAAGGGAGAGACCGGCGGCACGACGTTTGCCACCGGCAGCGCCTCCAACGATGCGCTCCTCGGCTTCAAGGAGGTCATGTATCAGAACCTGATGACCGACGACGTCAAGCGCGTTCGCATCGTGATGTCGGGCGATTCCTGCGGCGAGCATCCGCCTCAGCTGTTCTATATGAGCGGGAGCGACGGCGGCTTCAGCGGCGGAAAGACGCTTTCGCTGGATAGCAGCTTGCGGCTGAGTAAGGACATGAAGGAATATGTGTTTGAACTGCGGGACTACAGCCAGTGGAAGCTCGGCGAGAAGCTGACCGGCCTGCGCCTTGACCCGCTTCAGGCATACAATGAGTCCTTCACGATCCAAAGCATCGCGATCGAGCTGACGGACGGAAGTCTGCGGTATTTCGACTTTACGACGAAGGACGCATACAAGAATTTCGTTTCGCCTGCAAACCTGCCGACGGTGTCTTACGCTGCCGCGGACGATACCTATGTCGCTGTGACCGACGGAAATGATCAGCCGGTCTCAACCTATCTCGGCAAGAGCGTCAGCGCGAAGAATTCCGGCGCCGTGCAGAATTTCACCTCGGGCAGCTACGAATTCCGCGATTTGTCCGGCGGAACCTATATGGTGCGCATGGAGAGCGGAACGACCGACCTGAGCCAATTCGACAAGGCCACCAACGCCGTTTCCATCTATGACACAAACGGGAAGCTGACCGCTGCCGAGCTGCGGGACATTAAAATTCCTTCGACTACGAAGAATTATGCCGCATACGGCAATGACATCGGCTTCTACGGCAAGACCACGGTCGTTCTGAACTACGACCGCAAGGTGACGGTGGATGTGCGCAGCTTCCGCGCGGAGACGCCGACGGTGGAAGTCGCAAGCGCCGTTGACGCGACCGTTTGGTCGAGCAAGCTCGAAAGAACCGACTCCAAGGGCAGAACCGTGACCTTCGCCGAGGTCGGCGCAGACGGGAACGTCACCATCACGCCGTATGACCTGATCTATTCCAAGGACAACCCCGACGCTTCGGTGTTCTATCGTATCAGCTATCCCGACGGAACTTCCGTCATTCATGAAATTGCGATCAAGCCCGCAGACGTGATCTACTACGAGGAGTCGAATGACGATCTTCTGACCTTTACCGACGGCCAGCGCGGCAAGTGGTACAAGGTCACGGGGCAGTATCGCCACGACATCACGGCTGACGGCGCGAATTACGACGCGAATGCCGACGGCCAGTATCAGAATGCCGATTCCCACACGGACGACTACGACAGCAAGTACAGCGAGAACGAAAATAACCTTTACTTCTCCGCCGGTACGGCGCGGATGGTCAATGTGACCACCGAGGTCAAGGACGCTTCGCTCTCTGCTGCGTATCCCTCTGTGAAGTTCAGCTTCTACGGCACCGGCTTTGAGCTGGTCAGCATGGGCACGCCCTACGGCGGTGTGGTCAATGTGCAGGTCTATGAGGGCAGCATCGAGGATGGCAAAAAGCCGATCTATACCCGCGCCGTCAACACCCGCTACGGCATTTATTACGGCGAACAGGAGGACGGCGAGACGGCACCTCCCACCGAGGGCAGAGAGATCGACCGCCTGTATCAGGGCACGGCACTGGTGAAGGACGATCTGACCTACGGAATGTATACCGTGGTCTGCACGCCGATGTATTCTCCGTATTTTGACCCCTACGATGTCGGCTCCTTCGACATTCTGGTCGACGGCGTCCGCATCCTGAACCCCATCGGCGCAGCGCCGGAATATGAGCGTACTGATTTTAATGACATTCTGACCGCGAAGGTCAGCCTGTTCATTACCGAGTACGGCAAGACGGAGCTGAGCGATAAGCTGGAGCACGGTCCGAAGTATGAAATTCATCTGGCGCCGGAGCAGTCTGTTGCCGTGGCTGTCACCGCAAAGAAGGATGCCGTGCTGCGCATGGGCGCGCAGAGCTTCACGGGCGCATCGGGCGAATTTAGCGTCTACTCGGTGCAGAGCTTTACCGACAGCGGCGACAAGACGCCGATTGCGCAGCAGACGCTGACCGGAACGGAGATGCACTATCCCGTTTATACCGCTTCTGCGGACGGAACGCAGATTCTGCTCTTTAAGAACACCGGCACGACACATATCGCGCTGACGAGCTTTGAATACCTGCCGGAGACGGTCACGGAGCTGCGCTGCCAACCGGAGGATACCGAGGCCGCGCTGGATCTGGCCAACGCCCTGCTGACGCCGGAGGATCCCTCCGATTCGTCCGGAACCGGCTCACTCGGCATCTCTGCGGCGTCTTTGACCCTTTCAAGCGACATTTCCATCAACTTCTACGTTCCGCAGGAGAATCTGGAGGGGATCGAGAATCCCTATCTGCTCTGCGTGAAGAATTTGTATGACGAAAAGGGTAACGTTACCGGAACGGAGGAGAAAAAGATCACCCTCCGTGCGGAGAACAACGGCCGCTTCGTCTACACCTTTGACGGCGTTTCGGCCATGGAAATGGGCAGCATTGTCACCGCGACCATGCACGGGACAAAGGACGGTAAGGACGTCAGCGGAAAACCGGTCGAGTACAGCGTCAAGACCTACGCGATGAATCAGCTCAAGAGAGACACGACACCGGACAAGCTCAAGACGCTGCTGGTGGACATGCTGAATTACGGCGCATCCGCACAGACGTATTGGAGCTACAACACGGCCAATCTCGTCAATCAGGACTTGACCGATGAGCAAGCGGCATTTGCAACACAGACCGAGCCGACGCTCACAAACAACTGCACGATCACGGATAATACCGGAACAATTCACTTTGACAGCGTCTCTCTGCTGCTGAAGGAAAAGGTCGCGATCAAGTACTATCTGTCGCCCAAGGGCTATACGGGTAAGGTGAGCGACCTGACGATGAAGGTCAGCTATGTCGACAAAAACGGCGATACGCAGACCGAGACGATCAGCGGCGACAAGTTTACGCTGACCGCCGACGGACGCTATGCGGTGATCTTTGACAAGCTCAACCCCACGCAGCTGCGCACCGTCTGCACCGCCGAGATCTATGATGCCGACGGGAACAAAGTCAGCGGTACGCTGACCTACAGCGCCGAATCCTACGCTGCCCGAAAGCTGTCCGACCCCGATGCGAAGCTTGTCCGCCTGCTTAACGATATGATGAAGTACGGCGACTCCACCGCAAAGTATTTCGGCATTTCCTCGGCGCAGGTGCGTAAGGCGCATCAGGCCTATGAGATCTGCTACACCTACTCGATGGATCAAGCCAAGAACCTCGAAGGCATCACCTCCGGCTGGCAGGTCGACAACCGCGCGGGTCTCGGCAAGACCTCGAACGCCGATAACGGCCGCCTGAGCGACGTCAGCACCGAGGAGCACTCCCGTCTGCTGCGTTATTTCAACAACGAGACGGCGGGAAGCTTCGATTTCCGCTTTGCCCTGTCCTATCATTCCGGATTCGCGGGCAACGTGATGCGGCTGACGGCCGAGGACGGCTCGGATACCTTCTATCTCATCACGCAGGATGACGGCTTCTATGTCAAGGCCAAGGACGGCAGCCTCACGGCGCTTCCCGCGACGCTTGAGGCGGTCGGAAACGATTTGGGCAATATGCTCCTGCGTGTGATCGTCGACCTCGACAAGGGCACGAGCAGAATCGAGATCGACGGCATCGACTGCGGCACGCATCCGCTGCTCGGCACGTCGTTCCGCTGCCTCAGCTTCGAGACGACCGACGAGAGCACAAACAGCACGTCCCTGCAGGGTGGCTATGTCGAGGCGAACTACGCGATCTACGAGAACTTCACCGTTCCGACGCGTGCGATTCCCACAAGCTTTACGAACGACAACGCGCTCTCGCTCGTCGGCGAATCCCTCCGTCTGGCGGCCGGGAAGGAGACGGCAAGCAGCTTTGAGCCGCTGGGCGGCAACGTCTGCTTCACGCTCTCGACCAAGCCCGAGCGGAACGATCAGAACACGGGCTGGAGCCTCTGCGCCGGGGACGACGCGGTGGTCAAGCTCGAGCTGAAGGACGGTTATCTCTACGCCAACGGTCAGAAGATCATGAAGACCAAGGCCGGCGGCGCGCTTTCCGAGACGCAGGAGCGGCTTCAGAACAATATGTGGCATCTGCTCCGCGTCGAGGCCGACATGACCACGCAGAAGGCAATCATCAAGGTGCACACCTCCAAGGTCGCGACGGTCGACTTCCTGATGAGGACAAGCTATGTCGATGGCATCCGCATCGACAACACTAAGAGCGCCGGTTTCGTCGATCTGGACGACATCATGGTCTATAACCTCGTTGACTATAACATCCCCGAGCCGCAGGTCGTCGAGGACGATTACAACATCGGCATCAACGTCTGCTCCCTCTGGGAGAACGGCAGCCACTGGGGCTGGGCCACGATCAGCCCGCACGACGACCTGAAGCCGGTTCTGGGCTACTATGACGAGAACCTGACCGAGACGGCGGACTGGGAGATCAAGTACATGGCCGAGCATGGCATTGACTTTCAGGCCTTCTGCTGGTTCGCTTCGAGCAGCTATACGCCGCTTAACCCCAGCGCCAAGCATCTCGACCGCGCCTTTGTCAACGCAAAATACAGCGACAAGATGAAATTCTGCCTGCTCTGGGAGGCGGCGAACGGCTCGGTTCCGTCGACGGTGGACGCGTTCAAGAATTATTATGTTCCGTATATCATCGAAAACTATTTCACGAACCCGAGCTACATGACCATCGACGGCAAGCCCGTTCTTGCAATCTTCGGCGCGAGCAGGCTTAAAAGTCAGTTCGGCAACGATGCTGCGACCGTGAAGGGGATGTTCGATTACCTACGCGAGGAGGCCAGGAAGGTCGGCTTCAAGGGCGTGATCGTGCTCGACTGCAACGGCGGCGAGACGAACATTAAGGATTATGGTTTCGACGGCTGGTATGCCTATAACTGGGGTACGAACTACACGCTGCAGGAGGATATCAACAACAATCTGAACAAGCAGAAGAATGTCGATGCCTACACCGTTCCGACCATCAGCGTGGGCTTTAATCGCATCGGCTGGGCGCAGGAACGCTTCCCCATGATGTCCGTTTCGGACTTCAAGGCGGCCAACGAATGGGTGCGCGATACCTACATTCCCACCTACGCCAACACGAGCAAGTCCGGCGCGGATGGCGCGGATCATTGGCAGGAGAAATTCGCCATGATCTCCACTTGGAACGAGTACGGCGAGGGCACCTACATCATGCCGAGTGAGGGTCTGCACGGCTTCGGGTATCTGGATGCGCTGCGCGAGGTGTATTCCGGCGGCGGCGCACATACCGACGTGAAGCCTACGGATGAGCAGAAGGCACTCATCACCCACAACTATCCGCAGGATATTCGCGTCCTGCGCCAGAACGGCGATTACACCGGCGCGCAGGCCAGAAGCGTCAAAGCCTATACGACGGATTTCTATCAGTCAACGGCCAATCTGACGGTGAAGGGCAGCGGCGTCTATCAGACCTATCCTGCAGGACAGTCGTCCGATGCGATCTTCGCCGTGAAAGAAGAAGCGTTCAAGGACATGGATGCATCGCAGCTGCTCCGCGTGCGCGTGAAGGCATCCGGCATCCCGAAGGGGGAGTATATGCAGCTCTTCTATGGGACGAGTAAGAACGGCGGCGTCTCCGAGGGAAATTCCATCTGCGTCTATTCCACCACGGACGGCGAGCAGGAGTTCGTGTTTGAGCTTTCCTCGCGGTCGACTTGGATCGGCACGGTCACGGCCATGCGCCTTGACCCGGTGGACGCGAACGATGTGACCTTTACGATCGAATCCGTGACCTTTGAGTACGGCGGCGACTATCCGGCCGTTTACATCAACGGCATGAAGCTCGGCAACAAGATCCAGACCGAGACGCAGAACGGCGTGGACTATGTACCCTTTGAGCCGGGCGTCAGCCGTATCAATCATCTGCTCTCACTCTACTTTGAGTGGAGCTACGAGACCAAGACCCTGACACTCTATCGCAACAAGCACTCCTATCAGTTCGTGACCGGTAAGGATTATGCGCTGGTTGACGGAACGACGCAGGTGAAGCTTGGCGGGACGGTCTATCAGCAGGACAACATCCCGATGCTCCCGATCGAGGGATTGGCGAAGGTACTCGGCCTGCACTGTGTAAAGGACGGCATCGACTACCGCATCTCCACGCAGGAGGCTTCGTGCTTTGAAACCGAGGCGGACGGCATCTGGACGTTCAACCGCTCCGGCGATGCGCGCGGCTGGACGCTGGCAGGCGGCACGATGAACTTCACAGACGACACCCTCGTGATTGATGGCACGCGAACTGCCAACAACACCTATGACCCCAGACTGAGCATGGAAAACTTGAGCTTGGATTGCAGCAAGTATACAAAGATCGAGGTCTGCGTGAAGTGGGACATCACGGGCAGCCGCAGCTCGGACGTGATGAAGATCTACTATACGACGACCGAGGCCAAGGGACTGAGCGAGGGCAAGAGCGTGCAGGTTCCGATCGGCAAAAGCTCGAACGGTGAGTTTAAGACCATCACCTTCGATATGACGAAGGACAAGGACAACACCGGCTCATGGAAGGGCTATGTCACGCAGCTGCGCTTCGACCCGTTCGACGATGCGGGCACGACGGAGATCAAGTATATCCGCTTCGTCGAGGCCAGGGAGGAGACCGTGCTCGTCGAGGACGACGCCGAGGGAACGGCGCGATTTAAGACCGAGCCTTCCTATGTGGAGATCGTGGACGAACCGGCAGACTATACCGTGTATAACAAGTGTTACTATGTTCACAACAACGATGTACAGGGGCAGCACTGGTCCACGGCGCACTGCCAGAATGTGAACTACGAGGCGGGAAAAACCTATCAGATCGACTTTGATGTGAAGATCGCCGACAGCACAATCCCGGACAGCGGCGTGATTTTGTGCAATGCCGTGTACAAAGACCCGAACAGCGCGAATACCAATAATCATATTTTCGCGCGCAAGACGGTCTCGAAGAATGACGGCTGGGTGCATTATACCGCGACCTACACGGTGAACCAAATTACGGCGGACGGAACGGTGAATGAATTTACGATTTATTCCGACCCGACCAACGGCAAAACCGTCAATTTCTACTTCGACAATGTCAAAATAACGGTCGTGGACGACACAAACGCCGCACAGTCGGCCGTCTCGAACCTCGACGCAAGCACGCCTGCGAGTGGCACAGGCGCTGTATACAGCGCAGCACTGCCGTCACCGAAGCCCTTCGCCGTGCCGGAAAAGCTTTCAAGATAAGTGAGGTGTAACCATGAAAAAGAGATATTCCAAGCCCGAACTGATTTATGAGAGCTTCTCCTTGGCGGGTGCTACCATTGCAAGCTGTTCGGTCGACCCCAATGCGGGACAGGTCGGTCAGTGCACTGTGAACCTGGATCCGAATGCCGATACCGGCTGGTACATTTTTAATACAAACGGCGTATGCAATATTCCTTCGGAGCAGTTTTGCCCCTATGATATTTCCGGCGAGAGCTACAACGTGTTTACGTCTTGAACCAGCTGCTGCTCTGCGCGGACCGATGGGTTTGTGCAGGAGGAAAGGAGAACGATATGAAAACATTTTGCAAGCCTGAGGTGGATGTGATCGAATTTTCCGCGATCGATGTCCTGACGACCTCGTCACCGGCGACCGAGGGGACTGCCTCCGAGCCGACCACGGAGCCCGCTGCTTCCGGCAGCGGTGTGGAGCTGCCCGAGGACCCGCTGTGATGAAAAGCTATGCGCCCGCCCCTTGCAGGGCGGGCGCATATTCGTATCTGCCGACTTGGAATACAGGACAGCTTTGGCAAGCGGTTGCTTTTTTTGCGCCGTCGCATTATAATCAAAGGAACAGGAAGCGTTCCTGCCCTGATATTTTGCTTATTACACTTATTCTTTGAGGTGCGCCATGAAAAGAATTATTTCAATATTATTGTTGCTTTTGCTGCTTTCCCTCTGCGCCTGTGCGTCAGGGAAGGTGCAGAGCGGCCGATCGGACACGACCGAATCATTGTCTGCGGACGGGACTTTACCAACGGAGCAGGTGCTTCCGCCGATCTCCGGCTTTTCCGCGCAGGAGGGCTGGCAGACTGTTTCGCAGAGCGGGCTGGACATTCTGGCAGTTGGCAGCTATTCTGGCAGCTTCTTTGAGGACGGAAGCGACGAGGCCGTCGAGGACATTGCCGCAATCGTGATACGAAATACGGGAGCGCAGACTGCGGAATACGGCGAGGTCGATGCCGGGACGTTTCATTTTGTGTTTACCGGTCTGCCGGTAAATGTTGTGATGCTGGTGCTCGAGAGCGATCGCGGCGCTTATTCGGAGATGAGCGGCGCACAGGTCGCCGCCCGCGTCAATGCGGCGGATGTCAGCGAGGACTATGACGAGGCGTTCAAGGTCTATCTCGGCGACGGCGTGATCAACATCCGCAACATCTCCGGGAAGCACTTTTCGGAGGATGTGTTTGTGTATTATAAGAACATGCAGGACGGCGTTTTGCTGGGCGGCATTACCTACTGCGCGCGCTTTGGCGGCGTTGCCGACGGCGCGATTGCGCAGAGCATCCAGAGCCATGCGACGGCGGAGCATACCGTCGTGATCTATATGGCGTATGACAAATAAGATTACGCTGCGCCTCGGCGGTGTGAGGGTCGGATTTACCGGGCTGATGCTGCCGATTCGGGAGGATTCGTTCTTGCCGCAGTTTTCCTGCGGCGGAGCAGCCGATGCGACGCTGCATATTTATCAGGACGCGGACGGGGCGCTTTCCGCACCGGTGATTTATGAGGATGCGTTCTACCGCGTCCATGCTTCGGACGGGAAGGTCTCGGCGGAGGTCAGCGCGCACGGAACGCTCAAAACGTGGGGCTATGCGCTCCTGCATTATGACGCGGTCAATCCGCGTTTGCAGCTTCTGTCGCCGACACATACCTGCACGCTGGATCAGGTGCTCTCGGGCATGATGATGGAGAGCCTCCTGCTTGCGCGCGGACACGCTGTTTTACATGCTTCGGCGATCCGGGTCGGCAGTCAGGCGATCCTGTTTACCGCGCCCTCCGGCACGGGAAAATCCACGCAGGCCGAGCTGTGGGACCGATATCGGGGCGCGGAGGTGCTCAACGGCGACAAGACGCTGCTCTATTTTGAAAACGGAGCGGCAATGGCGGGCGGCCTGCCCTATGCCGGGACGTCGGGCATCTGCAAGAGGTTCGATCTTCCCATTCAGGCGATCGTCGTTTTGCGTCAGGCAAAGGAGGATCGGAGCACGGAGCTGCGTCCTGCCGAGGCGGTGCGGTGCCTGCTGAGCCAGATCGTTTTGCAGCCGTGGAGCAGGGGGGACGTGCAGTCGGCGACAGAGCTTGCGCTTCGCATGGCGGAGAGCGTTTCGATCCTTCGCCTTGACTGCCTGCCCGAGGAAAGCGCGGTCGCGTGTCTGGAAAGGAGCCTGAAATGAGTCAAGGTGCGGTTCCGCAAATGCTGACCTATCTGCATGAGCGCGGACGGCGGCTCGGTCTGCCGACGGCGGGAACCTTTGAGCTGACTGCGCGCTGCAATTTCAACTGCAAAATGTGCTATGTGCATTTGACCGAGGAGGAGCAGCGCAGACGCGGACGGGAATTGACGGCCGAGGAGTGGATCGCGCTCGGTGAGGCCGCCGCGAAGGCGGGGACGGTATTTCTGCTGCTGACCGGCGGGGAGCCGACGCTGCGGTCGGATTTTGCGGAGATCTATCGTGCGCTGCACGAAATGGGCATGATGATCTCCGTCAACTCCAACGGCTATTTAATGGATGAAAAAGTGGTGGCGCTTTTTCGGGAGGAAACGCCGACTCGCGTCAATATTTCGCTCTACGGGACAGAGAATGAGACGTACCGGCGGCTTTGCGGTGCGCCCGCATACGACCGGATCGTTAAGAATATCGGAGCGCTTCGCGAAGCGGGCGTCGAGGTGAAGGTGAATTTGTCGCTTACGCCCGATAATATCGGCGAAATGGAAGAAATCGTTGCGCAGGCGCGGGCCATGGGCGCGCAGACACAGGCGTCGCCGTACATGTTCCCGCCCGTCCGCCGCGACCTCGGCAGCGTCGGAGAGAACTTCCGTATGCCGCCGGAACAGGCGGGCGAATTTCAGGCGCGCTATAATCTGCTGACGATGAGCCGGGAACAGTTCTGCCTGTTGGCGTTTCAGATGTCAAAGGGAATTGCCCAAAGCAATGTGACCGACTGCGAGGGAACGCCGGGAAAGGGAATGGCGTGCAGAGCGGGAAGCAGCTCCTTTTGGCTGACGTGGGACGGAAAAATGATGCCGTGCGGACAGATGCGGGAGCCAGCCTTTGATGTCAAGACCATGGGGTTTGACACTGCTTGGCAGGAAACGAGGAAGGCGTCCGGCGCAATTCGCCTGCCGCAGGAATGCGCAAATTGTTCGCTGAACTTTTTGTGCCATGCCTGCGCCGCCATGTGCTACGGAGAAACCGGGCGCTTTGACGGAAAGCCGGAGTATCTCTGCCGCCTGAACCGCAGCTATCTGGAGCAGACCCTGCGGCTGTGGAAGGAGCACTACGGGGAAGCTTGTCCCTGAGCTTGGAATGATCGGCTGGCGAAAGCGCCGTTTGGACGAAAGTTGAAAACAACCATCCTGCAATCATCGACTCTGCTAGCGTCAGTTGACAAGGGCACACACGGTTTTTCACAGGGCAAAACGACGTCTGGCGTCGTTATCCTCGTGGGCGGGCGCCAGCCCGCCTGTCTCGTCTGCCTTGCCAGCAGCCGTCTATCCTCCGTGAAAAACTCCGAAGGACTTGCCGGCCAGCCTGGGGCGTTGTCTGCAAGGCAGAGGACGCAGGCTTGCTGACGCAAGTCAAGGACGATAACGCAGCAGACGGCGATCCAGTCCGGACCGCAAGCGTGTCTGCCCTTGTTAACTGACGCTACCTTCGGCAGAGTACAAGAAGAAATGGCAAGACGGAACGGAAAGCGGAACTTTTTGTGGATATGGATCCATCTTTTTCGTACCCGGGTGACAGAGAGAAACGACGATTTTCGGTGGAAGATCGTCGTTTCCGGAGAAAAGATGAGAGCTAAAAGAGAAAATGTGGCTTTGCGGCGCAAAGCATTGATTCATAATGACAACTTGTGTTAAAATATGATTCGAAGTGATGCCGATGAATCGCCCGCTGCTTGATAAATCTCCGGATTTCGCAACCCGCGCGTATTATTTTTTATGAGGCGTTTTCTACAGCAAAAAAAGATCGCAACTTGCACTTGCAATTTGCGGACGGAAATTTTATAAAACAGTGCCGTAAAATTACAGATTTATACGAACCATATTTCTAAGAACGGAATTGCCAAGCCGCAAATCCAACTTTCCCCACCAAGGACAACAGACGACAGTCTGGAGCGCCGCAGAAACCGGAAACGATTCCTGCGGCGCTCTTGCACAAAATACAATTTTGAAAATTGCCGAACGAATCTTCTACGGCGGACAGCGGCGCTTTTCACCGGTTTTTCGGCTGGAAGGCCGGAATTTGAAAGGCCTCCCGCTGTCGAGCCGCACGGATCGCATCAGAGAACCCGTTGCAATTAGCTGCGACCGGCGTGATGGAGTGCCTTTTTCAAAACGACAGACAACAATAGCGCAAGACCCGAGCCAATCAGCGCGGTAACAAGCTGCGGCCAAGAAAACATGGCGGTAAACAGCGTGATCTGCTTCGGCTTAAGCGCCAGAACGCGGCAGAGCAGCTGCACAATCAGCAGGTAGAGCGTCAACGCCTTGCCCGCCGAGGCAAGCAGCCAGCCCAGTACGGAGCGCAGCGGTACGGCGTCCTTTCTGCCGCACAGAAGGTACAACAGAAGAACAAGTGTCAGGTTTCCCACGGCAATGGCCGGAACGATGGGGAAGAGCTGCGGGCCGACGCCGAGCAGAAAGGCGAAAAACGGTGAGAGCAGCGCAACGACCGCGCCGCCGGAAAGACCGACCAGAAGTGCTGCGAGCGCCAGCACACAGTTTACACAGGAGCCGGTTACCAACTGGCCAAACGGCTTTGTGCCTGCCTGCAGCGCAATCAAAAGCGCCAGCAGCGCGGCGGTTCGCGTCAGCCATACGAGTTTAGACTTCATGGAATGGTTTCTCCTTTGCCAACATTTCGCCAGTTTCGCTGTATTCGCTGTCCAGCGGCGTCTTGCGGCGCGCCTCCGTCTGGTAGCGGGTGACGATGCGTGCCGCATGATCGACGGAAAGCAGCGTGCCGGCACCCGCCACGCAGCCGCCGGGGCAGGCCATGCCCTCTAAAAGGCAGCCGTTGTATTTCCCAGCCTTTGCCAGCGCCATCAGCTTGCGGCAGTCACGCAATCCCTCCGCGCGGGCGGTCGTGACCGACAGCTCCGGCCGGGTCTGATGCAGAATATCCTCCACAGCCTTTGCAACGCCGCCGGAAACGGCAAAGCCGCGGCCTGCGGCGGTGCCTTCATCCAGAACGACGCCGTCCGGAAGGGTAGAAAAGTCGATTCCCTTTGCCTCCAGCATACCCTGAAGCTCCTCAAAGGTCAGGACAAAGTCGACGTCGCTGCGGATATCTTCGCGGATTGCCTCTAACTTTTTCGCGGCGCAGGGGCCTACAAAGACAACCTTGCAGCCGGGATGCTCCTCCTTTTGCAGCCGCGCGGTGAACACCATCGGCGTGAGTGTCATGGAGATGTTTTTCGCCTGATCCGGGTAGAGCTTGTGCACCATGGAATGCCAGGCGGGGCAGCAGGAGGTTGCCATATAGGGCTGCTGGGACGGCACCTTTTCGGCAAAGTCCTTTGCCTCTTCGATGGTGCAGATGTCCGCGCCGATCGCGACCTCCACCACGCGCTTGAAGCCAAGCTGCTTCATCGCGGTGACAAATTTCTCCGGCGTGCAGTATTTTCCAAACTGACCGACGAAGGCCGGAGCGACAATAGCAATGACCTGCTCGCCGCTCTCCATGGCGCGCACGACCTGATAAATCTGTCCCTTATCCACGATTGCGCCAAACGGGCAGTTGACAAGGCACTGCCCGCAGGCCACGCACTTGTCATGGTCGATGACGGCGCGGCCGTGGTCGTCCAGACCGATTGCGTCCATCCCGCAGGCGGCCTGGCAGGGGCGCTCGATGAAGGTGATCGCGTGGTACGCGCAGGCGCTTGCGCACTTGCCGCATTTGATGCACCGCTCAGTATCAATGTGGCTTTTTCCGTTCAGAAAGGACACCGCGCCGCGCGGACAGACCTCGTGGCAGGACGCGGCCAGACAGTTCTGGCACAGTTCGGTTACGACGTAGCGCTTCGTTGGGCAGCGGTGACAGGCATACGGAATGATATTAATGAGAGGCGGCTCATAATACTGCTGCGCGATCGCCGCCTGATCCATGCCCTCGGTAATCAACGCGCGCTGCTGCACGGGCTGAAGGGGAAGCCCCATAGCCAGACGGATCCGTTCCCCGGCAATGGCACGTTCCAGAAAAACGGATTCGCGGTGCAGGGGATCTTCACCCGGAACGATGACGTAGGGCAGATCCTCGGCGCGCGTATAGTCGCCGCCCTCGTAGGCCAGCTTGGCGACCTCCGTAAAGACACGCTTGCGAATATCGGTAATAAGCGAAGGGATTCCTCGCATAACAATGGCCTCCTTTTTCGGCTCAGGGTCAGCGACGCCGCGTATAATCCGGCAGAAGCTTCGGCGAGGTCACATCCGTTTCCGCGTGCGCTTCTGCACGGGCTTGCTCAAAGGCTTGAAGGTGCGCAAGGCTCAGCGAGCCGAAAGTGACGCTTTTGGCCTTGGCTGCGGCGTTTTTTCCGGCGCTGCGGCCAAAGACGATGATGTCCAAAAGGCTGTTTCCCATCAGGCGGTTGCGCCCGTGGATGCCGCCGACGACCTCGCCTGCGGCAAAGAGGTTCTCCACGTCTGTCTGCCCGTCCGGCGTGATGTGTAGGCCGCCGTTCTGATAGTGAAGCGTCGGGTAGACCAGAATCGGCTCCTTCCGGATATCGATGCCGTGCTTGAGGAACATGCGCATCATGGCAGGAATGCGCTTTTCAATGGTTCCGCCGCCGTTTTTCAGCTCGATCATGGGCGTGTCCAGCCAGACGGCATAGCCCTCCGGTGTCGGCACGCCGTTTTTGCGATCCGTGCATTCCCGGATGATGGAGGCGGCGGCAACATCCCGCGTTTCCAAGGGATTCATAAAGACCTCACCATTGCAGTTGACGAGCATCGCGCCGACGGAACGGACCTTTTCCGTGACCAGCGCGCCGTAGATTTGCGCCGGGAAGGCCGCGCCGGTCGGGTGATATTGCAGGGTGTCCGGGTAAAGCAGCTTCGCGCCCGCGCGGTAGCCCAGGACCAGACCGTCCGCGGTCGCGCCATAGTGGTTGGAGGTTGGGAAGCCCTGATAGTGCAGGCGGCCTGCGCCGCCGGTGGCAAGAATCACGGTTCTCGCCCGGGCAACTAACAGCTCCTCCGTCTCCATATTCATGAGGACGGCACCCGCGCAGCGGCCGCTTTCGTCCAGCAGCAGCTCGACCGCCGCCGTATAATCCACGACCTCAATGCCGCGATTCAGAACCTCGTCACGCAGCGTGCGCATGATCTCTGCGCCGGAATAGTCCTTGGCTGCGTGCATTCTCTTGCGGGAGGTGCCGCCGCCGTGCGTCGTGATCATCGTGCCGTCCGGCGCTTTGTCAAACTCCACGCCGAGCGAGGAGAGCCACTGAATCGCTTCCGGTGCCTCGGTGACCAGACGGCAGAGAAGATCCTTCTGCGCGGCAAAGTGGCCGCCGCCATAGGCGTCCAAGAAGTGCTGCGCCGGGGAGTCGTTCGGCTTATCGGCGGCCTGAATGCCGCCCTCAGCCATCATGGTGTTGGCGTCGCCCATGCGGAGCTTGGTGACCAGAAGTACGCGTGCACCGGCCTCGTTTGCCTCAATTGCGGCCGAAGCCCCGGCGCCGCCGCCGCCGATAATCAGTACATCCGCCTCGTAATCCGGCTGTGACAGGGCAAGTGTACGGCCGAGCAGACGGGAGCGACCCTGTAAGAGCGCTTTCAGCTCCTTCGGCACCTTGTCGCCTTTGTTGGGGCCGAAATCCAGCGTGGTAAACTGATTCTCGCGGTAATCGGGGTGATAGGTTTTCAGCAGAAGATCCTTTTCCTCCGCCGTCATGCGGCGGGGATCCAAACGGAGGTTCGCTTCTCTCGCGGCCTCGACCTTTTGAATGGATTCGAGTATTTTTTCGTCCTGATACATCGCGCAGCCTCCTTATTTCTCAATTTCCCGATGGTTGTAAAGCTCCTGCAGCTCGGAAAGCGGCTTGCCCATCAGGTCTTTTAAAATCGATTCGAACTTTCCATCGCGAATTTCCGCAACACGCTCGTCGAGGTGGCCGCAGTGCGGGGCGAAATACTTGCCGTTGAGGCGGCGCGCCAGCATGGCGACCTGCGGATGCGAGATCCCGGCGGGACAGCGCGACGAGCAGACGCCGCACATGACGCAGTCAAAGGATTCCTCCGCGCACTTCTCATATTCTCCGCGCTGGGCGTAGGCAATATACTGCATGACGTTGAGACCCTGCGTGCAGGCCTTTGTGCAGGCGTTGCAGCCCACGCAGGCGTAAATCTCCGGGTAAAGCTGCATCATAATCTGCTCAGTCGGCCGAATTTTCTCCATATCATAGACCTGCTTGACCAGTGGGAAGAAGGGAAGCGTCGCTACATACATGTTGTTTTCCACCTTGGTGGAGCAGGCGAGGCAGGCCTTCAGCTCACGGTCGCCCGCGATCCGGTAGATGGTCGCGCAGGCGCCGCAGAAGCCGTTGCGGCAGCCGCAGCCGCGCACAAGGCGATAGCCTGCGTATTCCATGGCTTCCATAATGGTCAGGCTTTCGGGCACTTCATATTTTTTCCCAAAGAGAAAAACGTTTACGGTTTTTTCCATAGCACTTCTCCTTAATATTCGTCCGGCAGAGCGTCCAGCTCGTCAAAGCGGAACACGGGGCCGTCCTTGCAGACGTATTTGCTGCCGATGTTGCAGCGGCCGCATTTGCCAAGGCCGCACTTCATGCGCAGCTCCATGGTGGTGTAGATCTGCTCCTTGGCAAAGCCCAGCTCCGTCAGCCCGGCCAGCGTGAACTTGATCATAATGGGAGGGCCGCACATGACGACGGTCTTATCCGTGGAAAAGCCCAGCTCCTTGACATAGTTCGGCACAAAGCCGACGTGTCCGTCCCAATTTTCCTGCTCGCGGTCGATGGTCAGGTGGACGGAAATCCCGTCCTCGCGGCACCAGTCGTTCAGAATCTCCTCAAAATCGACCAGATCCTCCTTAGAGCGGGAGCCGTAAACAATGTCGATTTTTCCGTAGCTTGCGCGGTGATGGCGGCAGTAGTTGATCACGGAGTGCAGGGGCGCAAGGCCGATGCCGCCCGCAATGAAGAGAAGATCCCTCCCGACAAAGGCCGTATCGACCGGAAAGCCGTTGCCGTATGGCCCGCGGATCGTGATCTGCTGGCCCGGCTCGACGGCGTGCAGCCAGCTTGTGACGCAGCCGCATTTTTTAATGGAAAACTCCAGAAAGTCCGGCTCCGTCGGGGACGAGGTGATGGAAAACAGCGCCTCGCCGACACCGGGGACGGACAGCATTGCGCACTGGCCGGGGATATGGAGGAAGGGCTTTCTGCCGTCTAAATCCACAACGCGGAAGGTTTTCACGTCGGGCGTATCGACCCGGATGGCCGTGACCTGCCCGATCATGGGGATCAGAGGATCGTTTTTCATGCTTCGCTCCCTCCTATGGTTTGGATGACCTTGACGATGTTCATATGGATGGGGCACTTCGCAAGGCAGCGGCCGCAGCCGACGCAGCCGAAAACCCCGTCGTTATTCTCGGGGAAATAGACCAGCTTGTGCAGAAAGCGCTGACGGAAGCGGGCAAGCTGCGTTGGACGCGGCTGCCCCGCGGACATCTGCGTGAAATCCGAGTACATGCAGCTGTCCCAGCAGCGGAAACGGCGAATTTCCTTGCCGGTGTTAAATTCCTCAATGTCATAGCACTGGCAGGTGGGGCAGACAAAGGTGCAGGTACCACAGCCGAGACAGGCCTCGCTCAGGAAAGCCCAAGCCGGATGATCGAAAAGCGCTTTGGTTTTTCCTGCGCCGAAGCGGTCTAAGGGAAGGCCGCGCAGCGGCAGCTTTTTCATGATCTCGCGGGCTGCCTGCTGCAATTCGCAAACGGCGGCCTCGCCGCAGTCGGAAAGCAGCGGGAGTTGTGCCGTCAGCGCCTCTCCCTTCTCCGTGTTGGCGCGCCAGTAAAGGAACTCCGCGTCCATCCAGCAGCTGACGTCACCCTCCGGCTCCGCCGCGTCAATGCCGAAGGAGGTGCAGAAGCAGGTTTCCTCCGGGCGGGAGCAGGCGAGGGTGATCACCGTGCCGTTTTTCCGGCGGGCGGCATAGAAGGTATCCGTCGGCTCTGCCAGAAAGACGCGATCAAGGATCGAGAAGCTGTGGCAGTCGCAGGCACGCACGCCGAAAACGACAAAGGGCGCGTCCGCGGCGCTGACCTCCGAGACCGAAATGGACTTTCCCGATACGCGGAAGTTTACGAGACTCTCCACCTGCGGGAAGAAAAGATCCTTGGCGCTGCGCACGGTGTTGAGCCGATTTGTGAGGGCAAGACCGTCCCGGTAGGGCTGGAACCTTGCCTGACGCTCGCCGTCATCAGCGGGAATATACAGGGTTCTGTTTATAGAAATTTCCGAAAAGAGCGCGGGAAGCTGAGAAAGCGGTAATCTTTTCATGCGTTTGCGCCTCCTTTCGCAGAAACGACGGATGGCTCGCAGTCGTCCTTCCGGAAGTCGTAGAGCGGCGGGCGGCTCTCAAAGTCGGAACCTGCCTGATATTCGCCGTAGAAGGTGTTGATATCCTTGATCAATTTCCGATTTAAAAGGTGCAGCGGGATGTGCTGCGGGCAGACGCGGGAGCATTCGCCGCAGTCCGTGCAGCGGGAGGCCACATGGAAGGCGCGGATGATGTGAAAGAGATTTTCCTCAAAACGGTCTGCGGCGGCCTTGTTCTGCACGCCGGACTCGGGATTGTCAAACACGCACTTTTCGCAGGAGCACGCGGGGCAGACATTGCGGCAGGCGTTGCAGCGAATGCAGCGGGAAAGCTCTCCCTGCCAGAAGGAAAAGCGTTCCTCCGGCGTCATACGCTCCAGACGCTCGACCTCGCGGAAGCGGTCAGAGTTCAGCACCTCGCCCTGCTCGCCCAGCAGTTCGTCAAAGAGAACGACTTTTTTGCTTTTGCAGCAGCGGCACTTTTCAAGAAGTACCTCGCTGCGCGCGATGTGCTCCTCGCCGTAAATCGTTTCTGCAGTCAGCATAGCGCCCTCGTCGCGGACATCCGTCACACCGACGATGCCCCTTGCGCGGAAGGCCTCCATGTCGCACATTCCGCCGCACGGCACGCCGACCACATAGACGTTCTCGCGCAGAATGCGATGCTCCTTAAAAAGCTGCACAAGGGAATAGGAGTCGCAGGGCTTCACAAAGACAGCGACTTTTCCGCCCCTGCGGGATTCCGCGATTAAGTATTTGGAGAGGTTTGCGCCGGAAAAGACGCTGTAGACAAAGTCCCGCTCGACCTGTGCAGCATCCGAGAAGACGGCGGGCGTCAGATCATAGAAGAATTCGCCGGCCTTCCAGCCGAGCACGCGGTCGACCGTCCCGGCCGAAAGAAGCGCTATGGCTTTTTCCTTTACGCTTTGCATCGCAGATCCTCCAATCTCCGGTTCTCGCCAAGGGCGGTCACGGCCTGCACAAATTCGTTCATTGTGGCGGCAAATTTTGCACCCTCCGCAGCAGACACCCATTCCACGCGGGTGCGATCGCGCTCGATGCCGAGAAAGTCCAGCATTGAGAACAGAAGCGTCATGCGGCGGCGGGCAAAGTAATTGCCCGTCGTGTAGTGACAGTCGCCGGGATGGCAGCCGCAGAGGATCACGCCGTCCGCGCCGCGCTGGAAGGCGCGCAGAACGAACATGGGATTCAGGCGGCAGGAGCAGGGAATGCGGATAATCTTGACATTGGCCGGATAATTCAGCCGGTTGGTACCGGAGAGGTCGGCACCCGCATAGGAGCACCAGTTGCAGCAGAAGGCGACAATGGTCGGCTTCCAGTTTTCATTTACCTGCATATTGCATCCACCTCCGCTAAGATTTGCTGATTCGAGAAGCCCTGCAGATCCATCGCGCCGGACGGGCAGGCGACCGTACAGGCACCACAGCCCTGGCAGACGGCCGGATTGACCTGCGCCACGCGGCGCAGAAGCGTTGTGCGGTTCGGGCCTCGAAACTCTTTGTCGAGATAAGTGATCGCGCCGTAGGGGCAGACCTTTTCACAGCTGGAGCAGCCGTTGCACATCAGCTCGTTCGGCTTTGCCACGCAGGGATTGCAGGTCAGGCTGTCCTTGCACAGAAGGCCGATGACCTTGCTCGCCGCCGCACCGGCCTGCGCTACGGTTTCGGGAATGTCCTTCGGCCCCTGGCAGGCACCGGAGAGGAACACGCCCGCCGTCGGGCTTTCCACCGGGCGGAGCTTCGGATGGGCTTCCGTAAAAAAGTCGTTTGTGTCCATCGAGGCGGTCAGCATCGTGGCGAGGCTGCGCGCTGAGGGATCCGGCTCCATCGCGGCGGCCAGAACGACCATGT
Organism: uncultured Eubacteriales bacterium; assembly: GCA_902465435.1. GTDB lineage: Bacteria > Bacillota > Clostridia > Oscillospirales > Oscillospiraceae > CABQNH01. The sequence goes on along the minus strand of CABQNH010000002.1, from coordinate 40,429 downwards.
CCGCGTCGATGTGGAGCTGGCGGCCGTCCAGAAGATCGGAGGCCTGTACCTTGAGTTTACCGTTTTCCGGAACGACCTTTCCGACCATGCCCTTGATGTAGTGCACGCCGTATTCCTCTACTGCGCGGCGGTAGAATTCGTCGAAGTTCTTGCCCGGCGTGCGCACGTCAATATAAAAGACGTAAACATCGGTATCCGGATATTTCTCGCGGCAGAGCATGGCGTGCTTCGCCGTGTACATGCAGCAGATTTTTGAGCAGTAGGGCTTCCCCTTTTCGCCGCCGTCGCAGCGCGAGCCGACGCACTGCACAAAGACGATGGTCTGGGGGTGCTTGCCGTCGGAGGGACGCAGCAGCGTTCCTGCCGTTGGGCCGGCCGCGTTCATGAGCCGCTCAAATTCCAGAGAGGATACGACGTCGGGACTCTGATTGTAAGCAAATTCGTCAAATTTTGCAAGCGAGATGGGGCGGAAGCCCGTGGCGGCGACGATCGCGCCGTACTCGCGAACGATATGCTCGTCCTTTTGCTTGTAGTCGATTGCACCGGCCGTGCAGACCTTGGAGCAGACGCCGCACTTGCCGGTTTTCAGCATCGTGCAGTAATCTGCGTCGATGGTTGCAATTTTCGGCACGGCCTGCGCAAAGGGAATGTAGATGGCGCGGCGGTTATCCATGCCGAGATTAAAGGCGTTCGGCACCTTTTTCTGTGGACACTTTTCCGTGCACAGGCCGCAGCCGGTGCAGATATCCTCGCGGACATAGCGTGCCTTTTTACGGATCGTGACCTGAAAGTTTCCGACGAAGCCCTTAACGTCCTCAATCTCGGAATAGGAGTAGATGTGGATTTTTTCGTTCTGCGCGCAGTCGACCATCTTCGGGGTCAAAATGCAGGCGGCGCAGTCCAGCGTAGGAAAGGTTTTGTCGATTTGCGTCATTTTCCCGCCGATCGTCGGTTCCTTTTCCACAATGTCGACCTCAAAGCCCGCGTCGGCGATGTCCAGCGCGGTCTGAATGCCGGCAATTCCGCCGCCGATGACAAGCGCGCGCTTGGTGACGGGGCTGGTTCCTGCCGTGAGCGGTGCGTTGCGCTGCACCTTGGCAATGGCGGCGCGGCCTAAGATCACGGCCTTTTCCGTGGCCTCCGACCGATCCTTGTGAATCCAGGAGCATTGCTCACGGATGTTGGCAATCTCCACCATGTAAGGGTTAAGACCGGCCTTTTCGCAGGTCTTGCGGAAGGTCAGCTCGTGCATTCTGGGCGAGCAGGAGCAGACGACCACGCCGGTCAGCGCATACTCACGAATCTTCTCCTGAATCAGCTCCTGCCCGGTCTGCGAGCACATATATTGATAGTTTGTTGAAAATACGACGCTGGGTTCGTGGGAAAGCGCTTCGGAGACAGCAGCTACATCCACGGTTGCGGCGATATTACTGCCGCACCAGCATACAAATACACCGATTCTTTGCATGGCTTTCCCTCCTTACTTTTTATATTTGCGAAATGCGGCCGTAATGGCCTGCTGCGGAAGCTCCGAATCCAAACGCTGCGGGATCGCTTCCGGCTTCAGGTGATCCATGCCCTGCGTGCGAATGACCTGAAGCCGCACGGCCTCGATCAGCCTGGCCGGCTCGACGCTGCGCGGGCAGCGCTCTACGCAGGCAAAGCAGCTCAAGCAGGTATAAATGCCTTTGGACTGCAGCAGCTCGCCGATCCGGCCGGATTCAACCATGGAAACGAACTGATGCGGATGGTATTCCATTTCGTCGTACGCAGGGCAGCTTGCCGTGCATTTCCCACAGCGCATACACTTGCGCGGGTTGACGCCGGAAATTCTTGTGACGGCCTCAAAAAGCTGCGTTTCCTTGCTCATGCGTTCTCCTCCTTTACGCCAAGCGCTTCGGCCAGAAGCTCCGTGAAGTAGTGAACGGGCAGCCTGCCGTCCGTGTTTTCCCTGAGATTGTAAAGGCAGAGCGGGCACGCGGTGATCAGCGCCTGCGCGCCGCATTGCGCGGCATTGTCCAGAATTCGCTGTGCCTGCTTGGAGGCGGCGGCGCGGTTTTCCACTGTGATATAGCCGCCGCAGCACTCATTGCGCAGAGAATAGACAACCGGCTCTGCGCCGATGGCGCGGATAAAGTCCTCTAAAATGCGCGGATTTTCCGGGTCGTCAAACTGCATTTCGCGGCTGGGACGAAGCAGCATACAGCCGTAATATGCGCCGATCTTTCGGCCGGTCAGCGGGTTTGTGACGCGCTTTTTCAGCTCGTCAAAGCCGAGACAGTCGCGCAGAACCTCGAGATAATGCAGAACCTGCGTCTCGCCCGCGTAGGGTACCCCCGGCTTCAGATACTGGTTGACGCGCGCACGGATCGTCTCATCCCGCTGCACATCGCCGTTGACGCGCTTGATCACATGGTGACAGGCGGAGCAGAGCGTAACGAGCGTTTCACCGCGCTCCCGCGCGGCCATCAGGGCGCGCACGGAGGAAAGCCGCGTGGCGATTTCGTCGCGCGCCATGGGATAGACCGCGCCGCAGCATTGCCACTCGTCCAGCTCACGCAGGGTGATGCCGAGCGCCTGCGCGGCGCGCCGTCCATATTGATCCAGCTGCTTTCCCTTGGTTTTCAGGGTGCAGCCGGGGAAATAGCTAAACGTCATTCCGGTTCCCTCTTTTTTCAGACCATCTGTTCCGGATGGAACACCTCGTCAAATTTTTCTTCCGTCAGGAAGCCGAGCTTTACGCAGGCCTCTTTCAGCGAAATGTTCTCCCGATAGGCAAGCTTGGCGGTTTTGGCCGCGTTTTCATAGCCGATGTAGGGGTTGAGCGCCGTGACGAGCATCAGGGAATTGTGCAGGTTGTGGCGCATTTTTTCCCGATTTGCGCGAATGCCGACGACGCAGCGGTCATGGAAGGACAGCATTGCCTCGGAAAGCAGGCGCGCCGACTGCAGGAAGTTGTAAATGCAGACGGGCATGAACACGTTCAGCTCAAAATTGCCCTGCGAGGCTGCAAAGCCGACGGCGGTGTCGTTGCCCATAACCTGCACGGCTACCATAGTCAGCGCTTCACACTGAGTCGGGTTGACCTTGCCGGGCATGATGGACGAGCCCGGCTCGTTTTCAGGAATGAAGATCTCGCCAAGGCCGTCGCGCGGGCCGGAGGCCAGCCAACGCACGTCGTTGGCGATCTTCATCAGGTCGGCGGCAAGCGCCTTGAGGCCGCCGTGGGCAAAGACCAGCTCGTCCTTGGAGGTCAGCGCGTGGAATTTATTCTCTGCCGTGCGGAAATCGCGGCCGGTCAGCGTGGAGATCTCCTGCGCAACCAGCGTATCGAAGCCCTGCGGCGCATTCAGACCGGTGCCGACGGCCGTCCCGCCGAGGGCAAGCTCCTTGAGCGCCGGAAGTGTCAAAAGCAGCAGCGCGCGGTCGCGCTCCAGACTGCTGCGCCAGCCGGAGATTTCCTGACTGAACTTAATGGGCGTTGCATCCTGCAGATGCGTGCGGCCGGATTTGACGACGTCGTCGTTCTCCTGCTCCAGACGGCGGAAGGTTTCCACCAGCTGATCTATGGCGGGCAGCACGCGGTCCTCAATGGCCTCCGCCGCCGCAATGTGCATGGCGGTGGGGAAGGTGTCGTTGGAGGACTGGGACATGTTGATGTCATCGTTCGGGTGCAGAAGCTTTTTCCCGGCAAGCTCGTTGCCGCGGTTGGCGATCACTTCGTTCGCATTCATGTTGGACTGCGTACCGGAGCCGGTCTGCCAGACGACCAGAGGAAAGTTTTTGTTCAGCGCGCCGGAGATGACCTCATCGCAGGCCTGCTCGATGACGGCAAGCTTTTCATCCGTCATTTTTTCCGGCTTGAGCTGATGGTTGGCGCGGGCAGCCGCCTTTTTCAAAATGCCGAAGGCACGGGTAATCTCGCGCGGCATGGTTTCCTGCCCGACGCCGATCGGAAAGTTTTCATGGCTGCGCTCCGTTTGCGCGCCCCAGTATCGGTCGGCCGGCACGCGTACCTCGCCCATGGAGTCGTGTTCGATTCGGTATTGCATTGCGCTCGCTCCCTTTCTTAAATTTCAATTTGGCGAATGACGGCTTTCAGCTTCTCCGCGCTCAGGCGAAGCAAATCCGTTTCGCTGTCCGTCAGCTGGTTGAGAATTTTCCCGCGCACGCCGTTCCGATCGACGATGGCGAGTGTGGACAGGCAGACGTCGCTGACACCGTATTCGCCGTGCATCATGGTCGAGACGGTTACGGCGGTGCCTGCGGTGTTCATAACGCATTTGCACAGATGGCAGACGGACATGGCAACGGCATAGAACGTCGCGCCCTTGGCCGCGATCACCTGCGCGCCGGATTTCTTGACGAACTCCTCGACCTCGGCATACTCACGGTTCCAGCTGATCCGGTCGTGATCCGGGGAGTTGTGCGCATAGGAGTCGATATGGTTGTTGGCGATGTGAACCAGCGACCACGGGACAAAGGAGGAATCGCCATGCTCACCGTAAACATGGGCATGGACATTCTTCGGGCTGATGCGGAAACGGCGCGCCAGCTCGGACTGCAGGCGGCTGGTGTCCAGAATCGTGCCGGAGCCGATGATCTGGTGCTCGGGCAGACCGGAGATTTTGTGAAACACATAGGTCAGCACGTCCACGGGATTGGAAACAATGATGTAGATCGCATTCGGCGCGGCCTTGACGATCTGCGGCGTGATCTCCTTCAGAATGTTGACATTTGCCTGTGCCAGCTCCAGGCGGGACTGCCCTGCCTTGCGCGGAAGGCCGGAGGTGATGATGACGATATCGGAGTTTGCGGCGTCCTCGTAGTCGCCGGAGCGGACGATGGCCGGGGAGCAGAAGGGAGCGCCCTGATAAATGTCCAGCGCTTCGCCGAAGGCCTTCTGCTTGTTGATATCGATGAGAACGATCTCGGTGGAAATCCCCTGAATCATAAGGTCGTTGGAAATGGTTGCGCCGACGCTGCCCGCGCCGATTACAGTAATCTTGCTCATGCAAATTCTCCTTTACAATGGTCGGTAAAACGGTATGAATGAATCGATATAATTGTAGCGAATTGGATGCGCAATGTAAAGTGTTTTTTTATAAAAGAGAAAAATTGGTCGAAATAAACAGAAAAGCGGCATACGGGCGGAGAAAAATCGACGTATGCCGCGCGCGATCGATCGTTTAGAGCGTCTCAAGGGAAAAGCTGCGATAGACGCTGCCGTCCTGAAGGCGGTGGAATGCAAATTGACCCGCTTCAAGCGTCAGGTAGCTGCGCTCGCTTCCGGCCTTTGGAATAGAAACGGAGCCGGGATTCAGGCACAAAATGCCGTTGACCCATTCGCAGTCAGGAATGTGGGTATGGCCGTAGAGAAAGATGTCGCCTTCGACGAGCGGAGGAAGCTGCTGCGGATGGAAGCGATGCCCATGCGAGGCGTAAACGAGGCGGCTGCCGAGCGGAAGCACGGCATAATCTGCCAGGATCGGGAATTGCAGCACCATCTGATCTACCTCGGCGTCGCAGTTCCCGCGGATGCACAGAAGGCGCTCCTTTCTTTCGTTGAGCAGTGCAATTACGCGCTTCGGCGCGTAGCCGTCCGGCAGCTCGTTGCGTGGTCCATGGTAGAGGAGGTCGCCGAGCAGGAGCAGACGATCCGCACGCTCCTCCTCAAAGCGCTGAAGAAGCTGCTCACAGTAAACGGCTGAGCCGTGAATGTCCGATGCGATCATCCATTTCATGTTGTAGGATCCTTTCTTTCGGTTTCGTTGTTGGATTTGTCTGCTTCTAAATCGAACCGCGCGCCGTCCGGGAGGACGGAGGCCTCCTGCGCGGAGAGTCTGCGGATGACACGGCACGGGTTCCCGACGGCGACGGAATTTGCGGGAATGTCGCGAACGACGACGCTTCCGCCGCCGATTACGACGTTGCTCCCGATCGTCACGCCGGGCAGAACCTGAACGCCCGCGCCGATCCAGACATGATCGCCGACCGTGATCGGATAAGCGTATTCCAGTCCGTCGGCGCGCTGCTTCCAATCGATCGGGTGGCCGGAGGTATGGAAGCCGCAGTGCGGCCCAAGAAAGACGTGGTCGCCGAACCGAACGCCGCCGGCGTCCAAAATGACAAGATCGTGATTGGCGTAAAAGTTTTCGCCGATTTCGATTTGCCAGCCGTAATCGCACCAGAACGGCGATTCCAAATGAAAGTGCGTTCCGGCCTTTTGAAAAAGACGGCGAAGAATTGCCTGACGCTCGACTTCCTGAGCGGGGCGAAGTGCGTTGAAGTCGTAACAAAGCTCCTTGCAGCGGAGCCGCTCTGCCTCCAGCTCCCGATCCGCAGCGTCATAGAGCTGCCGTCTCAGCATTTTTTCACGCTCCGTCATATGCGGCTGCCTCCATTTTGTGAATATACATTCGGCTGGGAGCTGCTTCGCCGTCGCAGTGTACGGGGCAAAGGTACGTCCAGCCGTACCGTTCATAAAAGCCGGTGCGGTCTGTCACAAGGTACAGGACACGGGTACCGCGCGATTGCATATCGCGGCATACAAGCTCCAAAAGCGCGCCGGCAACGCCGTTCCCGCGCCGATCCTCCTCCGTATAAACGGCGCAGACATTGGGCGCAAGCTCCGGGTGGTCGTGAAAATCGTTTTCAATCACGCCCATGCCGCCGATGATCCGGCCGTTCTCCACGGCAAGATACCACTGCGGTACGGCGGCCTTCTGCAGCAGGCATTCTTCCATGCTTTGCCGATAGGCGGCAAGCGGAATGCCCCACTTTTCGTGAAACCAACGCGCTGCGCGCTCAAGCAGCGCCGGTTGGTCACAGAGACGAATCAAGTCAAATTGCATAGGGATTCTCCTTTTTGAACGCATTGGTCAGTCCGGCAGGAGAATGCCGACCGTCGTCAGATCTCCCGCCGCCTGCGTGCCTTCGGAACGATAGCACATCCACTCCTGTGTGCCGTCCTTTTTGGTATAGCGCAGAAGGTAAACCTGCTCCTCCTTCACCGGCATGGGGTAATTGCTGCAGGGAAGCGTATCGCCATTTTGCTCCGCCGTGCAGAAATCGGCATAGGCATCCGCCAGAAGCCAGAATTCGCGGGACTGATAAACCGCGTGGGAGGGTATCGTCTGCGCGCCGTAATAGTAGGCGGCGTAGTGCTTGCCGCCGATCTCAAAATCATCCGTGCGAAGCGCCTCGACTTGCTGGCGAAGATCCGTGCAGGAAAGCCGATCGCCGAGTTGGCGCTGTAAGCGCAGCGCCATGGTTTCAAAGCCGTCGCCCGGGCTGAGATCTGTATGAGCCGCGCCGTAAAAGCCGAGAATGGAGCTTCCCTCCGGTAGTGCATTGTACGCCTGGAGGAAGTTCTCGGTCATGGCGTTTTCCCGGTATTCCCGCGCTTTTTCATTGGCAAGATGATAATAGGTTTTGCCGGATTCGACGCAGGCAAGCGCCTTCCGGTATTCCGCGGAATCAAGCTGTCCCTCCTTGCGCAGAAGCGCAAGATAGCGCGCGCCGGTCGTATCGTACTGATGGCCGAGATCAGTTCCGTGAAAAACCGTTTCGGGGCAGCTCACCTTGATGGTACGGTAAAAATCCAGAACATCCTGACTGTGCAGCTGTGTCTGCGCAGCGTCCTCGTAGAGCTGCAGCAGCGTGGTATCATCGTCCTCCTGCATATAGCGGTTGAGGTATTGCGCCGTGTAGTAGGGCAGCTCCACGAAAAGGTCGCGCCAGCCTGCCTCATAGCGCTCCTGCCAAAGTGTAAGCTCCTTTTTAAGAATGGTGGTATTGGCGTGATACTCCCCATACAGAAGGACGGCTCCGTCCGCCGGCTTGGCGGCCTTCTGCGTGCAGCCGGAGAGCATGAGCAGACAGCAGGCAAGAAGCAGCGCAAGCCGCCGGGGATGGAAAAGGCGTTTCATAGGGGCATTCTCCCTCTTAATTGCAATCGGCCGGTCAGGACTTGCCGGCGGAGTCCTTCGGCAGGATGAGGTTCAGAAGCACGGCCATCAGCGTAGCGATGACGACCGGGGATTTGCCGAGGATCATGCTGACGCTTTCGGGGAACTGCGCCAGCGCGCCGCTCGACTGCGCCACGCCGACGCCAAGCGCTGCGGACAGGCCGACGATCGTGGTGTTGCGTGCGGTGAGGTGCTGTGAGGCGATGAGCTTCATGCCGGTCATGGCAATGGTGGAGAAGACCGTAACGGTCGCGCCGCCAAGGACGCACTGCGGAATGGTCGTCAAAACAGCGGCAAATTTCGGCGAAATACCGGCCAGAAGCAAAAAGCCGCTTGTCAGGGTGAAGACTGTCCGGTTGACGACCTTGTTCGTGGTCGTGATGCCGACGTTCTGCGAATAGGTCGCGGTGGGCAGGCCGCCGAAAAGGGCGGCGAGCATATTGCCTACGCCGTAGGCAATGATGCCGCCCTGCAGCTCCCGGTCGCTTGGCTCGCGCCCCATTGCGCCGACCGTCACGGCGGTAAAGTCGCCGATGGCTTGAATGGAATTGATCGCGAAGAGCAGACCCAGTGCAATGCAGCTGGAGAAATCAAAACGAACGCCGAAGTGCAGGGGCTTCGGCGTGGAGAACCACTGCGCCTCCGCAATGCCGGAGAAGCTGACCATCCCGAAGCACAGCGCGACCAGATATCCGAACGCCATGCCGAGCAGAATAGAGGCAAGCTTGCAGATGCCCTTGCCATGCTGGTTTAAAATCATGACGGCGGCGAGCGTTATGGCGGCGATCAGCCAGTTTTGCCAAGAGCCGAAGACGAGCGAGGCGGGCAGTCCCTTTTCTGCAATGGCGGCCGCCGTATTGGCTGTGCCGCCTGCCATATAGTTGATCGCGGTGGGGTAGAGCGACAGGCCGATGGTGAATACGACCGTGCCGGTAATGACCGGCGGGAAAAGCGCACGGATTTTTTTCGAGAAAACGCCGACCAATACGGCGACGCCGCCGCCGACCAGCATGGCGCCTGCGATGGCCGCAATGCCGCCGCCGGAATCCGCAATGGCCTGCATACTCGGCAGATACGCAAAGCTGACGCCCAGCATGAGCGGAAGACCGGAGCCAAAGCGCTTGCCGATGGGGAAAAGCTGCAGAAGCGTGCAGACGGCGGACATAACGAGCGAGGTCTGGATCAAAAGGACGCGGTCGGCAGAGGCAAGGCCGACGCGCTCCGCAATGAAGATTGCCGGGGTGACACAGCCGACGATCATGGCGACCAGATGCTCCAATGCGAGCGAAACGGCCGCGCCCATAGGCGGTCTGCCGTGCAGGCGAAGCAGCGCTTCACGGGAGGGGGATTGCTTCATGATTTCGCACTCCTTTGCGATTTCTTTCTTGTCTCCTATTTTAGCATATTTTTAGGCAAACACAAGCGGAATTCTATCCCGTCGCGCCGGAGGGGGGATGGCGGCAGACGGTGTGTGCAGCGCACAGCAAGAAAACAATGCGCGCGGCGCTGCGGCAAACGATTGAAAAACGTGTGAAATTGTGCTATGCTGAAGCCAAATAGAGGTTCACACGGGAGATATCCCGTGGAGTTCAAGAACTCGTACGAGCTGCGGCCGACGGGGAAGGCGTCGGCAAGGGGACGGTATGCTTCCGTCTTTGACGAAATATAAGCTGCATTTTTCACCGGCTCCTGAAAAAGACGGCAAGGCGGCATTTGCACCGTGCGCCCGCCGCGGTCAAAGCGGGGGCGCACGAGTACACGAAGGTCTGACGCGAAACGAAGGAGGGCATATGTTTTATACGGAAGCGGCCGCGCTGCGGCCGGAAGATTATAACGTGCAGCGGAGGCTGTCCCCCAGCGCGGTTCTGACGCTGCTGGAGCTTGCGGGCGCGCATCACAGCGAGTCTGTGAAGGACGGCCTGGTTACGGACGGCGTTGCGTGGATCCTATCGCAGTGGCGGGTGGAGATTCGGCGCCGTCCGCAATTCGGCGAGCCGGTAAGCATCACGACCTGGACGCGGCCGAAGACGCGGGCTGCTTTTGTCTATCGCGAGTTTCTGGCCAGCGCACCGGATGGAACGGAGTACTTCCGCGCCCGCGCCAAGCTGACGCGATTTGATTTGAATGCGCACCGCCTTGTCCGGATCGACGACGCGCTTTACGCGGCCTACGGCCCGGAGGAGAAATCGGTCTTTGACGGGGAGCTGCCCCGGCTGCACGAGGCGGCGCATTACGATCGGGAATTTGACCTTCCGCTTCGCCGCAGCGATATGGACTATAACGGCCATGTGCACAATACGCGCTACCTTGATTTTGCTCTGGATGCGCTGTCCGAGGCGGATTACCGCAGGGATGCTATCTCCGGGATCCGGATCCTCTATCACGCGCCGCTGACAGAGCGCAGTCAGGCGCAGCTGCGCCTTGCGGATGCGGGGAAAACGAAAAATATCGGAATCTATGCCGACGGACAGCTCTGCACGCTGATGGAGCTGACCTGCGGCGAGCAGTCGGCGGAGGAGTAGCGTATGGCGGACATTTTTTCCTATCTTGCCTGGCGCGGCGATCTGCCGATGTCGGTTTGCTCCTTTCAGGAGGTAGACGGAATGATTCTGGCCAGACTGTCCTATCTTCCTTACGAGCTGCTGCTGCCGGAGGGTGGCGCGTCCTCGATTGCAGAGGCGGCGGCGCTGCTTCCGCTGCTGCCGCAGGAGGCGATGCGCCCCGAGGATCGGCGGCTTCTGACGGAGCTTGCGGCAAGCGAGCGGTTTCGTGACCTGCGGATTTCAAATTATGTAAACCGAAAGGATGTGAAGACGCAGACGCAGTTTGCGGCGATCACAATTCATTTGGAGGACGGCACGCGCTATCTTTCCTTCCGTGGAACGGACAATACGCTCTATGGCTGGAAGGAGGACTTCAATATGAGCTTTGTCTGCCCGGTTCCGGCGCAGACGGCGGCGCTGCATTATTTGCAGGTCGCGGCGCTGCGTGAGCGGGGCGCGCTGCTGCTTGGCGGGCATTCCAAGGGAGGCAATCTGGCAGTTTATGCGGCGGCCTTCTGCGGGGAGGGCGTACAGCGGCGAATTCGGATGGTCTACAACTACGATGGCCCGGGCTTCGACGAACGAGTCCTGCGGCAGGACGCTTATCGTGAGGTCTGCGGACGGGTGCATACCTTTGTCCCGCAGTCCTCGGTCATCGGGATGCTTTTGGGACACGAGGAGCAGTATACGATCGTTCACAGCGAAGAGAGCGGCCTGATGCAGCATGATATGTATTCCTGGGATGTGCTGCGGAGCGGCTTCTCCTGCCTGGAGACGGTAAGCAACAGCAGCCGCTTTTTAGACGGCACGCTGAAAACATGGCTTCAGGGCATGGATTATGCGCAGCGCGAGACATTTTTTGACACCATGTATGCGCTTTTGGTCGATGCAAACGTCAAAACACTGCGCGAGCTGATGGACAATAAGTTCGCCTGCGCGAAAAATGTACTCAAGGCGCTGCGGAAGCAGGATCCGGAGACAAGAAGGGCGGTATCGCAGGCGCTGCTGCTGCTTATGAAAAGCACGAAGGTGGGGCTGCTTCGCGTGATGCAGAGCCGATCGGCGCAGAAGCAGGAAAAAGGAGAAGCATGAAGCGCGGGACGCGGATCGGATGCCGCAGCGTTCTCCTGCGAGAAAGCAGCGGCCGCTGACTGCACACGGTGCAAAGAAAAGCGGGAGAAATGCATCTGGCGGTAAACTCGGCGCGGAAGACCGCGAAAGAAATAAGGGTTGAAAAAACACGGTATTCGGGGTATAATAGAAAAAGAAACAAATCAGGAGGTCATGATTATGGCTGTTAAAATCGAAAAATCTACCATTATTGGTGATGTGCTGGATATCGCGCCGCAGACTGCGCCGCTCTTCATGGCAATCGGAATGCACTGCCTCGGCTGCCCCTCGTCCAGAGGTGAGACGGTAGAGGAAGCCTGCATGGTGCACGGTGTGGACTGTGAAGCGTTTTTGGCGCAGGTCAATCACTTCATCGAAGCCTGCGAGGAAAACGACGTCAAGTAAAATGCAAACGGCCTGCCAATCAACCGCTTTGGCAGGCCGTTTTCTCGGAAGAACAATATGAAGCTACCAATTTCAGAAAGATTATTATGCTGCACCGGATTCATCGCACCGGGGGCGCGCGTGGCGGATATCGGAACGGATCACGGATACTTGGGAATTTATCTGCTGCAAAAGGAAATTGCACAGACGGTGTATGCCTGCGACCTGCGGGAGCGGCCGCTTGCGCGGGCCAGGGAGAATGCGGTGCGCTTTGGTGTTGCAGACCGAATGCAGCTTCTGCGTGCCGACGGTTTGACTGCTCTGTCACCCAATCAGATCGATACCGTCGTATGCGCGGGCATGGGCGGCGACCTGATCGCCTCTATTTTGGAGGCGGCGCCCTGGCTGCAAAGCCCTGCTTACCGCCTGATCCTGCAGCCGCAGTCTGCAGGGCAGCATCTGCGCCGGGTCTTGAGCGCCTGGGGCTTCGAGATTTTGCGCGAAACGCTGGTCTTGGAGGGCGGCTTCCTCTATACGGTGATGGAAGCGCGCTATGGTGCGGGCGCTGCACTGACGCCCGGGCAGGAGTATGTTTCGCCGCAGCTTTTAAGGGACGCAAGCGTGCATTTGCCGCAGTATCTTGACCGGATCGCTCTTGCACTGGGCGAGACGGTTCGGGGACTTCGCAGTTCAGAGAAGCCGGAGGTTCGCGCAAGACTGCCGTATTATGAGACGGCACTGCGCGAGGTACAGGAGATGAGGAGGACACTATGACGAGGGTTCAGGATGTTTGGCAGTTTATTCGGCAGCTTGCGCCGGATGAAATGGCAATGGAGTGGGATACGAACGGCCTTTCCTACGGCAATACCGCGTGGGAGGTAAGGACGGTCTTGGTCTCGCTCGATTTGACGCTGCCCGTGGTGCAGGAGGCAGAGCGCCTTGGCGCGGAGCTGATCGTGACGCATCATCCGCTGCTCTTTACGCCGGTGCGGCAGCTCAACGATACCACGCCGGAGGGAAGCCTCGTTCTGGCGCTGGCGCAAAGTAGAATTGCCACACTCAACGCGCATACCAGTCTGGATTGTGCGCCGGGCGGGGTGAACGACTGCCTTGCACAGGCGATCGGCCTACAAGGGACGGAGATTTTGGATGTACGCGGCAGGGATGCGCAGGGAAATGCCTATGGCCTCGGCAGGATCGGCGAAGTTCCGCCGTGTCCGCTTCTGGAATTTGTGCGCGAGGTCAAGACGCGGCTGAACGCGCCCGGCGTGCGGTTTGCGGACGGTGGGAAAACGGTGCGCCGTGTTGCCGTCGGCGGCGGTGCGTGCGGCGATGCCGTGGAGAAGGTCAAGGCGCTTGGCTGTGATACTTTTGTGACGGCCGACCTCAAATATCACCAGTTTCTTTTGGCGCAGGCGCTTGGCATCAACCTGATCGACGCGGGGCATTTTTCTACGGAAAACGTTGTTTGCCCGTATCTGGCGGCGCGCCTGCAGGAGGAATTTCCGGATTTGCGCGTAAAAATATCGGAAACCCACAAAACACCGGAGCAATTTGTATAAAATGATTGAATTTCGTGCAATACCGTGCTATACTATACCTGATTTTTGAAAACCACTCAAGAAGGGACGAACAACGATGTCTGGACATTCCAAATGGCATAATATTCAGAAGACAAAGGGCGCGCAGGATGCAAAGCGCGCGGCGGCATTCACCAAAATCGCAAAGGAAATGATCGTTGCGGTCAAGGAGGGCGGCAGTGCCGACCCGAATAATAACTCCCGTCTGGCCACGGTTATCACCAAGGCAAAGGCGGCGAATATGCCCAACGATAACATTAAGCGCGTTCTGGAGCGCGCGGCCGGCGCAGGCTCCGGCGATAACTATGAGTCCATTACTTACGAAGGCTACGGCCCCGGCGGCGTTGCCGTGATCGTAGAAACCATGACGGACAGCCGCAACCGCACGGCCGGCAGCATCCGGCACCATTTTGACAAATTCGGCGGCAATCTGGGCGCGGCGGGCTGCGTTTCCTGGTCGTTCGATAAGAAGGGCGTGATCGTTATTGACAATGAGGATGGCGATTACGAGGAAGACAACGTCATGATGGACGCAATGGATTGCGGCGCGGACGACTTTGAGGCGGATGAGGATTGCTTTGAGATCCGCACGACGCCGGACGACTTCAACGCCGTGGCGGATGCACTGACAAAGAAGGGCTATTCCTTTATTTCCGCGCAAATCGAGATGGTTCCGCAGAACTACCAGAAGCTGGAGGATGAGGAGCAGATCAAGCTGATGGATCGCCTGCTGGACGCCATGGAAGACGATGACGATGTGCAGAATGTCTGGCACAACTGGGAGCGCGACTAATCCAATTGGTTCAATAGAAAAGAAAAACGGCGTGCCGCAGAAGTATTGCGGAACGCCGTTTTTTCCTGCTCGCAATTCTGCGGAAGCCTGTACGCCGACGGCACAGACGTCCGTTCTTCGGGAGCTCTCCGCTGCGGGCAGTCAGACAAAGCTTCCGGCTGACGGTTTTTCCAACCGACGGTTGTGTTTTCTCCCGAGCGCGGTGCTTTCCTTTTGCGCGTTTGCATGCTATGCTGATAGCGTCAGATGGCAAGCGGGTCCGCCCTTGTCAACCGACGCGATCAGCGCTCGAAAAACGTGCCGCAGAAGACGGGTACGGTGCAGCGCGGCGCAAATAACAGAAGGAGGAATGAAGATGGAAATCGGAAAGAAAATCAGAGCGCTTCGCACTGCGAAGGGGATCACGCAGGAGGCGCTGGCGGCGGAGCTGTCCGTCAGTCCGCAGGCTATTTCCAAATGGGAGTGCGATGTTACGACGCCGGATGTGCAGCTTCTGCCGCAGATCGCGATTTATTTCGGCGTGACGCTCGACGAGCTGTTTTGTCTGACGGACGAGAATGAGCTTGACCGCATTCAGAATATGATCTGGGACAGTCGGATGCTTCCGAGTGCTGAGTTAGAGCGGGCGGAGCGCTTCCTGCGCTCACGCGCGGAGGCAGGGTTCCAGCCGGGGCGCTGCTTCTGCCTGATTGCCCAGCTGCACAATCATCAGGCGAAGCAGCACCGGGAAATTGCGGCCGATTTTGCAAAGAAGGCGCTGCGGATCAATCCAGAGGAAAAGGATGCGCACAGTGAGCTATGCGAGGCAATGGGCGGCGCGCTGCCGGATTGGTGCGTCAGCAATCACCACAAGCTGATTGATTTTTATGAGGACTTTTTGAAAGAAAACCCGGACTATCCCAGGGGGTATCTCTGGATGCTGGATCAGCTGCTTGCGGATCATCGGCTGGAGGAAGCAAAGCAATATCTGAAGAGAATGGAGCGGGTGGACTCGAGCTACCGGGTCCTGCGGTATCGCGGCCTGATCCTGCAGGCGGAGGGAAACGAGGCCGCGGCACAGGCATGCTGGTCGGAAATGGAGCAGCAGTACGCGGAGGAATGGCTGGTCAGCCTTTCCCTTGGGGACTCCGCCGCAGCGCGGCAGCGCTATGACGAGGCAATCGCCTACTATCGCAGAGCGCTTTCCCAGCAAAGCACACCGCGCTATGTAGATGCCTGCGAATCCATTGCGCAAGTCTGTGAAATCCGCAGGGATTACGCGGGTGCAATTGCTGCCTATGAGGAGGAGCTTACGATTTGCCGCACGGAATGGGGCTTCACGGAGGGGGAAAGCGCCGACTGCGTCCGCAGGGAGATCGAAAGGCTGAAGGGAAAGCAGTGAAAGCACTGCACAAGAAACAGAAAACCTCTGATTCTATCCACAAGAGTGGGGAACGGAATGTGCCGTTCCCTGCTGCGAAGGATGGATTCAGAGGTTTTCTGAAGTTTTCCCGTATTTCGAAAAGGCTATTTTACGGCGGGCGCGATGCTCAGCATAGGATCGGCTGAAGCTGTTCGCCGCGCAGTGCCGCTGCGACCGCAGCAGGGAGCTGCGTCATGTCGGCAACCAGGCTGGTTGGCTTCTTTTCAGCGTTATCCTGCCCGAAGGGAACAAAGTAGAAATGGCGCCGCGCAAGCAGTCTGCCGATGTTCTCTGCGTTTGCGGCAAGGCCGTCGTTGGTAGATACGGCCAGCACCACCGGCCTGCCGTTGCGCAGGTGCGCCTTGCAGGCAAGCGTGACGGCGCTGTCGGCAATGCCGTTTGCCAGCTTGGCGATGGTGTTCCCGGTGCAGGGGGCGATGACAAGCAGCTCCAGAAGCTTGCGCGGGCCGAACGGCTCGACCTCTGCGAGCGTATGCAGCACTGGCCGGCCGCATAGCGCTTCCACGCGGGCGCGGAAGGACACGGCCGTGCCGAAGCGGCTGTCGGTCTGGTAGCTGTTTTCCGAGAAGATCGGAATGATGTTCGCATAGCTTTCCTTCAGTGCCTGCAGGCTTTGCAGCACGGCCTCATAGGTACAAAATGAGCCGCAGAGCGCGAAGCCAATGGTTGGTTCCTTCATTTATTCCGCCTCCATGGTTTGAAATATCGCCTCAAGCAGGATCTTTCCCGCCGTTTTCGGCGCGGTTTTTCCCGGTAAGCCTGGCGCGGGAATGCACTGCCGCTGCTGCGCCTGACAGTCTGCGCGGTCAATGCCGCCCGGCGCGGAGGCGAGATCAAGCAGCAGGCAGTCAGGGCGCGTTTCCTCAAGCGCGCGGTCATCCAGCACCGGCGCGGGAACGGTATTAAGAATGCAGTCGTATTGCCGCAGACCGTGCCGGTAGCGGTGCGTCAGCTCACTGCGAAGTCCCAGCGTCTCAATTTCCGCCAGCTGCGCCTCACGCCGTGCCGCCACGGTCACCTCGGCGTGCAGTGCCTGCAGTCGGAGCGACAGCGCCTTGCCGATCCGGCCGAAGCCGATCACAAGGCACTTGGCGCCGTGCAGTGTGACGGGAAGCTTTTCTAAAAGAAGCTGGATAGCGCCCTCGGCGGTCGGGACGGCATTGGCAATGGCCACGCGCGGCAGCGCCATGAGATCGACCACGCGTTTGCGCAGCAGATCCTTGCTCAAAAGTCCGCCGAAGAGATAGGTGTCGTCCTGCAGCCGCGAGAAAATTTCGCTGTCGCGCAGTGCAGTGCCGCCGGTCAGATGGCCGGAGGCGTCAAAGGAGCGTATCGGCAGAATGACGCAGCTTTTCGCGGGAAACTGCGGCGGAAGCTGCGCCATTGTGTCGGGGAGAAAGGGGTTCCCGAGGCTTTCCACCCGATAGCCGGAGTCAGCGAGCGCCTGCGCCATATAGGCCTGACGCAGGTCGCCGCCTAAAATAAAATAAGTACGGGGATAGTTCGTCAATTCCTCCACAACCTTTCCTTTTAGTCTATGCGCCAAAAAGAAAATGGTGAAAACGCCCGGATTCGTGCTTGCCATTCGCGCCGGATTACGCTATACTATATGAGACAGGAAACGAGGTGGGAGAATGGAACCGCATGGCTTTATTCAGGATATGCTGGACGTGAAGGTCTTGATTCTCTTTGTCATGTCGCGTGTAATGTATCCGGTGGATGAGCAGAAAATTTATGAGCTTTGTTATCAGGACGACCGCCTGAGCTATTTTGATGTGCGAATTGCGATTCCGCAGATGGTCGAAACCGGCCATTTGGAGCGGCTTCCCTCCGGGCTGTACAGCATTACGGAGAAGGGCAAGGAGGCCTGCGAGGTGACGGAGGATTCCATTGCTTATCCGGTGATGCAGCGCGCGGCGGCAGCCGTGGCGGAGTTCAACAGCAACGTCCGGCGCGACAGCTTTATTAAGACGCAGATCGAACCGCGGGAATCCGGTGATTATTCCGTTGTCATGGCTCTCGATGACGAGCTTGGCAACCTGCTGAAGCTGGAAATGATGGCGCCAAGCCGCCGGCAGGCAATGAAAATTGCCAATTCCTTTACCAAAAACGCCGACGCGGTTTATCAGAGCGTGATCGCGCTGCTGGTTGACGACGCCGAGCGCAAGGAAAAAATTTAACAGAACGATCGGCATTGCGGACTGCGGCCGAAAGAACGCGCGGGGAAATCGGAAAGCAAGCGATTTCCCCGCGCGTTTGCAGCTTTTCCATAAGAATGCCGGAGTCGGGGCGCAGCGCCCCGGCTCCGGCATTCTTGATAGAATATTCTAAAGCAATGTGCTTTCGGCGCAGTGCCCGCGCGCGCTTCGCATGGCGAGGCCTTGACCGCGGCCGCAGCACAACGGCGGGAAACGCCGAGCGTGGAAGCGGCTTACTTCTTTGCGCGGTCCTGCTCGATGATGATCTTCAGCGCATCAACGGCGACGCGGACGGAGGCGGAGGTGTCCTCGCTCATTTTCTGGTCAAGGCCGGCAGCCTCGCGCTCCTGATTCCAGATGACGTGGAAGCAGGAACCGCAGCGGCAGTGCAGCGCGTCGGCCACGACGAAGAGCGCAGCGGATTCCATTTCGGAGGCCAGAACGCCGAGACGCTTCCAGGCTTCCCATTTTTGCAGAAGCTCATAGGATACCGGCATCTTGGCCGGGCTGTGCTGCCCATAGAAGGCATCCTTGCACTGCACGACGCCGACGTGCGTCGTCTTGCCCATGGCAAGCGAGGCCCGGCGGAGTGCAACCGTCAAATCCAGATTGGCGACGGCAGGGTATTCAATGGGGGCGTACTCCATGGAGGTGTGCTCAAAGCGGATCGCGCCGGTTGCAACAACGATATCGCCGGACTGCACGTCCAGATTGATGCCGCCGCAGGTGCCGGTGCGGATGAAGGTATCCGCGCCGATGTTGTGCAGCTCCTCCATGGCGATGGAGGCCGACGGGCCGCCGATGCCGGTGGAGCAAACGCTGACCTTTTCGCCCAGCAGCGTGCCGGTATAGATGTTGAATTCGCGGTTCTGCGCGACATGAACGGGGTTATCAAACAGGGCGGCAATGGATTCGCAACGGCCGGGGTCACCGGGAAGAATGACATAGCGGCCGACGTCGCCCTCGACGCAGTGAATATGAAATTGCTTTTCAAGTTTTTGCATGATGATAGTTCCTTTCTAAAAGCAAATAAAAATCTATGATAATTATAGCGGATTTTTCCGCATTTCGCAACGCAAATGTCAAAGCGCATACAGACTTTGGACATCTGCACGAAAAGCGGCGCGAGAATTTGTGAAATATTTCAAAACAGGCTGACCTGACTGGTATCGGGCAGATTGCCGAACGCGCCTGCCTCGCGCAGGTTCTCGATATGCGTTTTGGAAACCTTGGGGCAGGCGGCGGAGAATTCCTCGATCGATAGGAATTCCTTTCCCTTGCAGCCGTTAAAAATATCCCATGCGGCGGTTTCGCCCAAGCCGGAGACGGCGACAAACGGCGGCAGAAGCTGCTCACCCTCAATCACGAAGCGCGTGGCGTGTGATTTATAGAGGCTGATGGGCAGGAAGGAGAAGCCGCGCAGATAGAATTCATAGCAGACCTCCAGTGTGGTCAGCAGATCCTTATCCTTGTCGGTGGATTCCGGATTGTCCTTGATCCGGGCAATGTGGAGCTTGACCGTTTCCATGCCGCGCGCCATCATGGCGGCGTCGAAGCCATCCTTTTGGCTGCGGCGGTAGAAATAGGCGGCGTAGAACGCAAGCGGCCGGTGCACCTTGAACCAGGCGATGCGGAAGGCCATCATGACGTAGGCGACCGCGTGCGCCTTGGGGAACAGGTACTTGATTTTCTTGCACGAGCCGATATACCAGTCCGGCACGCCGGCGTCGATCATTTCCTGCTCGGCGCCCTCCGGCAGTCCGCGTCCTTTTCGCACGGCCTCCATGATCTTGAACGAGCGCTTTTCCGGCATACCGCACTTGATCAGATAGTTCATGATATCGTCGCGGCAGCCGATTGCCTGCGAGACGGTTGCGGTTCCGGAAAGAATCAAATCACGCGCGTTGCCCAGCCAGACGTCTGTGCCGTGCGAGAAGCCGGAGAGGCGGATGAGCGTGTCAAAGGCGGTCGGCTGCGTTTCCTGCAGCATACCGCGCGTGAAGCTTGTGCCGAACTCCGGGATGGCGCAGGAGCCGACCGGCCCAAGAAGCGGGTCGTTCTCATATCCAAGTACCTTGGAGGAAATGAAGATCGACATGGTGTCCTTGTCATCCAGCGGGATTTTTTTCGCGTCGATGCCGGTCAAGTCCTCCATCATACGGATCATGGTGGGATCGTCGTGCCCCAGCATATCGAGCTTCAGGAGGTTTTCCTCCATGCAGTGGTATTCAAAGTGCGTTGTGATGATGTCCGTGTCGGTCGAGTCCGCCGGATGCTGAACGGGACAGAAGTCCCAGATCTCATTGACCTGCGGAATGACCACAAGTCCGCCGGGATGCTGGCCGGTCGTGCGCTTTACGCCGACACAGCCTAAGGCAAGGCGGTTTTCTTCGGCGCGGGAAGCGGTGCGGTTCCGCTCAGAGAGATACTTTTTGACGTAGCCGAAGGCAGTCTTCTCCGCGACCGTTCCGATGGTTCCGGCGCGGAACACATGGCTTGCACCGAACATTTCCACGCAGTAAGCGTGGGCGCGCGCCTGGTATTCGCCGGAGAAGTTCAGGTCAATATCCGGCACCTTGTCGCCGCCGAAGCCGAGGAAGGTTTCAAACGGAATGTTAAAGCCGTCTTTTTCAAGCTGCGTGCCGCATTTCGGGCAGACGGCGTCCGGCAGATCCGCGCCGCAGGCGGCGGAGTCCGGCACATCGAAGGTGCAGTATTTGCACGCGGGATTCGGACAGCGGTAATGCGGCGGGAAGGAGTTGACCTCCGTGATGCCGGAAAGGTAGGCGACGATGGAGGAGCCGACCGAACCACGCGAGCCGACCAGATAGCCGTGCTCCAGAGAATTCTGTACGAGCTTCTGAGCGGACATATAGATCACGTCGTAGTGACAGGTGATGATATCGTGCAGCTCGGTTTCAACGCGCTGGGTGATGAGCTGCGGCGGATTCTCTCCGTAAAGACGGTGCAGCTTGCCGTAGACCAGCGATTTCAGATCCTCCACAGAGTTCTCAATGGCCGGGGCGAACAAACGATGCGGCACAGGGCGGATGGTATCGCACTGGTCGGCAATTCGGTTCGGATTTGTCACGACAACCTCAAAGGCCTTCTCCTCGCCGAGGTAGGAGAATTCGCGCAGCATCTCGTCCGTTGTCTTGAAGTAGAGCGGGTTGTCGCGGTCGCAGTCGTCAAAGCCCTTGCTGGCCAGAAGAATGCGGCGGAAAATCTCGTCCTCCGGGTTCAGAAAGTGAACGTCGCCCGTGGCGCAGACCGGCTTGCCCAGCTCATCACCGAGCCGGACGATCGTGCGGTTGTAGTCCCGCAGGGTTTCCACATCGTCGCACATGCCCTTCTGCACCATAAAGTAGTTGTTGCTGATGGGCTGAATTTCCAAAAAGTCATAGAAGGCTGCAATGCGTTTCAGCTCTGCCCAGCTTTTCCGCGCGATCACCGCCTGAAACAGCTCGCCAGCCTCGCAGGCGGAGCCGATGATCAGGCCCTCGCGCCAGCGAAGCAGTTCTGATTTTGGAATGCGCGGGACGCGCTTGTAGTATTTCAGGTTGCTGTAGGAAATCAGACGGTAGAGATTGCGAAGTCCGGTTTGGTTCTTGGCAAAGAGCAGAATGTGCCGCGCATGACGGTCGGTGACCTTCCCTCCGGCGCGCAGCTCTGTCATGATCGGGTTAATGCCCTGCACCGTAGTAACGCCGCGCTCGGAGAGCATCCGGGAAAAGCGCGCGAGCAGCAGGCCGCAGGTAATGGCGTCGTCCGAGGCACGGTGGTGCTGGAAGGCCGGAAGGCTCAGATGGTCGGCAACAATGTTGAGCTTATGCTTGCTGAGATTCGGCAGCAGGTTTTGCGAAAGAATGAGCGTGTCGATGTAGGTCGGTGCGAAGGGAATCTCCAGCCGCTCGCAGGCGGCGGTCAGAAAGCCGACGTCAAAATCCGCGTTGTGCGCGCAAAGCGGCCGATCTCCGCAGAAGGCGAGAAAATCAGGCAAAACGTCTGCAATATCCGGCGCATCCTTCAGCATTTCGTCCGTGATGCCGGTCAGCTCGACGATTTTCGGCGGCAACGGGCGGCCGGGATTCACAAAGGTCTGGAAGGTGTCAAGCACCTCGTCGCCCTTCATGATGACCGCGCCGATCTCCGTAATTGCGTCGTTCTGCGCCGAAAGGCCGGTCGTTTCCAGATCGAAGGCTACATATTCCTCGGAAAGCGGCTGCTCCCGATCTCCGTGGACGACGATCCGGTCGTCTACGTCGTTAACATAATATCCTTCACAGCCATAGAGGATCTTGATCGGCTCGTCGGTACCCGCCACCTTCGTGCCGCTGGCATGCAGCGCGTCGGGATAGGCCTGCACGACGCCGTGGTCGGTGATGGCAATGGCGCGGTGTCCCCATGCGGCGGCCTGCCGGACGGCAAGCTGCGTGTCGGTCAATGCGTCCATGGACGACATATTCGTATGTAAATGCAGCTCAACGCGCTTTTGCTCCGCAGTATCCAGCCGAACCGGCGGCTTGGTCACCATGATGGAATACGGCTCCATCACCATTTCGCCGTCAAAGCGGTTCATCATGGTTTTTCCCTGAATCTTCAGGTAAATACCGGGGGTCTTCTTCTTTTCGTTCGGGCCGTAGATCGCGTCAATGAGCGGCTTGGCCTTCTCCGCCTCCATGAATTGGCTGATACGCACAGAGCCGGTATGGTCGGTCATATCGAAGCAGACGACAAAGGCATTGCGCTTTTTCAGCTCGCGGTGCTCGACGAGGAAAACTTCGCCCTCGACGATGGCGCGCGGCAGATCCAGCTGCAGGTCCTTCATGGGGATCGGGTCGCCCTTGATGGGTTTGCCCAGAAGAATCTGCGGATCCGATGATTTGACAGCCGGCTTTGCCTCGGTGAATTTTACCTTCGGCAAATCCCGAACCGCTTCCCGGCGGAGACGTTCCGTCTCGCGGAACAGCGACTCCTTGTCCAAGTCGACAGAGGATTCAATCGTAATGGGGACGGATACGCCGAAGGTCTGCATCAGATAGGCCTGCGCGGCGCTCAGATGCGGCTCCAGCGCATCTTTCCCGTTGGCGCGCAGGGTCAGGTGGAGCGCGTCCTGCGCATAGCGCCAGCCGCAGCCCGCCAGCATTCCGGCAGCGGGCGAGAAGCGCGCCACGATCAGGCGGCTCAAATCCTCAAAATCCATCTGCGGCAGCAGGTCGGGAGCGTAGGCAAACTGCATCTGTACGCGCTTTAAGCCGTAGCACGCGGCGAGCGATTGCTCCAGCCGACGCACCGCAGACAGGGGAATATAGCTCGGCGCGGTCGCAGTCAGGGAAACGCCGCACTCTGCGGCAAAAATCTCCGCATGACAAATTACGGCCTCCTGCAAAAGAGGCCGTAATTCATCGTCCGGCGAATATTCTGAAAACATGGTCAATAGCTTGACAGGTTGGCTCATTGGTACTCCTAATGGTTACATGGTATCGATGTAGGAAAGAAGGCGGGGCAGAAGCTCGTCATACGGAAGCTTCTCACGCAGCTCGCCCTTGACGAAGATCACGCCGCAGCCGTCGCCGCCCGCAATGCCGATGTCGGCCTCGCGCGCCTCGCCGGGGCCATTGACAATGCAGCCCATGACCGCGACGGTCAGGTTTTTTTCGCAGCTCTGCAGCGCTTCCTCCACGCGGGAGGCAAGGCCGATGAGATCGATCCTTGTCCTGCCGCAGGTTGGACAGGCGATGATATTTACGCCATCCTTGCGCAGTCCGGCGGCTTTCAGAATGGCCTTTGCGGCCAGAACCTCACGCACGGGGTCGGCGGTCAGTGAAACGCGCACCGTATCGCCGATGCCGAGACAGAGAAGGCCGCCAATGCCGATGGCGGATTTGATCGTACCCATATACTCTGTGCCGGTTTCCGTCACACCGACATGCAGCGGGTAGTCCGAGCGTGCAGAAAACAGGCGATAGGCCTGCATCATAAGCGGCACGTTGGAGGATTTCATGGAAATGCAGGTGTCGGAAAAGCCGAACTTCTCCAGCAGCTCGATGTGCGAAAATGCGCTTTCTACCAGCGCTTCCGCCGTGACATGGCCGTATTTTTCCAGCAGCCTTTTGTCAAGCGAGCCGCCGTTAACGCCGATGCGAATGGGGATCTTGCGTGCCTTGCAGACGTCCACAACGGCGTGCACCTTTTCTTCGCCGCCGATGTTCCCCGGGTTGATGCGGATCTTGGCTGCGCCGCCCTCCGCCGCCGCGATGGCGAGGCGGTAATCGAAATGAATATCTGCAACGAGCGGCAGGGGAGAGGCAGACGCAATCTCCGCGAAGCCGCGCGCCGCATCCATATCCGGCACGGCCAGCCGCGCGATCTGACAGCCGGCGGCAGCCAGCGCACGGAGCTGACGCAGACTTCCCTCCACATCGGTCGTCTTGGTGTTGAGCATGGACTGGATCGACACCGGCGCACCGCCGCCGATGGGAACGCCGCCCACAAGAATCTGTCTGGTCATTTTCATCACCTATTTGAAGATATTAAACACGTCCTTGAACGTAATGAGCGCCATAAGCGCCAGAAGCAGCACCATGCCGACGGCATGAATATAGCCTTCGTATTTGGGATTGACCTTTTTGCGCGTAATGCGCTCGATCAGGCTGGTCACGAGCAGCAAAAAGATCCGCCCGCCGTCAAGCGCCGGAAGGGGCAGCATATTCATAACGGCAAGATTAATCGCGATAAACGCAAAAAGGTACAGCACGTTCTCTATGCCGAGACGAACGGTTTCTGCGGAGGCGCCTGCGTCCGCAACGATGCTCACAACGCCGACCGGACCGGACATATCCTTCATGCCCGCCTTGCCCGTCAGAAGGTCCTGAAGCCCCAGGCGGACAAGCCGCGTAAAATCGCGTGCCGTGTTCCATGCGTAGGAAAGCACGCTGCCGACAGTTTTTGCTTCGGTCGGAATGAGAAAGCCGTAGTATTTTCCGCCGTTGTAGTCCTGCTTTTCCAGCTTGAGCTTCTTCAGCTCGACTTTTTCTCCGTTGCGGAGCACGACAATGTCATAAACATGGGTCGCGTTGCGCTCAAGCATCATTTCGAAGTCCTGACGGATATAGATCCGCTCACCGTCCACGCTGTAAAGCTCATCGCCGACCTGAAACGCGTCGGCCGATTCATAGGGGCAGTCCTCCAAAAAGCCGCTGATCTGCTTGCTGGGAAGACGGTTGTCGCCCGTCAGATCGACAAGACTGACGAACAGTACGACCATCAGAAGCCCAACCACAAAGTTCATGAACGAGCCGGCAGCGAGCACCAGAAGCCGCTTCCAGACCTTGGCGCGCGTAAACGCGCGCGGGTTCTCGCTTTCCTCGTCCTCACCCTCCATTGCGCAGTAGCCGCCGATGGGGATGCAGCGCAGGGAGTAGACCGTTTCGCCTACCTTTTTGGAGAAAAGCTTCGGCCCCATGCAGATGGAGAATTCATTGACCTGAATGCCGCAGAGCTTTGCAACCATAAAGTGGCCGAACTCATGAATGGCAATCAGAAAGCCGAACAGAAGAATGGCAATCAGAACATAGAATACCGTCAACATTATCACCTCATAGGAAATGCGTTACTGCGTCGCGCGCCGCGCGGTCTGCGTCTAAAATTTGACTGAGCGTTGGGTGCGGCAGATAGGGAACCTGCTTCAAAGCGGCCTGCAAAAGACGCGGAATGTCGTAGAACCGGATGCGGTCGTCCAAGTACAGCGCGACCGCCGCTTCGTTTGCGCCGTTCATCGCGGCGCAGGCCGTACCGCCCAGCCGTGCGGTTTCCATCGCAATGGCAAGGCAGGGGAAGGCCTCTAAATCCGGCGCTCGGAAGTTGAGGTCGCCGCAGCGCAGCAGATCCAGCCCGGGCGCGGGATTGGGCAGGCGGTGGGGATAGGTGAGCGCGAGCTGGATGGGAATGCGCATATCCGGCACGCCGAGCTGCGCCAGCATGGCGCCGTCCGTAAATTCCACCAGCGAATGCACGATGCTCTGCCGATGAATGACGATCGAAACCTGTTCGCGCGGCAGGCGGTAAAGCCGCATGGCCTCGATCAGCTCCAGCCCCTTGTTCATAAGGGTAGCGCAGTCGATGGTGATTTTTGCGCCCATCTTCCAGTTGGGATGCCGGAGTGCGTCCGCCTTTGTAACGGTTTCCAGCTCCTGCGGCGTTTTGCCGAAGAACGGCCCGCCGGAGCAGGTCAGAATCAGACGCTTGATCTCCCGGCGATCCGCACAGCCCATCAGGCACTGAAAAATTGCGGAATGCTCGGAGTCTACCGGGATGATCTGTGCGCCGAAGCGATCCGCCGCATCCATCACAAGCTCTCCGGCGCAGACCAGGGTTTCCTTATTCGCAAGGCCGATGCGCTTGCCCTTTTCAATGGCGGCAAGCGTCGGCCGCAGGCCGACCATGCCGACAACGGCGGTCACGACGGTATCCGCTTCTTCCATGGACGCCGCCTCGATCAGGCCGTCCATTCCGTATAGAATACGCAAAGTTTCGTCGGATAATTCTTCCCGCAGCGCCAGCGCGGCCTCTTCCGTAGCCATTACGGCGAGCTTCGGCCTGTATTTCCGGCACTGCTCCGCCATGCGCGCGATATTGCTCCCGGCTGTCAGCGCGACGACCTGCACGCCATCCAGATGGTCGACGACATCCAACGTCTGCCGGCCGATGGAGCCGGTGGAGCCGAGAATTGCAAGCTTTCTTGTCATGCCCGTCACCTTGCTGCAAACGGGATGATGAGAAGAAGCAGCTCCGTGAGCGGCGCGACGATCAGGGTGCTGTCAAAGCGGTCAAGCACGCCGCCGTGACCGGGCAGCAGCTTGCCGTAGTCCTTTACGCCGGACTGCCGCTTGATCACGGAGAAGGTGAGGTCGCCCAAAATCGAACCGAGTGAGCCAACCAGACCGTAAACGGCAGCGGAAAGATAGTTCACGCAGGTGAAGTGGAAGCAGCGCTTGAGCAGGAAGGCGTAAAGAACCATTGCGCCGATGGTGAACACGACGCCGCCGATCGCGCCCTCGACGGTTTTCTTCGGGCTGATGATCGGCGCAAGCTTATGCTTGCCGCAGGCGCGGCCGACAAAATAAGCTGCGGAATCGGCAACCATGGACAGAATAAAAGCAATTAAAATGAAATAGCGCCCTGACTCCATGGCGCGGATGCGCACGAGCGCGGAAAGCAGCCACGGGATCACGATGCCGCCGAAGGCCGCAACGCAGACAGGCGCAATCTTCAGCTCCGTGTGAGCTGCCAGCAGCTCGCAGAACAGAAGAGAAAAATAGAGAAATACGGCGGCCTTGGCGCCGACGGAAAGCGAAGCGGCCCACGCAGGGCAGGCCACGGAGGCATAGCTGTAAAACACCGTCAGAGCAGCCATGACCATGGTATAGGCGATAATGCGCTTATGGCGCAGCAGCTTGGTCGTCCAGAGCAGCTCATGCACGGCAAGGACGGCCAAAAGGCCGAAGAGGATAGCGGTCGCCCATGCGGGCAGCCCCAGTACCACAAAAAGCAGCAGCGGCAGGCAAATGACCGCCACTAAAATTCTTGTCATCATTTTTTGACTCCTCCAAAGCGGCGAGAGCGGGAATTATAGGCCGCAATCGCCTTTTCCAGCTCCTTGGCGTCAAAGTCCGGCCAAAGAACGTCGGTAAAATAGTATTCGGAATAGGCGGACTGCCACAGAAGGAAATTGGACGTGCGCAGTTCGCCGGACGGGCGGATGATAAGATCCGGATCCGGAACACCCTTGGAGTATAAAAGCGCGGAAAAATCCGCTTCCGTCAAGTCCTCCGGCTTGGCTTTGCCCTCGACGCAGTCGCGCGCAAAGCGCCTTGCCGCGCGGAGAATCTCGTCGCGGCCTCCGTAATTCAGACAGAAATTGACCTGCACGCCCGCATATTTTTTGGAGCGCTCGACGGCGATGCGCGCCTCCTCCTGCAGCTCAGGAGAAAGACGGGAAAGGTCGCCGAAGAATTGAAATTTGACCTGGTTTTTGTCCATGTCGGCGATGGCCTCGCGCAGATACTTGTCCAAAAGCTGCATGATCGCGTCTACCTCTTCCTCGGAACGCTTCCAGTTTTCCGTGGAAAAGGCGTAGACCGTCAGATAGCGCAGGCCGATGGATTTCGCATAGTTTGCAATGGTGCGGAAAGCTTCCGAGCCGACCTTGTGCCCGGCAGTGCGCGGAAGTCCGCGCTTTTTCGCCCAGCGGCCGTTGCCGTCCATGATGATCGCAATGTGCTGCGGGACAGGCCGCGAAAGCGCCTCGGGTCGTCTGTTCTTTTTCAATAATCTCATAATCGTTTTCTCAGTGGCATCCCCGCAGCATTCGGCGAAGCATGCCGATAGAAGGCCGCGTTGCTGCCTAAGCGCTTCCTGTCGGCGCGGCAAAAAGGGACTTTGACACGCTGACAAACTTTTAAGGGGTTCCAAGAAACTCGCGCCCGCCTGAGTACCTAAGTACGGTAGGACGCGAGTTGCAGGATAAGTCAAAACAAGGGCCACGACCCCGCTTTAACACCGGATTTGTTTGCGCGCTTCTCAAAGGAGAATGGGCACATTCAAAATGAAAACAGTCAAAAGGGCTTCCTGTTTTGACGGTTACGGACTGGATTGACAGCCGGAAAGGGGCTGAGATCAGCCCCTTTGCCAACGTTAGATCGCCAGCAGCTCTTTTTCCTTCACGGCGCAGGCGTCATCGATCTTCTTAATATACTTGTCGGTCAGATCCTGCAGATCCTTTTCCGCCTTTTTCTGGTCGTCCTCCGTGATTTCGGACTTCTTTTTCAGCGCCTTGATATAGTCCATGGCGTCGCGGCGGATATTGCGCACGGCAACCTTGGCTTCTTCGCCATATTTCTTGACCTGCTTGATCAGCTCCTTGCGGCGCTCCTCGGTGAGCTGCGGGAAGACCAGCCGGATCACGCGGCCGTCGTTCTGCGGGTTAATGCCCAGCTCGGAAACCTGAATGGCCTTCTCGATTTTTTTGAGCAGGGAGCCGTCCCACGGCTGAATGACCAGCGTTCTGGGGTCGGGCGAGGAGATGCTGCCGACCTGCCCGATCGGGGTATCTACGCCGTAGTATTCCACGCTGATGCGATCAAGCACGCGCGCGTTCGCACGGCCGGCGCGGACGGCGCCGAAATCCTCCAGCAGGCACTCAAGCGTCCTGTCCATTTTTCGCGTATATTCCTTGAAATCTACCATTTTATGTGTCCTCCTTCACAAGTGTTCCGATAGTTTCGCCCATCACGACGCGCAAAATATTCTCCGGGTCCTTGAGCGCGAACACAAGAATGGGCATATGATTGTCCATTGCCAGCGAGGTTGCGGTCGAATCCATTACCATGAGATGCTGCTTGAGCACCTCGTCGTAGCTGATGACATCATATTTGACCGCATCTTTATCCTTCATGGGGTCTGCCGAGTAAACGCCGTCGATATTCTTGGCGAGCAGGATCACGTCCGCGCCGATCTCCACCGCGCGCAGCGCCGCACCCGTATCCGTCGAGAAAAACGGGTTGCCGGTGCCGCAGCCGAAGACCACGACGCGGCCCTTCTCCAAATGGCGGATCGCGCGGCTGCGAATATACGGTTCGGCGATCCGGTTCATTTCGATCGCGGTCTGCACGCGGACGGGGACGCCGCGCTGCTCCAGCGAGTCGGCAATCGCCAGCGCGTTGATTACGGTGGCAAGCATACCCATATGATCTGCGCGAACGCGCTCCATTCGGTCGCCGCCGTCTTTCAGGCCGCGCCAGAAGTTGCCGCCGCCGACGACGATGCCGACCTGCACGCCGACTTCCACACAGCGCTTGACAACGTCGCAGACGTTTCCAATCACGTCGAAATCCAGCCCGCGATGCTGCGCGCCCGCCAGCGCTTCTCCGCTGATTTTCAGCAGCACGCGCTTATATTTCGGCTCCTGCAAGGCTCCATCACTCCTTCTAAACAGTTTTCTTTCTCTATTCTATAATAATTCTCGCGGTTTGACAACTGAAATTTCACAATTTCAGGCGATTGTTTTCCGCATGGAATATTTTTTGCACATTCACCGGGAATTGCCGCATTTCCTGATTGAAATACCGCGAAAAAGAGTATATAATATACATAAATTTTTCGCAGAAAGCAGAGGATGCGTCCATGGCAGAAGAAATCACGAAAAACGAATCCAAAAATTTTATTCACGCCTTTATTGAAGAGGACATCGCCGAGGGCGGCCAGTTTGCCGGTATGAAGGTGCATACGCGATTCCCGCCGGAGCCGAACGGCTATCTCCATATCGGTCACTGCAAGGCGCTGTGCATTGACTTCGGCACCGCCGAAAAGTACGGTGGACTCTGCAACCTCCGCATGGATGATACCAATCCGACCAAGGAGGATACGGAATACGTCGATGCCATCAAGCAGGATATCGAGTGGCTGGGCTTTAGCTGGGGCGACCGCTTTTATTACGCATCGCAGTATTTCGATAAAATGTATGAATGTGCGGTGGAGCTGATCAAAAAGGGACTGGCCTATGTCTGCGAGCTTTCGCCGGAGCAGATGCGCGAGTATCGCGGCGACCTCAACACGCCGGCAAGAAGCCCCTACCGCGACCGACCGATCGAGGAGTCGCTGGCGCTTTTCGAGCGCATGAAGAACGGAGAATTCCCGAACGGCGCCATGACGCTGCGCGCAAAAATCGACCTTGCCTCCGGCAATTTTAATATGCGTGACCCGGCGATCTACCGCATTAACCATATGACGCATCATGCCACCGGCGATAAGTGGTGCATTTACCCCATGTATGATTTCGCACATCCGATCGAAGACGCTATGGAGCATATTACGCATAGCCTGTGCTCCTTGGAATTTGAGGCGCACCGCCCCCTCTATAACTGGGTCATCGAGCACTGCGACCTACCCGCGAAGCCGCGGCAGATCGAGTTTGCGCGTCTTGGCATCAACTACACCGTGATGTCGAAGCGCAAGCTGCGTCAGCTTGTCGAGGAGCACAAGGTTTCCGGCTGGGACGACCCGCGGATGCCGACCCTGTGCGGCCTGCGCCGCCGCGGCTATACGCCTGCCTCCATCCGCAATTTCTGCGAACGGATCGGCGTGGCGAAGGCTGCCTCCACCGTGGAGTATGCCTTCCTGGAGTACTGCCTGCGCGAGGACTTGAATGAAAGCGCCGCGCGTGTGATGGCGGTACTGCACCCTGTCCGCCTGACCGTTACCAATTATCCCGAGGGCGAGGGGGAGCGCTTTGCGGTTGAAAATCATCCGAACCATCCGGAGATGGGTACGCGTGAGGTGTCCTTCTCCCGCAATCTCTTCATTGAGGCCGAGGACTTTATGGAGGAAAAGGCCGGAAAGTTTTTCCGCCTGTTCCCGGGCAATGAGGTTCGTCTCAAGGGCGCGTATGTCGTAAAGTGTACGGGCTTCCGCAAGGACGACGACGGGAACGTCGTGGAGATCCTTTGCGAGTATGATCCCGATTCGCGCGGCGGCGATCCCAAGGACGGCCGAAAAATCAAGTCCACGATCCACTGGGTGGACGCTGCAACCTGCCGGGATGCGGAGGTTCGTCTGTATTCCAATCTGTTTTCGGATCCCGATCCCGACGGTGCGGATAAGAACTTCCTGGAATGCCTGAATCCGGACTCCCTTACGGTGCTGCAGGGCTGCAAGGTTGAGGCTGCGCTTCAGGAGGCGAAGCCCGGCGATGCCTATCAATTCATGCGCCTGGGCTATTTCTGCGCGGACAGCCGCGACGCATCGAAGGAGCATCTGGTGTTCAACCGTTCCGTCAGCCTGAAGGACAGCTTCAAGCCTGGCGTGTGAGCAAAACGCCGCAAGTGAATTAGGAAAGCATGCGCCCCGTCGGTTAAAAACCGGCGGGGCGCATCAGACTGTCAATCAAGTCCGTAATCGTCAAAATTGTTTTCTTGTTTTGACGGTTACGGACTTGATTGACAGTTTAGCGGGAGGAAGCATTTCGCTTCCTCCCGTTGTTTGGTTTTTCTGCGTGCGGCTTATTTCACAAGTTCCAGGAAGCGGTCGATGCGCGCCTGGAAAATTTCCAGACTGCTGCGCCAGAAATCGACGCTGCCAAGATCAATATCCGCCATTTTCGCAACGTCCTCGACGGTGCTGACCGTGGTTGCCTTGAGCAGTGCGCGGTACTTCGGCAGGAAGGCATCGCCCTCCCTGCGGTACTGCGCATAAAGGCCGGCGGCAAACAGTCCGCCGAAGGCATAGGGAAAGTTATAGAACGAAAGGCCGGAGGAGTAATAATGCCCCTTGCAGACCCACATATAGGGATGCAGCGTGTCGGGATCGACGCCGTCGCCGTAGCCGCGCAGCTGCGCTTCCTTCATTAACCTGCACAGATCGTCGGGGTAGAGGAAGCGATCCTTCGACTGCTCGAAGACCGCCGTTTCAAACCAGTAGCGGGAGAGAATGTCACAGATAATCTGCGTGGTATCCTGGAGCTGGCTCTCCAAAAGTCCCAATTCGACCTGCGGATCGGTCGCTTCCTGCAGCGCAGCGTTCATGATGACGGTTTCGTTAAAGGTTGAGGCCGTCTCGGCGACCGGCATGGAATAGTCAAGATTGAGCGGACGGTGCGATTCAATCTGCTGGCCGTGATAAGCGTGGCCAAGCTCATGCGCCAGCGTGACAATATCTCCGAACGTACCGTCGAAATTGGTCAGGACACGGCTCTGCCCGATGAAAGCAAGGTTATAGCAGAAAGCACCGCCAACCTTGCCCTTGCGCGGATAGAAGTCGATCCAGCGCTCGTCAAAGGCTCGCTCCATCATTTGCGCCATATCGGGTGCAAAGCCGCGGAAGTGGTCAAGAAGATAGCGCTTTGCTTCCTCAATGGTATAGGTGGCGGTATTCTTCCCCATCGGGGCAAACAGATCCCACCATTTCAGGCCGCCTTCATAGCCGAGCGCCTTCGCCTTTGCCTTCAGATAACGGTGGAAGGAAGGCAGGTATTCCTCAATCGCTGCGATCATGGCGTCCAGCGTGGAGCGCTGCATCCGGCTGCGGCGCAGCGTCATTTCCAGCGGGGAGTCCGCCCTGCGCAGGTCGCATTCGGTGCTGACCTGCTGCTTGATGCTGTTGAGCGCAAAGCAGACGCCGTCCTTGATCCTGTCATAGCAGGCAAGCTCGGCATCGTACGCATCCTTGCGCACGGCAGGATCTGCGTCATAGGCCAGATTCCGCACGGCGCTCAAGGTGAGCTTTTCGCCGCGATAGTCCGCTTCGACGTTTGAGGTCAGATACTGCTGCAGATTTTCCCATGCGTTTCCGCCGGAAAGATTCATCTTGGAGAGCGCTTCCTCGACCTTGTCGTCAAGCGTATATTTGGAATTCTCCTTCCGCTCATGCAGCAGAAAGGAATACGCCTGTAAAAGCTCGTCGTGTGCGATCTGCGCGTCCAGATCCTCAACCTTGGACAGATAGGCGGTAAAGGCGGCATCAGAAGCACTGACGTCCGAAAAAAGCTTGCGCACTTTGGCTGCCATAGCGGCTGCATCGGCATCATTGGCGTCAACGGAGCCGCGCAGCATCGCATAGCTGAAAAGCCTAGCGCCGAGCATTTCAATCCGCTCTAAAAGCTCCAAAGCATGGTGTATGACGGCGCGCTCGTCCGAATGGTCGGAAAGCCGGGCGGCAAAGCGCTGAAAGTCGGCAACCGCTTCGCCCAGATCGGCAAGATCCTTTTGATAAGCCGGGGTGTCAAAGCCGGTGTAAAGCGGCGTTAAATCCCATTGTGCGTTCATAAAAATTCCTCCTCGTTTGTTTTTTTATACTGTATCACGTTCCGGTCTGGCTGTCAATCGCGGCACGCGGCGCGCAGACGGGAAAATAGGTGGTTGGCGGCATAATAGGTTGTCTCATAGTGCAGAAATTGCAGGGTGTTTTCATCCCACAGAAGCTTCAGGCTGGCGGGAAACTCCTCGTCGCCTTGCCAGAAGCGCAGAATCACCGGGAAAAAGGGAAAAAGGAGGAGCCTGCAGGCCAAGTCGCCGTTTGGCTCCCGCGTGCCGCCAAGCGCTGCGCAGGCGGCGCGAAGCTGCGTAAGATGCCGGTCGAAAAACGCGGCCTCGCGCACGAACAGATCCTCACCAAGTCCGGCCGTGTAGGCCGTGCCGCGCAGTGCATTGACGGTGCAGAATCGTCCGGAAAGACGGCAGTTCGGCTTGGAACAGCAAAGCAGATCGTATAGGGTCATCGCACTGTTAAAATCCGCTTCGTGGGCAGTGTGGAAGCAGTCGTCCGACCATTCGACCAGACCGCTGCGTCGGTCAATGCGGTGGGGACGGCGCAGCAGCTCCAGATAAAGATAACGCTCGTCGGCTGCAAGCGAGAATTTTTGGATCATTTCTTCCTGATCGTAGCGCAGGAATTCCGTCTGCATTTTTCGCTTGGTCAATTCGTAGTTGGATTCTCTCATGAGCCGCAGCGCCTCCCTTATGCCGGGCAGCCTTGAAGGAAACGCATTGCCGGCTGCCCTTGCGGATAAAATCTCAATCAAGTATAGCATGAACCAACAGAAAAGTCACGCAGAATACTTGCCAGATTTGCGCCTCTGTGATAAAATAACCATTCATAGAAAAGCAAATAGGACGCTGCGCATATGTGACCGGCGGAAAACACCGAACGGAAAGAGAAGATTTTTGTGCTGTGCAGCTTCCCTGCTGAGCAAAGGGAGGAAGCGAGAAGGACTATGCGAATGCTTGCAAGGTACATGAAGCAATATCGGAAGGAAAGCATCCTTGCGCCGTTATTTAAGCTGCTGGAGGCTGTGTTTGACCTGCTGGTGCCGCTGGTTGTGGCAAAGATGATCGACGCGGGCGCAGACGGGAAGGAAACGGTGCTGTGGTGCTTTGGAGGACTGCTCGCCATGGCGGCGGTCGGCCTGGGCTGCAGCGTCGTCGCGCAGTTTTTTGCGGCAAAAGCGAGCATCGGCGTGGCGACCTCGCTGCGTCAGGCACTGTTTGACCATGTGCAGGCACTGTCCTATACGGAATTAGACAGACTGGGAAGCGACACGCTGATCACCCGTTTGACCGACGACGTCAATCAGGTGCAGACCGGGCTGAATCTCGGCCTGCGGCTGCTGCTGCGCAGCCCCTTTATCGTCTTCGGCGCGATGGGGATGGCCTTTACCGTAAATGTGCGCTGCGCGCTGATTTTTGCGGCGACGATCCCTGTCCTGTTTGCCGTGACCTTCCTGATTATGCAGGTCAGTATCCCTCTGTATGGGAAGGTGCAGGCGGGTCTGGATCGCGTGACTGCGCAGACCCGCGAGAATCTGACCGGTGTGCGCGTTATCCGCGCGTTTTGTCGGGAAGAGCAGTCCGCTGCGGACTTTGAAGAGAGCAGCCGCAGCCTGACGCGCCTGAATCTGTTTGTCGGCAGAATTTCGGCGTTGCTGAATCCCCTGACGTATGTCCTGATTAACCTTGCGGCGGTGGTTTTGATCCGCAAGGCGGCGATCCAGGTGAACCTCGGCAGTCTGCAGCAGGGACAGGTTGTGGCGCTGTATAATTATATGCTGCAAATCATCGTCGAGCTGATCAAGTTTGCGTCGCTCATTATCACGCTCAACAAGTCGCTGGCCTGCGCCCGGCGCGCGGAGCACATTCTGAATGTCACACCAAGTATGCGCGAGCCGGATGCGGATGTGGCGGCGAAGGAAAATGCGGATGCCGTGGAGTTCCGCAGGGTATCCTTCACCTATGCGGACGCCGGGGCGCCGAGCCTCTCGCAAATTTCCTTCCGTGTGCGGCCCGGGCAGACGATCGGCGTGATCGGCGGCACCGGAAGCGGAAAAACAACGCTGGTCAATTTAATTCCGCGTTTTTACGACGCAACGGGGGGCGAGGTTCTGCTGGACGGACAGGACGTGCGTTCTCTGACGCGCAAGACGCTTTGCCAACGTGTCGGCGTTGTGCCGCAGCGGGCCGTGCTGTTTCAGGGGAGCATTCGCGATAACCTGAAGTGGGGCGACGAAGCGGCGACGGATGCGGCGCTTTGGCAGGCACTGACGCTGGCGCAGGCGCGCGAGGTTGTGGAAGGAAAGCCCGGCGGCTTGGATTTCATGCTGGAGCAGGGGGGAAGAAACCTTTCCGGCGGACAGCGGCAGCGTCTGACCATTGCACGGGCGCTGGTGAAGCGGCCGGAGATTTTGATTTTGGATGACAGTGCGAGCGCACTGGATTTTGCGACGGATGCGGCGCTTCGGAAGGCTATTCGCAGCCTGAGCGGGCAAACGACGGCCTTCCTGGTTTCGCAGCGCATTGCCTGCGTGCGGCAGGCCGATCAGATTCTTGTGCTGGACAACGGCACGCTGGCCGGGCAGGGGACGCACGAGGAGCTGATGGCGCACTGCGAGGTC
Organism: uncultured Eubacteriales bacterium; assembly: GCA_902465435.1. Taxonomy (GTDB): domain Bacteria; phylum Bacillota; class Clostridia; order Oscillospirales; family Oscillospiraceae; genus CABQNH01. The sequence continues at coordinate 3,989 of CABQNH010000002.1, read as the reverse complement.
TATCAGGAAATTTATTATTCCCAGTTCCCGGAGGAGCGCCCGGAAAGGAAAGGCGGTGCGGGTCAATGAAGAAGGCGGCGGAAAAGAAAACGGGCGCGCTGAAAAGGCTCGCCCCCTATGTGGGAAGGTATTGGATTTTCCTTGCGGTCAGCATCCTTTTGTCCGCAGCGGCAGTGATCCTGCAGCTCTATGTGCCGATCCTGTTCGGCGACGCGATCGATCAGGTCGCAGCGGCACATCGGGTCAATTTCGCAAGGATGGGCAGCTATTTAAGCCGGGTTGCATTGCTGGCGGCGATTTCTGCACTCTGCACCTGGGGAATGAATCTGGTCAACAACCGTATGACCTATGGAATCGTGCAGGATCTTCGCGCAAAGGCGATCCGCCACATCCAGAGGCTTCCGCTTTCTTACTTGGATCAGCATAGCTCCGGCGATATCGTCAGCCGGATCATTTCCGATACGGATGTGCTGTCCGACGGCCTGCTTCTGGGCTTTACGCAGCTGTTTTCCGGCGTAATGACCATTGTCGTGACGCTGATCTTCATGTTCTGCAAGAATATGTGGATCTCGCTGCTTGTGATTTTGCTGACGCCGCTCAGCTTCCTGGTCGCGCGGTTTATTTCAACGCGCTCGTATCGCCTGTTCCGCAGGCAGAGCGAGATTCGCGGCCGCCAGACGGCGCTGATCGATGAAATGATCGGGAACCAGAAGGTCGTAAAGGCATTCGGCTATGGCGCGCGTGCCTCGCAGCGCTTTGCGGAGGTGAATGCGGAGCTGCAGCAGTGCAGCCAGCAGGCGGTGTTTTACAGCAGTCTGACCAATCCGACGACCCGATTTGTCAACAGCCTGATCTATGCGGGCGTCGCGCTGACCGGTGTGCTTCTGATCCCGGGCGGGGGACTGACGGTCGGCGGCCTTGCGGTGCTCCTTTCCTATGCAAATCAGTATATGAAGCCATTTAACGACATCAGCTCCGTCGTGACGGAGCTGCAAAACGCGCGGGCCTGTGCTTCGAGAATTTTTGCGCTGCTTGAAGCGCCTGTGCAGTCAGAGGACGCAGAGGGCACACTGGACCAGGTCGAGGGCGAGGTTCGGTTCCGAAATGTATCCTTCTGCTACGACAAGAGCCGTCCGCTGATCGAGAATCTGTCGCTTTGCGCAAAGCCCGGTATGCGTGTGGCCATCGTCGGCCCGACCGGATGCGGAAAGACAACGCTCATTAATCTTCTGATGCGCTTTTACGAGGTGGACAGCGGAGAGATACAAATCGACGGAACGCCGTCCACTCGACTGTCCCGCCACGCGCTGCGCAGCAGCTTTGGCATGGTGCTGCAGGATACCTGGATGAAAAACGGCACGGTGCGCGAGAATATTGCCTTTGGCCGTCCGGATGCGCCGGAGGAGGAAATCATCCGCGCTGCCAAGGCCGCGCACTGCTGGGAGTTCATCCGCAGGCTGCCCAAGGGGTTGGATACCGTCCTGACGGAGGATGCAATCAGCCAGGGACAGAAGCAGCTGCTGTGCATTGCACGCGTGATGCTTTGCCTGCCGCCGATGCTGATCCTGGACGAAGCGACCTCCAGCATCGATACGCGGACGGAGCTGCAGATTCAGCAGGCATTTGACACGCTGATGGAGGGAAGGACCAGCTTTGTGGTAGCGCACCGCCTCTCTACCGTGCGGGACGCTTCCCTGATCCTCGTGATGCGGGACGGGAAGATCGTGGAGCAGGGACGGCATGAGGAGCTTCTTGCGGCAGGCGGCTTCTACAGCAAGCTCTATAACAGCCAGTTCCAGCCTGCCTGAGAGGGACTTATCGGGATTCCGAGGGCGCGCCTTGCGGTGCGCTTTGAAACGAAAGGGCGTGGTTTTCTTGACAACAACCAATGCAATGCGGATCTTGAAGTCCGCAAAAATTGACTTCACGGTCAGCGAATATCCGGTGGACGAGCAGGATCTTTCCGGCGCCCACGCAGCTCAGATGTTGGGCGTTTCGCCGGATATCGTGTTCAAGACGCTTGTTGTGCGCGGACAGAAGCACGGGCTGTTTGTCTGCTGCATTCCGGTTGAGTGCGAGCTGGACTTGAAGAAGCTGGCAAAGCTCACAGGGGATAAGAGCGTGCAGATGATCAAGGTCAGCGAGCTTTTGCCGCTGACTGGTTATGTGCGTGGCGGCTGCTCGCCGATCGGAATGAAAAAGAAGTATCCGACCTATGTGGATGCGCATGCACGCGCGTATGAGAAAATCTATGTCAGCGCCGGCGTGCGCGGTCAGCAGATCGTCCTCGCGCCGGAGCAGCTTGCGCGGGTAACTGATGCGCAGTTTACCGATCTGACGCAGACGCAATAAGCGGCGGCTGCTCAATGCGCCGCAATTACGGCTCGAACGCGATCTCACGCAGCCATGGAAGCTGCTGCGCGGCGGCGTCTCGAATCAGGCGGCGATCGGTCGGGTCAATTGGATGGAAGGGGGAAAGCAGCAGCTTTCTCCCTTCCTTTTTCCAGACCCCCACAATCTGGCCGCGCAGAAGACAGGTTGGGCGGACGATACCGGAAAGGGAGAATACGCTGCGCAGATGTTCCGGGCGCAGGTAAAGACTCTCTTTTTTCTCATAGCCGAGGAGCAGCGGGTCGAAGCCGCCGAGAAACAGGCAGGCGGGAAGCTCGCTGTTCGGCGGCGCCTGCACGCACAGATCGTAATAGCAGGTCCCTCCGATACGGCTTTCCCGTACCGGCAGCATATCAAGCCACGCGCGTACCTGCCGCGCGGACGTATGGAAAAAGTACATTGCGTCGTGCACGGTTGCAGGACCGTAATGGGCAAAATAGCGTGCGGCGAGCGCCCGCATCGCCTGGTCACGGGGCAGAGGGGTGACTTCCGGGGAGAGGCAAAGTACCTTTTCCTCCTGCGCACGGTAGTGCAGAAAGCCGCGCTCGCAAAGCTCGCGAATCCCGCCGCCCCAGGGGTGAAACATGCTTTTCTCCTCTTCGGGCGTCATGCCCCATGTGCGGCAGCGTGCCTTCAGCTCGTCGCGCGGCAGCGGCCCGTCGGCGAGCGTTTGAAGAAGAAAGGCGGACAGAGCTTCCTGCCGTGCGGACGTCAGCGCCCAATCCGATCGTTGGTTCCAAAAGGACGGGCTGCTCCACTCGTTTTTTCGGTATGTGTCGCCGTTAAGGTACAGGGGAAGATCCTCTAACGGAACAAGATGCACGGTGCCACGCAGTGTCCAGGTTTTTATAAGCGTTTCCTGCACAAGTGCGGGGGAAAAATCCCGGCTCCGCAGACAAAGCGCGTGCATCGCATGGCGAAAAAACTGCGCCTGAATCCCCAACAATCCGCGCGCAGCCTCCTCGGTGCCGGCGGGTGTGAGCAGAAATTGCCCGGAAAGCTGCCGCAGCTTAATTTCTTCTAAATCCATGGTGGCCCCCTTTTGTGTGTAGAATGCAAGACAAGCCGGAAGTCGCGCAACAGGCGGCTCTGCGCGGACAGAGAAAGCCTGCTGCAGGCGAACGAACCTGTGATAGATACCCCCCAATACCGGGTGTCCAGTATTGGGGGTATCAGACTGTCAATCAAGTCCGTAACCATCAAAACAAGAGAACAATTTTGACGATTTCCACCTTCCGTGCGTCCGTTTCATTTCGTAGAGAAATTCAAATGAATCTCGTTTAAGAACAAGGAGACGGTCTGTTGTTTTGGCTTGCTTCGGAACTCGCGCCCTGCCGTGCCTATGTACTTGTGCGGGCGCGAGTTTCAAGGGAATCTCTGAGTCCGTCCGCAAGGATGGGCGGCGAGAGATTTTTCGTCAGGGCAAACCATTTCCAAAATGGTTTGATTCCGTTCAAGGATAAAGCCGAGCCAAGTATAGCATGGGAGAAAAGCCGTGTCAAGAATTGCAAAACCGTGCTGCCTCTTGACGAGACAGCACGGTCAGACTGTCAATAAAGTCCGTAACCGTCAAAATGGGAAAACAATTTTGACGTTTT
>CABQNH010000001.1 GCA_902465435.1 uncultured Eubacteriales bacterium | reverse complement strand
TCATGAAGTCGATGAATTCGCCGGTCTCCGGGCTGATCTCGTGGTACATCTTCTGCGCGGTCTTGACCATAAATTCGTCGTCGCCTGCAGGCTCGGCGTTGCCGTCCGGGAACACCATCTTTTCGTCGTACCACATGACATGGTCGATGCCGAGGCGCTTGGCCTGCGCGTCATAGAGCTTCTGGCACAGCGGCACCAGAACGGTGCGCACCTGCTCGCGGAAGGATGCAACCTCCTTTTCGCCGTAGTCCGTGCGGCCCTGCTCCAGATAGCCGACGGGGATGTAGTTTTCATAGCCGAGGTTTTTGCCCATCTGATTGCGGATGCGGATCAATTCGCCCCAAATCTCTTCCAGACGTGTCTCGTTCTCCTCGTAGAACTTGGAATATGCCTTGACGGCCGCAGCGCGTACCGTGCGGTCGGAATGCTCAAAATATTTCTGCACGCCGTAAAGGTTCAGCGTCTTGCCGTCGAAGGGGATCTCTGCCGTGGCCATGATCTTCTGATACTCGTTGGTCAGGCGGCTCTCCTGCTGGCGCAGCGGGATATTGGCCTCACAGAACAGCTTCTTCTGCAGATCCATGGAGACAAAATACTGCTTGCCAAACTCCTGCTCAATGTCCGGGCGGAAGGGGCTGGACGCGATGACCTCGCTGAGTGCCACCTCTTCACCGCCGAGCGTGGGCAGCGTGTCGTCAAGATAGGCGACCTCCGCTTCATAAAACGCGTCGCGTGTATCGAGTGTGTGGCGGATGTTCGCAATGGAATATTGCGTGGACAGTTCGCAGTTCACGCGGTCGATTTCAAACAGCAGCGCGCGCAGCGCTTCGTAGCTCTCTGCCTTTTCGGCTGCAGCCTTCCATTGGGCGAGCTTTGTGCGGTGTGCCTCCAGATCGGGGCGTTGGTACTCCAGGGTTGAAAACTTGTAATTCTCCATAGCGTTCTGATTTCTCCTTACGGGATGATAGAGTAGTAGTTTTTTGTGTCCCTCTCCAAGGACATCGACTGCTGCGTCAGGGAACGTCAAGCGCGATAAGCTCTGCCGTTTGCCGGAAGAGGGAATTCAGCGGCTTCCTTCCACCGTTGCAGTATGTTTGACCTTTGCAGTATTCCTTTGCAGGCCGAGTCCGACTGGCATTTTGTGCGCGATAGGTTTTGCATAGCGCTTCCTCTTTCTTGTGGAGCCGTGTAATGGCCTGCTGCGAATTTACAAATCCTTTCCGCTTTTAAAGTGCAGGGCAGCAGCCAGACAGCCGAACGCACCGATCCAGACCAATACCGCATAGCGCCACTGCTTCGTGAAGCAGAAGAGCGTGCCTGCAATCAGCATCAGGATGCCTGCCGCTGTCAATAACCAGACCGTGTTTCTCATTTTACCTTGCCTCCTGCAGTCTCATTAGATGTTCGCATTTACAAAATCCTCAAGCGGCGGGATGCTTTCCTCCCTCCAATAACGGCTGCAATCTGCCGTCCGGTTCATTAGGCGCTTGTTATAAAGCTCCCGCCGGAGTGTTGCCGGGTCGTGAAACAGCGTCCACGCGCCCAGCAAGTCGTTGATCTCCGACTCCGTATGCTCTTATAGAATTCCGCGACACCCTCTTGCGCATAATCGGGCGCTTCGTATTGCTGAAACACCTTCCAAGTCAGAGATCTTGCTTCTTCGAGTTCTTCTTGCCGGAGTTTTCGGATAAAACAGTTCGATTTCATAGTGGTACCTCAAACAAAACAATGCAGAGCAAATCAGATCCTTATTCGATTTGGCGCTGCGCCTTTCGCCGATCTGCGTCCGGATCTTTTTCGGCATTCCGTGGCAGGCTCCATTGGGCATCCGCAGTGCTCATTGCGGCGCTTTCGCTCCGGATTTCACAAGCAGCATCATGGCCTGAAACTCGGTGGACAGCATCTGGCCGAGCTTTTCCTCGGGGAAGTGGCAGACCCGGGTGGCGCACAGAGCGCCGAGCCCAAAGGTATAGATCCATACATTTTCAAAGAGAAGCTTGGCCTCCGCCTCGCTCATGCCGCATTCCTCGCGAATCAGTCCGATGCAGGTTTCCGCCGCAGGGCCAAGCTCGCCGAACACGTCGGCAAAGCTGACGGCGTTCCGGTTCTCCTGCATAAAGAGAAGCTGATACAGCTTCGGCTCTCTTGCACCAAACAGCACCATCCGCATACCGACCTGCTTGAACAGAGGCATATCGGGAAGCTTATGCTCTGCAAAACCCTCAAAGCGGTGCATCGCGGCGGCACGCACAGCCTCCTGCACCTCCTTCATGCTGTTGAATACGGTGAAGATCGGGCGGGCGGAGCTGCCGAGCGCGTCGCCAAGCTCCTTTGCGGTGAGCGCTTCTACGCCCTTTTGCGATACGACCGTCAATGCGGTCTGCACGATTTCTTCCTTTGTAAATTTCGGTTTCGGCGGCATAAGAACGCTCCTGACTGCATAAAATGCTTATTTTAAAACAAATGTTTTGAAATATACATTTTAGATTATAGCGGCAGGAAAGGGACTTGTCAATGCTTTTTTCCCGGGCCGCCCGTTTCTGATGATCGGAGAACTTTTGGGGTTGACAAGCCGTGCGGTTCATGGTAAACTGTTCCTCGTTAAAAGGGAGTAATTGCAAAAGCATGGTCAACATACCCCCGGTTCTAAGAGACCGGTGGCCATGCGCCTACCCAGTTTAGGTAATGAGACTTTTGGCACATCACAACTGCTGATCGTGCAAAAGGCTCTATTTTTTTGCACGGCTGCCAAAAAGGAGAAGAAAAATGGGTCTTGATTTTACCGGAAACAATTTATTTTTTATCCTCGTCCTGTTCGCTGCCGGTCTGCTGTGCATCATAAAGGGCGGCGACCTGTTTGTGGATGCGGCGACTTGGATCGCTGAAGCATCCGGCATCCCCAAGTTTATCATCGGTGCGACCGTTGTCAGTTTTGCGACCACGATGCCGGAGATGCTTGTCTCGGTGTTTTCTGCGCTGGAGGGGAACACGGACATTGCCGTCGGCAATGCGGTCGGCTCCGTGACGGCGAATACCGGATTGATTATGTGCCTGTCTCTGCTGTGCGTGCAATGTATGATGACGCGCAGGCAATTTGCGGTGAAGGCGTGGCTTCTGCTGGCTGCGATCGCGGTTCTTTTCGCCTTTACGCGGGATGGGCAGCTTTCGATTCTGGAGAGCGTGCTGATTCTCATGATCTTCATCGTCTTCATGGCGGAGAGCATTTTTGCCGTCCGGCGCGAGCAGGGGACCGAGCCGCTGGAGGCGGAGGTACGGCCGCAGACGGACGGAAAGACCATTGTCTGCAATGTGGTGAAGTTCCTGCTTGGCGCGGCTGCCATTGTGCTTGGCGCACAGCTCCTGATCGATAACGGCTCGGCGCTTGCCGTGAAGCTCGGCGTACCGGACGCCGTGATCGGCGCAACCATGATCGCCATCGGCACCTCGCTGCCGGAGCTGGTCACGACCATTACCGCGATCCGGAAAAAGCAGTCGTCCCTGTCGGTCGGCAATATCATCGGCGCCAATATTATGGATCTGACGCTCATTATGCCGCTGTGCGCGCTGCTGCAGGGAAGACCCCTGACGGTGGAGCGGCAGGGAATGCTGCTGGATATTCCGGCCTGCCTGGTCGTATGCGCGGGCGCGCTTTTGCCGGCGCTGTTCTGCGGAAAATTCAAGCGCTGGATCGGCCTTCTGATCGGCGGTCTGTATATCGCCTATCTGATCCTGATGTTTACGCTATTTGGCGGTTAAGACGCTGCATTCTGCAGCGGGAAACGGCCTTACTCAAAACCGAAGAGAAAAACGGAGCCCGCATCCAATGAAGGATGCGGGCTTCTTGTCTTTCCGGCTTTTGAAACGTACCGCAAGCGGTTCCCGGCATCGGGGTTTCCGTGCGGCCGGACGAGGCATGTCAGCCGAGATACGGTTCGGCAAGATCGAAGAGCTGCTTGAGTAAAATGGCGGCGATGGGCAGAAAGATCATTCCCACGACGCCGAAGAAACGGAAGCCGGCATAAAGCGACAGGAGCGTCAGAAGCGGGTTCAGCCCGATCTGTCGGCCGATCAGGCGCGGCTCAAGCGCCGTGCGCGTCAGCATGGCGGCGAGGTAGACGCACAAAAGACCCACGCCAAGGCGCGTGTCCGCCTGCAAAAAGCGCACCAGCGCCCAGGGAATCAGCACCGTGCCGGAGCCGAACACCGGCAGCGCGTCGATCAGCGCGACGATGGCGCCGAACAGAAGCGGGAACTCCACGCGCAGCAGAAACAAGCCCGCCGAGACGATGCCGAACACGACAAGCAGCAGCTTCCCCTGCGCGACCAGCCAGCCGCCCATTGCGCCCCGCACCTTCCCGTAGAGCGTGGTAAGCCGCTGCCGTCCTCGCGCAGGAAGCCGTTTTGCCGCTGCCGACTTGAGCTGCGGCAGCTCGATGGAGATCATGAATGTAGAGAGGACGGCCGTGACCAAAAACAGCAGAATCGAGGGAAGACCGGACAAAATCCGCGTGACCAGTGCGATCAGCCGGTTCGCGGCGGTCTCCGCAAGAATGCTGCCTCCGGCAAACAGATGATCGATCCAACCGCGCAGCGCGACGCCAAGGCCGTCCGGCAGACGGTCGGCAGCCAGCTCCAGCGCCTCCTGCAGCCGCCCCATCGGTTCGGAAAGCGAGGATAGAAGCTGCGGGATCTGCTCCACAAATTCGCCAAGCTCCGTAAACAGCGCGCGAAACAGGAAGAACAGCGCGGTGCCGAGCACAAAATACAGCCCCGCAACGCATAAGATGGCGCAGAGCCAGCGCGGCAGCGTGGATTTTCCCTGCAGCCGCACGATCAAAGGCTCCGCCAGCCGCGAGAGCAGAAAGCCGATCAAAAACGGCAGAAGCACCGGCAGCAAAAACACGATACCGATCCAAAGCGCCGCAGCGGCGCCGAGGATCCAGAGAAAAAGCTTACGATATTTTTTTATCTGCATTCCTGTTCCCTCCGTAAAAGCGCTTGTATTTTGTGCGGCTGCATGGTACTATGTAGATGGTTGTCCGCCGCACGAGGACACTGAAAGGAGCCTGTTCATGGAGTCTCATCCGAAGTATTATATTGTAGAGGCCGATGCGCTGCCGGAGGTTTTTCGCAAGGTCGCCGAGGCAAAGCGGCTGCTGGAGACCGGCGAGGTCAAGACTGTGCATGAGGCGGCGAAGCTCTTGGATATCAGCCGCAGCGCGTTTTATAAGTACCGCGACGCGATCCAGCCGTTTCAGAACCTGATGGCAGGGAGAATTCTGACCTTCCAGCTCCTGCTGCGGGACACGACCGGCGTTTTGTCCTCTATACTATCCATTTTTGCCCAATATGGCGCAAATATACTGACCATTAACCAGACAATTCCGACAAACGGCTGCGCGCTGGTTACCGTCACCGCCGAAACGACGCGGCTGCAATGCACCGTCGAGGAGCTGCTGCGGCATATGAGCGAGCTGCAGGGCGTGCTGCGTTCGGAGCTTCTTGCAGGCTGAAGACGCGTTGGCAGCCGCGCCCGTTGTTCTATACTATATTCTATGCGGCGTAGGCGGAAAAATCCTGCAAGGTGCAAAAGTCACGCTGTGCGGCGCGCTTTTGCAGGAGAAAACCGAAAAGAAAGAGAGTTATAGATGATGTTTTCCTTCCTCGTGCTGCTTTTGGCAGGCATTTTGCAGGGCGTGATGATCTCGCTGGATGCGAAGCTCAGCGCGTCGTTCAGCCTGTTTGCCGTTTGCTTTTTCGTGCACGGCATCGCACTCGTGCTGCTGTTGGGCTATCTTCTGGGCAAGCGGGAGCGGCTGTGCTTTCGCGGCGCGCCGTGGTATGTATATCTCGTTGGGGTGACGGGCGTTGTTCTCGTTGCGACCTCGAGCTGGTGCAGCCGCAACATCGGTGCGGGTGCTTTTATGGCGCTTTCGACGGCGGGGCAGCTGATCTCCTCCGCCGTGATCGATTGGCTGGGCGCGTTCGGAATGCCGGTGGCGCGGGTGGGCCGTCGGCAGCTTCCGGGCTATGCATTGGTTGCGCTTGGCGTCGTGCTGGTTATTCTGCATTGAGGAGGCTGCGATGATTTATTATTTGACCGCATTTTTGAACGGACTGCTCAATTCAGCGAACCGGATGTCGAACGTCAAGGCGGGCAAGCTGTTCGGCACGGGAAACGGCGCGCTGATCAATTATGTGGAGGCTACGGTGCTTTCCCTCTTTCTGCTGCTTCTGTTTGGGAAGGGGAAGGAGTTGTCTTTCGGCGCTGCTGCGGCGGTGCCGTGGTGGGTCTATTTGGGCGGCGTCAGCGGGCTGCTCGCGCAGCTTCTGCAAATCGTTGGCACGCTGCGCTCCAATGCGCTTGTTTCCTCCGTCCTGATGCTTTTGGGAAATCTGGGGATTTCCCTCGCGCTGGATTATGTATTTTACGGCCTGTTCAGCTGGAAGAAGGTGGCGGGCATCGTCCTGATTCTTACAGGAATGACTTGGGTCAATCGGGAGAAGCAGAACGCGGGAAAAAACGCGGAAGCCGCGGCGTCGGAACAGAGCGGGGGGAAATAGAAAATGGAAAACGCGGGAGCCTCAATGCTTTGCGGCCCGTTCCAACTGCCGGTTGAGTGAAAAATCAACCGGCGGTTGGGCGCTGCCGGTCGGGGCAAAAGAACAGATGATAGACATTTTGAGGGGAAACTGCTACGATAACGGCGAAAGATGCACACCGCATTTTCGAAAGTCGGATCGCGCGGCATCGCCGATTCCGGTAAGCGCATCCGCACGGCTTTTGTGCGGAGCAAAAGGAGGAATATGAAGTTATGAGTGAAACAACAATCGGCTGGCGCATTAAAACGCTGCGCAAGCGCAGGGGGCTGACGCAGGATCAGCTTGCCGAGCAGGCGGGCGTGACCTCGCAGGCCGTCAGCAAATGGGAAAACGATATTTCCTGCCCGGACATCTCCGTTCTGCCGCAGCTTGCGGCAATCTTCGGCGTGACGACCGACGTGCTGCTGGGCACGGCGCCGTTCCCGGAGGAGGACCCCCAAGGCGACGCGGCAGAGGCCGTCCCGCGCAGGGACGGGGAGAGGAAAAGAAAAAACGCCTCCTGGAGCATTCGCTTTGACGGCACGATCGCAAGCGCGATGTTCGTGATCCTTTTGGGCGTGGGGCTGCTGCTGCGGGAAATTTTGAAAGTTGACGTTGGTTTCTGGCGGCTGGTGCTCGCCGACGGCCTTTTGTGTCTTGGCCTGAGCGGCTGCCGGAAAGCGGGTGGTTCGGCCTTCTCCATCGGCATGATGCTGCTGGGTCTCTATCTGGCGCTGTATGATTTCCATGTCGTGCATTTTAATCTCGGCGGCCTTTGGTTCCCGATTCTGCTGGTGTTCTGGGGCGTGACCATGCTTGTGGATCATCTCTTCTCCGGACGGAAATGGAAAAAGCGCAATTGGGACGGACACACGGATAAGCGCCGCACGCAGTCCTTCACCAGCGAGGCCGGACGCTTCTGCTATCGAATTTCCTTTGGCGAGGACAAGGTGCGCGTCTCGGAGGCGACGCTGCGCGGCGGCGATATCAATGTTTCCTTCGGTGAGGCGGTCGTTGACCTGACCGGCTGCGAAAGCCTTGCGCCGGATGCGGTGATCCATATGGACGTCTCCTTCGGCGAGGCAAAGCTTTTGGTTCCGCGCCGCTTCCGCGTGCAGAAGGACGGTGCGGCATGGTTTGGTCAGACGGGCGTGCACGGTGCGTCGGAGACCGATGAGCAGGCGCCGCTCCTGATTGTAAAGACCAGTGTTCGCTTTGGCGAAGCGGCAATTCAATATGTGGACTAAGGAAACGCGGAAGCGCTCCCCTTTGTCGGTCGGCTGATTGCACGAAGAACCCACGCGAACCATCCTCGGAATCGGAGGCGTCGAAGCCCCGGGGGATCCGGCGGGTGCGGCGCAGAATTTCACGGGCATGGTTCGCCGCCGCAATACGGCGCACGCGCGGGCCGGGACCGGCGTTTGGTCTGCATCTGCGAAAGCAGACAAAAATCGGAAGGAACAGGGAATTACAAGAAAAGTCTATCCCCGGTAGAGCGCTCTACCGGGGATAGCACGACAAAAAACACCTTTTTGATACGCCGACAGGCGATCAGGAGGGTCCCGGAGGATAAGAAGCTCACGCCGGCAGGCGTATATAGGTGCGGCACGGCGCGAGTTCAAAAGTAAACTGAAAACATGGAGTATATCCTGATTTTTGAACTGAATTTGTTTGATTTTTGCTATGAATCGAATAGATGTATTTATAATTAAAACCGCCAAAGTTGTTTTCTCGTTTTGAAGGTTGCGGATTTGGCTGACAGACTGCCCCGGTAGAGCGCTCTACCGGGGGTTTGCTGCCGATCCGGCGAGTAGAGCGCAGAAAGCAAAGCAGTAGACAGCCGCGCCCGCATTGTAGCTTGCATTTTTGGGCTGCCGTGGTATGCTAAAGCAAGCGGCGCTGTGTGCCGTGCCGTTCGGCGTGTTCCTTGCTCCGAATCGGTAAGTATCCTTGAAAGGAAATGGAATTCCCTATGGTTAAGCTGTTTACTGATACTTCTGCAAATCTTCCGGAAACGCTGGCGGCGTCGCGCGGCATTTCCGTCATTCCCTTTTCTTATACGGTCGATGGAACGCCCGCCGCGCAGGACGCGCCGTTTGACGGAAAAAAATTCTATGACGCCATGCGTGCGGGTGCGGACGTCAAGACGTCCATGATCAATATCGTCAATCTGATGGAGCCGATGCGTGCAGCATTGGAGCAGGGCGACGATGTAATTTACATCGGCATGTCCGGCGGCATCAGCGGCACTGCAAATGCGGCGGCCATCGCGGCCAGGGAGCTGCAGACGGAGTTCCCCGCGCGCAAAATCGCGGCGATCGATACCTATGCCGCGTCTCTGGGCGAGGGAATGCAGGTCTTGCAGGCCAAGAAGCTTTTGGACGCCGGGATGCGCTTTGAGGAGGTCGTTGAGACAATTTCTGCGGATCGCCATACGATGTGCCAGTATTTCACGGTGGACGATCTGGAGTATCTGCGGCGCGGCGGCAGGATCAAAAGGGTCGCCGCCGTGGTCGGCACGGTGCTGAAAATTAAGCCGATCCTGATGGGCGATGAGGAAGGGCGCATCGTTCTCTGCGGGAAGGCGCGCGGAAGCCGCGGCGCGATTGATACGCTGGCAAAGCATTATGAAAAGCTGGTCAAGGACAAAAGGGCCGAAATCGGTATTGCGCATGCAGATAACGAGGAGGGCGCGGCGGCACTGCTGCAAAAGCTGCGGGAGCTTGGCCTGACCGGCGACTGCCTCACGGTGTGCTATGAGCCGGTGACCGGCTCGCATGTCGGACCCGGTACAATCGCACTGTTTTTCCCCGGCATCCATAAATAATTCGTGCCGGGCTGCTCATTTTGATAAAAGAAGCGGGAAAGTTCTTTTTACAGTCCCGCGCCGCAGGTGCGGCGCAGGAAAACGAAGAAGCCGTTTTACTATAATATAAAACCGTATTAGAGGCTTCCGGGCGATAGGGTGTTCCGGAAGAAATGGCTCCGGCAGAAATCGCGCGAACCGCGCGGCTTCTGCCGGAGTCAAATTATTGGTCATTCACAACCGTCAAAATAGAACGCAGGTTTGACGTTTTTATTTTCATGTGCCCGTTCCCTTTTGAGAAATGGAAACGAAGCTGCTCTTTATACGTTACCGATTGCGGTACTTTTCCAGAAAGCGCTCGCCGGTGCCGTATTTTTCATAGACGTAATCGACGTCCTTGTCGCCGCGGCCGGAGAGATTGCAGAGGATGCAGCCCGTCGGATGCTCCTTGGCATAGCGCAGCGCATAGGCCAGCGCATGAGAGCTTTCGATTGCCGGAATGATGCCCTCGTAACGGCTCAGGAGGAAGAAAGCCTCCATGGCCTCTTCGTCCGAAACCGTTTCATACGAGACGCGGCCGCAGCTTCTGAGGTAGGCGTGTTCCGGGCCGACGCCGGGATAATCCAGACCGCTTGCAATGGAATAAACGGGAAGCGGCTGGCCCTGCTCATCCTGCAAAAGGATGCTCTCAAAGCCGTGCAGCACGCCCTTGGTACCGAAGCGCATGGTGGCGGCGTGATCGCCGGTTTTCTCGCCGCGGCCGAGCGGCTCGACGCCGTAAATCTTGACCGGCTCGTTCAAGAAGGCTTCAAACAGGCCGAGCGAGTTGGAGCCGCCGCCGACGCAGGCGCAGATCGCATCCGGCAGGAAGCCGGTCATATCACGGAACTGATCCTTGGCTTCGTAACCGACGACCGACTGGAAATCCCGCACAATCATGGGGAAGGGGTGCGGGCCGACGGCGGAGCCGATGCAGTAAATTGCGTCCTTATATTCCCGCAGGTAGCCTTCAAAGGCTGCGTCTACGGCTTCCTTCAGCGCTTTCAGACCGCGCGAGACGGGGATGACGTTCGCACCGAGCATTTTCATGCGCACAACATTCGGGTGCTGCTTGGCGATGTCGACCTCGCCCATGTAAATGTCACATTCCAGCCCAAAATAGGCGGCTGCCGTTGCCAGCGCGACGCCGTGCTGTCCCGCGCCCGTTTCTGCAATCAGCTTTTTCTTCCCCATGTGCTTGGCAAGCAGTCCCTCGCCCATGCAGTGGTTGAGCTTGTGTGCGCCCGTATGGTTCAAGTCCTCGCGCTTGAGGTAGATCTGGCATTTGCTGAAAAGCTGGGACAGTCGCTCGCAGTGATAGACCGGCGTGGGTCTGCCCTGAAATTCGCGGCGGATGCGGCGAAGCTCGTTAATAAACTGTGCGCTGTGGCAGATCTCCTCGTAGGCATCCGTGATTTCGCGGAACGGCTCCTGCAGAGGCTCCGGCAGGAAGCTGCCGCCATATTCGCCGAAATAACCGTTTGCATCCGGGAATTCCTTCTCGTAATTGTCAAAATCCTTATAAGTTTTCATGATCGTATGCACCTTTCCAATTTCATTTTTGTTTGTCGTTTCACGTTTTAAAGCATTGAAAAGACGCGCCATCGAAAGTCCAAATAATACATGGAATCTGCCTCCAGAGAATAAAAAAATTCCGCCCCACAAAACATGGGACAGAAAACAATCTGCGGTGCCACCCAAATTCACGCCCAAAAGACGTGCAGCTCAACGATGTACAAGCATACATCCTCCGGAAATAACGGCCGGAAGCCGTCGCCCCTACTAAAGCGCCGCGCTCGTTCGGTTTGCCCTCGCAAATCCATTCACCCGAGTGTATGCTGCCGCAATCCCACCATCTGCGGCTCTCTGAAGCACAGGGAAACAGGTTACTCCTTTTGCTCATCGGTTTCTCGTTTTTAAGCATTATATGCACGCGGCGCGAAAATGTCAAGCCCTATTTTTGCAAAAACGAAAATTTTGTCAGACCGTCCCGCTTGGGCGCAGTCGACTGACTGCGCCGGCCTACCGTTGGAAACGGGAGGAGGTCGCGGCAGACGGAAAAACGCGCGCCTTCGACGGGCACAGCTGCCGTGCAGGCCGATCCGTGGGTCGGGGCAGGCACCAGGGACGTCAGGTCGCAGACACCGGGGACGTCAGGCCGTGGGGATTGACTTCCCGCCGTGGAATGCGTATAATAAAATCAATCCCTGTGCAGTGCGCCGACAGGCAATTTCATCGGAAAGGCTTCCAATACAGCGGGTATTTCGGTAGTTTTTGCAGCTGAGGCCGAATGGAAGGGCCGCGTTCGACGCAGGACGCGGGAAGTCCCGGCGCGTTTCTGCGGAGTCGGGCGCACGCCGCGGCGCGTTTGCACCGCAGATGCCGAACGAATAAGAGCGGCGGCAGGGCAGGAAGAAAAAGGAGAGAGCATTATGGCGAAGATATGTCCCCACTGCGGCGCTTCCTGCGAGGAGCAAAAGCTGATTTGCCCGAGCTGCGGCCGTACAATGTCCCTGCCGGAATCGGCTGCGCAGCCTCCTGCGGGCGTTTCCTATTCCGACTATCAGCAGAAGTTCGGCGGACTGCCTGTGCTGGATGCCCGGCCGCAGAGCGCCTATCCGATGGGCTGGTTTCGGTTTATCATTTATTTTCAGCTGTTTGCTTCGGCGGTTCTGAATTTCCTTTCCGCGTTCGGCTATGCCTTCGGCACACAATTCGGAGAATTCAGAGGTCTGATTCTGAAGGCCTATCCTGCATGGAGCCTTTATGGCTACCTGTTTGCAGCGCTTTCCGTCGGGCAGGGAATTCTGGCGCTCTATACGCGGTCGTATCTCGCCGGATTCCGGAAGAGCGGGCCGAAGCTGTACTATGTGACGCTTGCGTGCAGCGCGGCGGTGGAGGTGCTTTATACGGTCGTTTTGTACGCGACAGGGCTTGCCGACAGCGGATTTGTATCCGCAGACTATACGGATGCGATCCTTACGGCTCTGATTACGATCGGCATGCTGGCGATCAACCTTCGGTATTTCGGCAGGCGAAGGGAACTGTTTCGGAATTGACGTATCTCGTGTCATTTTGCAAGCTCGTGCGGCTTGGGCTGCAAGATCGCATCTGTGCGGAAGGACATTGAGAAGTCGTTTTAAGGGGAGAATTTGACCATGATTCAAAGAAGATGCACTGCGCTGTGCACGTTGCTGTTGCTGCTGGCGGTATGCACGGCCTGTGGAAGAACCCGGGCGGGCACGGCGCAGACGACGGAACCGAGCGCGACCGTGCAGAGAGATCCTGCACTGTGCGGCACTTGGAATAATGCGGGCGAATATGAAAACGGCGGCAGCTATCTGGAGATTCTGACGCTGCGGGAGGACGGCGGCGCTGAGGTCACGCTGATCTACAACGACGAGCCGACCTATTTCTATGAAGGAAGCTATACGGTCGCGGGCAGCCGCCTGACCGTGACCTTCTTTATGAACGGACAGGATACCGAATTTGACTACCGCTACAAGGTGGACGGAACCGTACTCACCCTTCAGGATGAGGACGGAGAATACACCTATCTCCGGGAATAATTCACTTTGGCCGAAAATGCAGGAATTGTTTTCGCTCCCTGCAAACGGTTCGGCGCGAAAATCAACAAAAAACGAGAAATAAAACTGTGCGAGCTGCTGAATTTTTATGACTCGCGCAGTTTTTGTTTGTAAATTGTGCTGTGCTATATTATACTAAACTCGGTAATGGTCGATGCAATCGACACAACACCCAAATCTTATGGAGGAATGAAATTATGAAGAAACTCTTAGCGATGCTCCTTGTTCTGGCTATGGTTGCCTGCCTGTTTGTCGGCTGCAGCAGCGAGAAGAAGGAAGAAGACAAAGACCAGAACGACTCGAAGCCCGCGGCGACCGACGAGGTCAAGGGTTCCGATGACGTCGAAAACCCGGCGAACACCGACATCAAGATCGGCGTGGTTCTCGTCGGCGACGAAAACGAGGGCTACACCTATGCACACATCCTCGGCATCCGTCAGGCTTTGAAGAATCTTGGCCTGGATGAAAAGACGAGCGTTGTCTGGAAGTACAGCGTCGGCGAAAACGCAACCTGCAAGGACGCGATTGTCGACTGCATCAACCAGGGCTGCAAGGTGGTATTCACGAACTCCTACGGCCATCAGCCCTTCGCACAGGAAGCTGCGGAAGAGTATCCCGACATCCAGATCGTTGCCATGACCGGCGACACCGCAAAGAAGTCCGGCCTTGAAAACTTCCATAATGCATTCACCAGAATTTACGAAGCCCGCTATGCAGCAGGCGTCGTTGCCGGCATGAAGATCAAGGAGCTGGTCGAAGCCGGTAAGCTCACGGACAAGAACCTCTCCGACGGCAAGGTCAAGGTCGGCTATGTGGGCGCTTATCCCTATGCAGAGGTCGTTTCCGGCTACACCGCATTCTTCCTTGGCATCAAGTCCGTTTATGAAGACGTTGTGATGGACGTTCAGTACACCAACTCCTGGTTCGACATCATTGCCGAAAAGGAAGCTGCGCTCATGCTGATCGACCGCGGCTGCGTCATCATCGGCCAGCACGCTGACTCCACCGGCGCTCCGACCGCTTGCGAGGAATCCCTTGCAGCCGGCACGACCGTCTACTCCGTCGGCTATAACATCGATATGCTCGCCGCTGCACCGAACGCTGCGCTGGTCTCCCCGACCAACGAGTGGGACGTCTATTACACCTATGCGATCGGCGCGGTCATGAAGGGTGAAGCGTTCGATACCAACTGGGCAGAGGGCTTTGAGACGAACACGGTCGCGCTGACTGAGCTTGGCCCGAACTGCGCAGAGGGCACGAAGGAAGCGGTTGACGCGGTGATCGAGAAGATTAAGAACGGCGAGCTGCATGTATTCGACACCTCGAAGTTCACGGTTGGCGGCGCGGAATGCACACACGCCTTTGCAACCGACACTGACGGTGACTGGGTCAATGATGCGGATGAAGCCATCTTCGACGGCTACTATCATGAGTCCTATTTCCAGGCAGCGCCTGCTTTCAATTTGAGAATCGACGGCATCACGGAGCTGAACAACGGCTAACTTTTTCGTGAGAAAAAAGAACCTGCTTCGGCAGGTTCTTTTTTCAGGCAATCCATTTTCTTAATTTGTCGAATCTGAAAAAATATTCGAGAATCTTGCATATTTTTCTTCCCTATTTTCATAAAGTATGATATAATTCAAATAGCGCTTCCTTCCCCTTTCCCGGCGCAGTTTTCGCACATTTCCACCGCACAGATTTTATATGAAAGGATGACTTGCTTGGAAAACAAAAATGCAATCGAACTGCGGAACATAACCAAGCGGTTTGGTCAGGTTGTTGCAAACAACAACATCACGCTGGAGCTGCATAAGGGCGAAATTCTTTCCCTGCTGGGCGAAAACGGCAGTGGCAAGACGACCCTGATGAATATGCTCGGCGGCATCTATTATCCGGACGAGGGCACGATTCTTGTTGACGACGAGGAGGTTTCCATCCGCTCGCCGAAGGATTCCTTCCGCTACGGAATCGGCATGATCCACCAGCACTTTAAGCTGGTTGATGTGTTCACCGCAGCAGAGAACATCGTCCTCGGCCTGGAAGGCGACAAGGGCAAGCTCGACAAGGATTCCATCCGGAAGGCCGTCGCAGAAATTGCCGAACGCTATGGCTTTGAGATCGACCCCGACCAGAAGGTTTACGATATGTCCGTCTCACAGAAGCAGACCGTTGAAATCGTCAAGGTGCTCTATCGCGGCGCGAACGTGCTGATTCTGGACGAGCCGACTGCGGTTCTGACGCCGCAGGAGACAGATAAGCTTTTTGCCGTCATGCGCAATATGCGCGCCGACGGAAAGGCGATCATTATCATCACCCACAAGCTGCACGAGGTGCTGGCGGTCTCCGACCGCGTCGCCGTGCTGCGCAAGGGCGAGTACATCGGTGACGTCCTCACAAAGGACGCCACGCAGCAGTCCCTTTCCGACATGATGGTCGGACGGGCGGTCTCGCTCAATATCGATCGTCCGAAGAACCCGCATCTTGCCGAACGCATTATTGTCGAGCATTTAACGGTTCGGAATAAGGAAAATGTCAAGATGCTCGACGATGTGAGCTTTGAGGCCAAGGGCGGTGAAATTCTCGGCATTGCAGGCGTTGCCGGTTCCGGCCAGCGCGAGCTGCTCGAGGCCATCGGCGGAATGCAGAAGCTGGAGCCGGGCAGCGAAATTCACTATATTTCCCCGGAGGGCGAGGATGTGCGGCTCAACGGCATGGATCCGCTGGATATCATCCGCCGCGGCGTGCTGCTGTCCTTCGTGCCGGAGGATCGTTTCGGCATGGGTCTGGCCGGTTCCATGAATATCAACGACAACATTATGCTGCGAACCTACCGGCGCGGCTTCGGCCCGCTGACCGACCGCAAATATCCGGCGCAGCTTGCGCAGAAAATTGTGGAGGATCTAGAGGTCGTTACGCCGAACACCAACCGCATTCCCATCCGCCGCCTGTCCGGCGGCAACGTGCAGAAGGTGCTGGTCGGCCGCGAGATCGCGTCCAATCCGGCGGTTCTGATGACGGCTTATGCCGTGCGCGGTCTGGATATCAACACCTCGTATACCATCTATAATCTTCTGACGGAGCAGAAGATGCAGGGTGTCGCGGTCATTTACGTCGGCGAGGATCTGGACGTGCTGCTGGAGCTGTGCGACCGTATTCTCGTGCTCTGCGGCGGTCAGGTCAGCGGCATTGTGGACGCAGAGAAGACCACCAAAGAGGAAGTCGGCCTCTTGATGACGCAGTTCCGAAAGGGGGAGCATCACGATGCATAACGAACACCATGAGCCTCTAATTCGTATTTCCAAGCGCGACCGGATCTCGATGCCGCACGCGTGGAGCATTCGCGGCATTGCGCTGCTGCTTTCCCTCATTGTATCGGCGTTTTTCATCTATGCCGTGGTGAAGCTGGACCCCCTGAAGGTCTATGTTTCTATGTATCGCGGCGTGTTCGGCTCCAGCTCACAGACATGGCAATGGGTGCGTGACCTCATGGTTCTGACCGCTATCGCCGTCGGCCTTGCGCCCGCATTTAAAATGCGATTCTGGAATGTCGGCGCGGAAGGCCAGGTGCTGGTCGGCGCAATTGCAAGCTGCTATTTCATGATCAACTGGGCGGGCAAAATGCCGGAAGAGCTGCTGTTTGTCTGCATGATCGTAACGGCAATTCTGGCAGGCGGTATTTGGGGCCTGATCCCCGGCTTCTTCAAGGCGATTTGGAACGCAAATGAAACGCTGTTCACTCTGATGATGAACTATATTGCCATCCGCCTGACGGCATTTTGCGTCTCCAAGTGGGAGAATCCTCCGGGATCGAACTCCGTTGGTCTGATCAAATACCAGGGCAAGGATCGCATCGGCTGGATCGGCGACTTCTTCAAAAACGATTTTGCCGTGAAGTTCAACCACGACTTTATGTGGACGGTCATCATTGTTGCAGCGCTGGCGGTTCTGATGTTTGTGTACCTGCGTTATACGAAGCACGGCTTTGAAATCGCAGTCGTCGGCGACTCGGAGAATACCGCGCGCTACACCGGTATCCGCGTGAAGTGGCTGTATGCCCGTACCATGGCGCTGTCCGGCGCCGTCTGCGGCTTCGCGGGCTTCCTGATTGTTTCTGCGGTGGATCGCACCATTTCCATCACCACGGCAGGAGGCCGCGGTTTCACCGCAATTATCGTTGCCTGGCTGGCAAAGATGAACCCCTTTATCATGTTCGTAATATCCGCGCTGCTGATTTTCCTGGACAAGGGCGCAATTCAGATCGCGACCGATTTCCAGCTCAATGAATATGCGTCTCAGATCGTCAGCGGTATCGTGCTGTTCTTCATTCTCGGCAGTGAATTCTTTATCAACTACCGGCTGAAGTTCCGCCACTCGAAATAAGAAGGGAGAGATCGCTATGTCAGAGTTTTTGAATTCTTTCCCCGCGCTTTTGCATTCCGCAATCATTTTCGGAACGGTCATTATGCTCGGTGCACTGGGTGAGATCCTGACCGAGAAATCCGGCAACCTGAACCTTGGTGTCCCCGGCATTATGTACCTTGGCGCAATCGCGGGTCTTGCCAGCACCTTTATTTATGAAAACGTCTACTGCGTGAAGGCGGGCATTACGCCGAATGCGGCGCTCTGCCTGGTGATTTGCCTCGTCGGCACGCTTGCAGCGGCTATGCTCGGCGGCCTGATCTTCTCCTTTATGACGATCTCGCTCCGAACCAACCAGAATGTCGCCGGTTTGACGCTGACTATCTTTGGCTCCGGTGTGGGCAATTTCTTCGGCGGCAGCCTGAATACGCTGGCAGGCGGCGTCGGCCAGGTTTCCGTAAAGACGACCTATTCCGTTTTTACTGCCTACCCCAGGGCGCTTGTAAACGCGCTTGACAAGCTGACCGGCAAGCTGAATATCGGCACATTGCTGTTTTCTTACGGCTTTTTGACCTATGTCGCCATTCTGTTTGCCGTGCTTCTCTGGTGGTTCCTGACGAAGACCCGCACTGGTCTGAGTCTGCGCGCCGTCGGCGAGAACACCGCAACGGCAGACGCGGCCGGTATCAACGCGACGAGGTACAAGTATTTGGCGACCTGCATCGGCGCGGGCATTTCCGGCCTCGGCGGTACCTACTACGTCATGAGCTACATCGGCGGCACCTGGGAGAACCAGGGCACGATCGAAGCACTTGGCTGGCTGGCCGTTGCGCTGGTCATCTTTGCAACGTGGAAGCCGCTGCGCGCGATCTGGGGTGCTTACCTCTTCGGCGTTCTGTACTGGGCATTTAACTACATCCCCGGTCTGAACCGCAGCTCCATTGAGCTGTTCAAAATGCTGCCCTATGCTGCGACGCTGCTGATCCTGATTCTGGTTTCTCTGCGCCGCAAGCCGGAGGATCAGCCGCCCCATTCGCTGGGCCTGAGCTACTTCCGCGAGGAGCGCTGACCTGAGGAATTGGGAAGCCGATTTGTAATAAGAAGAGAATAAAAAAGAGCGCGGGATAAGCGGTTTATCGCTTATCCCGCGCTTTTTGCAAAATACGAGAGCGTTATGCCTGGAAAGATTTGTACCGGAAGTTGGATTCGGATTCGGGTTTCACCGTTTCGCTGCGTCGCAGCCTGTAGCGCAGCGGCACAGCCGCAGGCTGTCAATACAGGAAATATTGCATGAGTCGGACGTACCGCTCGACCAAATTGCGCATTGCGCGGGAAAAGGCCGATCAAAACGAAGGAACAGAAGCACGCAGGCCACAGGGCGGTGCATTTCCGGCTGGATGGAATAACGTGGGAAATGGACATTGCAGGACGCTCCGCACAGGCAAGCAAGGGCGGGTGCTGCTCTTTGCCATGTCCACAAAACGATGGGACAGGCAAGGCCGGTGAAACTCCGGATAGGCCGGGTCACAGATCGAGCTTCAGGTCGCCGGGCTTGATCCAGCCGAGCTTACGCATTGCCTCGCTGAAGCCAAGCGTCAGCACGGCAGGCAGGACAAAGCAAACGAGCGCAAGACCGAGCCAGAATTGTGCGCCCTTTTCCGCAGCGGCCGTCACCACACCGAGTGGACCGACCAGACCGCAGGTGCCCATACCGGCAGAGACACCGTTGTTGGTCAGGCGGAAGACCAATGTGGATACCGGGCCGGTAATCGCGGAGGCAAGAATCGTCGGCAGCCAGATAACGGGCTTGCGAATGATGTTGCCCATCTGCAGCATGGAGGTGCCCAGCCCTTGTGCGGCCAGACCGCCCCAGCGGTTTTCGCGGAAGCTCATGACGGCAAAGCCGATCATCTGACAGCAGCAGCCGGCTGTGGCCGCGCCGCCTGCAATGCCGCTGATCCCGATCATGGCGCAGATCGCGGCGGAGCTGATCGGCAGCGTCAGCAAAATGCCGACTGTGACGGAAACAACAATGCCCATAAGGAATGGCCGCAGCTCGGTCGCGGTATTGACAAAGTGGCCAAGGTAATACATGGCGTAGGCAATCAGCGGACAGAGAAGCTTTGCGGCAAGGAAGCCAATCAAAATGGTGACGATGGGCGTAACCAGAATGTCAACCTTGGTCTCCTTGGAAACAAGCTTGCCAACCTCTGCGGCAAGCAAAACCGCGAGGAACGAGCCTGCGGGACCTGCCGTGTAGGAGATCGCGCCTGCGCCCATGGTATAGCCCGCCGCGCCGACGACCGCTGCGGAGAGCAGTACCAGTCCCTGTGCATTGAGCGCTGCCGCAACGGCGACGCCGATGGCCGCGCCTACGACGAAGCTGTTGCCTGCAATGACGGAAATCTCCTTCAGCGCGGGAAGAGAGAGCCAGTCGCCGAGCGCGCCGAGAATCGTGCCGATCAAAAGGGAGGCGAACAGTCCCTGCGCCATGGCGCCCATTGCCGTTACAAAGTACGTTTTTCCGGAGGGGCATACGCCCTTCCGCTTCAGAAATTCTTTCATATTTTCCCCTTCCTATCCGCAGATCTCTGGCCGCAATCCGCGACGGCGCGGTGCGAGAACGGCGGAAAATAGGATTGCACCGCATCGGCAAGGTCTGTCGGCGGCGCTGCGTGTCCATATGGTAACACCTTCAAGAGAAGAATGCAAGCAGATATCCCAATTTTTGAGGGTTTTGTGCCGAATTGCCGCACAAAGAAGTCCGAAAGTCCAGCTTTTGCGGTATAGATGCGTGCGCGTCAAGGGAAGCGGTGTGCGCCCGGGCGTATTGCTTGACGGGGGGAAAAGAGAAATGCTAAAATGAAAGCGGCAAGAATGGCGCGGCTTTTTGAAGAAAAAAGAAATGTGGGTTGCCCCGTGGCGGGGAGAACGCAGGGGCAGCAGGAAGGCAGAGGCGCTGCGATGTTGCCTAAAAAGGTAAAAAAGAATGGGAGAATGGGCATGATAATCAGGAAACTGGTCGGCTATGTGGAAAAGAAGCGGGCGGAAAAAGAGCGAGAACAGTGGCTACAATATCAGCAGGAGCAGACAAGGCTTGCGAAGGAGAAGAAGGAAGCGGAGAAACGGGCTGCGCAGGCACGGCAGCAGGCAGAGGAGGCGGCACGCCGACGTGAAGTGGAAGCGGGAAGAGCCGAGGCAGAGCAGGAGCGGCAGGCACTCCGCCAGCGCTATCGCAGCAGCGAGTTAGTCCAGCAGGTTCTTCGGGAGCTTTGCTTTGGGAATGTTCCACCCGAGATTATCATTGGAACGGGGCGGCTTTTACCAAAGCAAATTCGGATCGACAGTGATAAAATTGAGGCGGTAGTAAACGGGCAGACCCGCACGTTTGATTTTGCACAGAACCGCGTCGAGAACTTTGAAACGCGGGAAGTGGAGAATTTTTCGGAGAACACGCTGCGCCCGATGGTTATTTTGGGCGAGGTGCTGAATGAAAAGCTGGGAAATCAGTATGTTGTGCGAGATACGGGCTGGTGCGATTTGCCGAGAGATGAGGATGGCTATTCAAATCACGGAGTATATTGTTATCTTAGGGAAGATCAGAAGGAGAAAATCATGCGATATCAACCCGGTTGCGTTTACCTTGAACTGAAGCCTACGAAATCCTTTTGAGAGATAGGAAGTAATCTGCACCTGAAATGCAGCAATATGGAACTGCAGCGCTTAGAAGGAGTCCCGCACTCGGTATGCTATGCCGAGTGCGGGACTCTTTGCGGAAGCAGACGGGCGTAGAGCGCAGTGCCTGCCGGCTGCTTCCCGTTTCGGCTCACGCCAGAAGAAAGCAGCCGGTATAGGTCATGGTGTTTTGCCCGTAATAGTAGGCAAGTCCGTTTTCGCGGCAAACCTCGGTTACAAGAATTCCGTAGGCCTCCATGGAACTTAGCATGGAGGCGGGAAAGCGGCAGGGCGCGTCCGGGAAGGTGCACTGCGCGCACCTTGTGCAGCAGCCGGCACCGAGTGCCAGCAGACGGGGGTATTTCGCGCGCAGCGCTTCATACAGCGAAAGAAACTGCCGCTTATGGCGCTGCTCCAGCGCCTGCATGGCTTCGATATCAAAGCTGTCTTCTACGGGGCCGGTCGTCTGCACAAGCATTCCGCAGCGGTAGCCTGCAATGCGCGTGCGGCATTCCTCCAGCGTTCCGCAGCCCGGAGGGCAGCTCCAGCGTCGGCCGTATTGACCGCAGGCGTTTTCCCGGCACATGGCGCGTACCTCCGGCCGAAGCCGAAGGGTCTGCGGCGCCAGGGACTTGGCCTGTGTGAATCCGTGCGCCAGTGCCAGCGCGAGCAGCGCTTCTACGGCCATTTCGCATCCTCCTCCCCGAACTGCAGTGCGTCCACATAGCAGTCCTGAAAATCCGGACGGGACGCCAGCTCCAGAAACTCCGTTTCCTCGGCAAGCCTCGTGCTGCGGGCAAACTCTGCGCGGCTGAGCGCGCAGCGTGCCGCGCCGACGGCCGCCGCATTTCCAATCGCGTGGATCCGCGGCAAAAGCATCGGCGGAAGCAGGCCGATTCGGCAGGCGGAAACGGGATCGAGGTAATTCCCAAATGCGCCGGCCAGCTCGACCCGTTCGATTTGGCCGGGTGCAATGCCCATGTGCGCACAAAGAAGCGTGACGCCCGCCCGGATGGCGGCCTTGGCAAGCTGCAGCTCCCGCACATCCTTCTGCGTCAGCGAGAACGATGTTCCGGGAATCGGAAAGGCATCGCCGCAGGTAAGCCGACCGGACTGCTCCAGAATACCGGCATCCAAAAGCGCTGCCGCAAGGTCGAGAAGGCCGGAGCCGCACAGACCCACGGGCGGCGTCTCCCCGATCGTATGGAATCGGAGCTTCCCCTGCTCCAGCCAGACGCGGTCGATCGCGCCCGCTGTGCCGCGCATTCCGCAGGAGATCCGCGCACCCTCAAAGGCGGGACCGGCCGCCGTGGAGCAGGCGACGCGCCGCGCGCCGCAGCATAGCACCATTTCTCCGTTTGTGCCGATGTCCAAAAGCAGCGTCGGCGCATGGCAGGCATCAAGGTCTGCGGCCAGAAGACAGGCCACGGTGTCTGCGCCGACAAAGCCCGCTATGTTCGGAAGCACGCGCAGCTCGGCGTCCGGGTGCACGGGGAGCTGCGCAATACCGGTGCGTATGACGGCCTGCCGCTGAGCGGGCATATACGGCGGCGTCAGAAGCGGTGTGATGGGATAACCCAATAGCAAATGATGCATGGCAGGGTTGCCGACGAGACAGACCGTGTCGATGCATTCAGCCGGGAATCCGGCAAGGCGGGTCACCTCCGCCGTCAGTGCCCGCAGGGCATCCCAGGCAGCGTCGCAAAGCGGCACTGCACCGTACTCCTGCGCAAATTGCAGGCGGGAGATCACGTCCGCGCCGTATGCAGTCTGTGGATTCAAAAGACCGGCACGCGCCAGCACCCGGCCGGTCTGCCCGTCCAGAAGACAGGCTGCGATCGTGGTGGTTCCAAGGTCAAAGGCCAGCGCGCCGCTGCGGCCGTCCGTCCAAAGCGGCAGCGTCCGGCCGACGTTCAGGATTTGGGTCTCGCGCCGCGGCGGAAGCGAAATCAGCGCGTCCTGCGTAAGGATCGTGCGGCAGGCCAACTGCGGCCTGCCATTTACGAGTACGCGGCATTTCCCGCAAAGTCCGTTGCCGCCGCATGGCGCATCTATGGCCAGACCGGCTTTCTCAAGTGCCTGCTTCAGAGATACGCCAACCGGCACGCAAAAGCGCGTGCCGGTTTCTTCGATTGTGAGCCAAACGTTGCCCATGGGGACTTCGGCGGCTCAGCCCGCCTGACGTGCCAGCGCCAGCGCCTTTGCGGCCTGACCGGCGGAGGCGGCGTCCGTCGTATACACATCGGCGCCGATCTCGTCGCAGAATTCCTGCGTGATGGGCGCGCCGCCGACCATGATCTTGAAGTCCTTGCGGCGCGGGCTTTGGTTCAGCGCGGCGACGACCTCGCGCATAGCGGGCATCGTTGTGGTGAGCAGCGCGGAAACGCCGACCACCGTGACCTCGGGATCCGACGCGGCCTCGACGAATTTGGCAACCGGCACGTCAATGCCGAGATCGACGACCTCATAGCCGGTGGATTCGATCATCATAATGACGAGGTTCTTGCCGATGTCGTGCAGGTCGCCATAGACCGTACCCATGACCATTTTTCCGATTTTGCCGTCGTTCTCGCTGCTGAGGTAAGGCTTGAGCACCTCGACGCCTTTCTTCATGGCGCGCGCCGCGACCAGCATTTCCGGAACGAAAATTTCATTGCGCTTGAATTTGTCGCCGACGACGGCCATTGCGTCGATCATGCCGTGGCTTAAAATATCGAGCGGCGCTTCGCCCGCGTCCAGGCAGGCCTGCACAAGGCCGGGCACAAGCTTGGACTTGCCGTTTTCCACGGCGGTGAATAAATCCTGAATCTGTTGTGACATTGTAAAAATCCCCCTGTTCGTAGGTCATTCCCCATTGTTTGCGTTTTTGCCGAAACGGCGCGGTTATTTCCCCTTAACCGGGCCGAATTTGCCTTCGCGGTAAGCGCCGATGTACTCCATGCAGTAGTCGTCCTGCCCGAGAAGCGCTTCGGTCGCATAGATCAGTCCCACCATATCCCGATTCGTGGGATCAAGAATTGCACTGTCAAGACCGGCGTTCATGGCAAGCACCGTGAAGCCGAGATTGATCATCTTGCGCACCGGCAGGTTGAACGAGATGTTGCTGACGGCAGCGGTGATGTGAATGGTCGGGTAGGCCTTTCGCACGGACGAGATAACCTCAATGTTTGTCTCAATGCCGTTTTCGGAGGTGCAGAGCATCTCCACGAGCGGATCAATGTGAATTCGGTTTGGCGCAATGCCGTATTCCTTTGCCTTGGCCATGATCTTGTCAAATACGCGCAGACGGTCTGCGGCATTCTTCGGGATGCCGGTGTCGTCGCTCAAAAGCGCAATGACCTCCCAGCCGGGATGCTCCGCCATCAGCGGGAAAATCGTATCAAGCTTATTGCCCTCGCCGGAGACGGAGTTAAACAGGCCGGGGCGCTTGCAGAAGCGGAAGGCCTGGGAGAGAACCGTTGTGCTGGGACTGTCCACGGAGATGGGCAGATCGGTTGCGGACTGGATGCAGTCGATCATCCAGTGGAGCGTTTCTACCTCCTCCGTCTCCGGGACGGAAGCGCAGCAGTCGATGAAGGTCGCGCCGCCCTGCTCCTGCGCAATGGCGCGCTGCCGAATGAATTCTGCGTCGCGGCGGGCAATGGCGTCCGCAACGACCGGAATGGAACCGCTGATTTTTTCACCGATGAGTATCATGAATACCGCCTCCTTATGCCTGCTGCGCCGGGAAAAGCTCCCGACTGCAGCGGTCGATGGCGTCGCTGATCGCTTCATAGACGCCGGGGAAGGTGCTCATGGGAAGTCCCTGTGAGCCGTTCGGAATAAAGTAAAGCTTGCCGCACTCTTTGCAGGCGCGTTCCACCTCGCGCTGTACGACCTCGGGCGTCCAGCCCTCATAATCGACCTTGGCGCTGTCGATATCGCCCATAAAGGAAATCTTACCGCCGTGTTTTTGAATCAGCTCCGGCACGTTGTTTGTGGTCATGACGCCCTGCCAGATATCGATGCCGACGTCGATCATGTCCTGCACGAGCGTTGCGGCAAAGGAATCGGAATGATGGATGATAAGCTCGACGCCATGCGCCTTATAATAGCCGTAAATTTTTTCATAGGCGGGCTTAATGAACTCGCGGAACATCTCGGGCGAGAGGAAGGTGGAGATCTGGCTGCCGAAATCGTCGTGATGGAACAGCGCGTCCGGCTTGAGATACTTGCAGGTTTCCGCGGCAAGCTCCAGCTCAAACTGCGTCAGGCAGTCGATAAGCTCGTGCATTTCATCCGGGTATTCATAGAAGGAAACCAGACAGTCCTCCATGCCCATCAGGTGGTGGCACATTTCAAAAACGCCGGGCGCGACAAACGCCGTGACGTACTGCTCGCTGCGGTCGACCTTTGCGGCCTCGGCAATAAATGGCTCCCATTCCTTTGCGTCATAGACGGTCTGCGGCACCTTGACGTAATCCCGCCAGTTTTCCATATTCTTGATTACGATCTTATCCGGCGTATGCACCGGGAAGGGACCCGGCGTGCCGATCGGCCAGGACTTGGTCTCGCCCCAGGCGTTGACGACGTTCTCTTCACCGTATTTCGGATTTGGATTGTGCATGGAAAACGGCGAGCCAACGATGATGTGAAACGGCTCATACTGGTTGACAAAGCGATCCGGCGTTCCCCCGCGGATCGTTTCCAATAGGTTTTGGCGCTTGGTGAGCATACAGTTTCCCCCTTGTATAGAATTTAAGTGACGGATTGATTTCTTCGCGGACGTGAATTCTTTTTTAACTCCGGCGCGACCGCCGTGACAGGCTGCAGATGCAGCAGCTCCACAAAGGAGTAGGACAGAAGCATATAAAGGCGCGTGTCCGGGTCGTTGAGATCGGCCGAAATGGTCTTGCTGATTTTATCTAAGCGCTGGTAAAGCGTGTTGCGATGAATCTGCAGCCGGGCGGCGGTCATGGTAATGTTCAGCCCGCTCGTCAGATACTCCCGCAGGGTCGGCAGCAGCTCCGTCCCGTTTTGCGAGTCGTAGAGGTAAAGCTGCACCAGATCCGGGTGGCAGAGGTGACGGCCGTTGATTTGACTGGTTCCGTAGTGCATAAAGTAGGCCAGCGCATAGTCGCCGAACGCATAGCAGCGAACCTCCGGCGCGTAGATATGTCCCATTTCCAGAGCGGCAAGCGCCTGCCGATAATAGGCGACAACGGTGCTGAAATCGAAGAAGGTATAGCTGACGCCGATGTGCAGCAGGCGATCCCATAGGAAAAGCCCGAGTCGCCGCAGTACGGCGCCGCGCGAAAGCCGCATCCGGCCAAGGTTCAGCAGCGCAAGGATTCGGCCGTCATGCAGCGCGGCAAAGCAGCCGGGGAAGGTGTTCTCCAGACTCAGGCAGATGCTGCGTCCGACTACGCTGACCTGATCCCAGCAGTTCGGCTCGAACACGGCGCAAACATAGTGGTCGGTATTGAGCCAGTCCATGGAAAGAAGCGCCTGATCGATGATGGCCTGCTCGACCTGCTCGTTGGAAAGAAGCTTTTCCACCAGCCTTCCGAAGCGTTGGCTGTGGCCGTAGTGAAAGCCGCTCTTGCACAGAACGCTGCCGATGCAGTCGGAAAAATGGGACAGCGTGTATTCGGAAAATGTGCTGCGCGGCGCGGTGCAAAGCGGCACGGCGATCGTAAAGACGGTGCTGCCCTGCGAGACATGGACAAGCTGCGTATCATAGGGAAGCTGCGGGAAGGAAAGCGAGAAAAAGCGTCGGCGGTTGCCGCCCAGCTCCTGTCCGGCCGCCGCGCGAATTTGCTCGACCATGGCGTCGGGAAGCATTTTTTCCCGCGTCAGCCGGTGGTAGATCCAGTCGATGCCCAAATCGGCATCGCAGCGGTTCAGCAGGCGATAGGTGCGGTCAAAAACCAGAATCGGCACGCCGAAGAACCGTTCGCCGATCGAGACGAGCGTCTGCAGCGACGCGGATTCCGCCAGCGCTTCGTTCAGCTGCGAAGCCCAATCCTGATAGTCCCGGAAAACCTCGGAGATCCGATTAAAGCAGTGGTCGAAGCTGGCTTCGGAGGCGGGGATCAGCAGTGCGTGGACGCCAAGGCTGCGCAGACGCGCCGGATCTGCTGCGCCGACTACGACGAGCGTGCTTCCGACCGGACAGAAAAAGGAATCGTCAAGACGCGCAGAAGGAAGCACATAGCAAAGACTTTCCTGGACCGGCGCTTCCGCATCCCAGAGTGCGGCCGCGCGCAGACGCGGCTGCGTCTCGCCGTCGCCTGTGGATATAATGTGTGCGTTTTGCATACCGAGTGCGGAATGCAGCATGGAAAGGCTTAAAAACATAGAAGAAACCTCATGAATTGAGAAAATGATAGGTGAATTATCGTCTGTGTTGAGTATAACATAGACGATTTTTTCTTGTCAAGAGTGCGCAGAAAGCCAGAAATTCCGGGGAGAATGGGAAGAAATCAAAACAATTTCGTGATTCTGCATGAAAGAACTGAGCGTAATTTGACATAACAAGCGGAATGGAAAAAATGAATGGGCACTTTGCCTATATAAATGCATTTTGAATGAAAAACTATGTGCCCATAAGACGGAAGAAAAGACGAAGGGAGGGAAGAAAAATTTTTTGAGCGGCAGAAAAAATCAGGAGAACCCGCGTTATCCTCGCGAGTTCTCCTGATTGAATCTACGGAAGTCGGCAGAGCCGGTTTCCTGCGTCAGGTGCCGAAATAGCTGAAGTGCATATAATCCTTGTATCCGCTTTGCCAGTAGATGCCGCGCTTGAAGCCGTGGCGCTGGAAGGCGCGTGCGACGTCGCCGTCCAACGGAATGGAGTACGGACTCCGCTCGGGATCCCAGAAGCTTCCCGTGATGGCGGCGCCGGTCGGCGAGCAATAGTAGTTTTCATTCGGGTTGATGTCGATGGCAAGTCCCGGGGTATGCTCGGACTTGCCCGCGTTGCGATAGCCGCCGATGGAATGGATCGGGAATTTTTCATCGCCGTTGTAAATTTCGTCAAAAATCGCGGCGACGGTTGCGGCAATGTTTTCATGTACGGTCAGGCGCATGGTCTTGGTGACCTTTTCCCCGGCGGAATTGAAGTCCCAGACCAGAATGGAGAGTGTGACCATATGTGCTTCCGCTTCTGCGCCGCTGGAGTAATAGAGCCGGGGATCGTCCACGACCTGACCGAAGATGCGGATGCACTTTTCCGCGTAGCTCTCGTCGGCCGGTGCGACGGAGTCATCCTGGAAGGTACAGCTTGCTGCAAAGCCGTTGCAGGTGTAGGCCGTAACGGTGACGGTGCCGTTTTTTAGACGCGTTGCGACACCGTTTTGGTCGATGCGGACTACGTCCGGCGCGGAGGACACCCAGGTGACGGTTTGGTTGGTGGCGTTCTGCGGCTGAATCTGCGCGGCAAGCGGCATGGCTTCGCCGAGCTGCAGACTTGCATTCTGCGGCTGCAGCGTGATACCGGTCGGTGCAATGACCGGCGT
The DNA here is from genome assembly GCA_902465435.1 of uncultured Eubacteriales bacterium. Taxonomy (GTDB): domain Bacteria; phylum Bacillota; class Clostridia; order Oscillospirales; family Oscillospiraceae; genus CABQNH01. The sequence continues at coordinate 85,350 of CABQNH010000001.1, read as the reverse complement.
GTCCAGCGGCTGTAAGGATTGCAGAACACGGCAGAAGAAGGTCGCGCCCTCCGCCCGGCTGGCGGATGCCTTTGGACGAAAGACAGCCGCACCGTCGAGATCCAGACTGCCGCGCAGGATTCCGGCCTCCAGCAGCGAAAAGACGGCGTCGTGCGCCCAGCTGGAGATCTCCGCTTCGTCCGCAATTTCTGTGACCGGCTCCTCGCCGTCCTCATAGACGGAGGTCAGCTCACAGTTGGTGACGGAGGCGATCCGGAGTGCGAAGAGTGTCATTTGCTCGCGTGTGATCTGCATATCGGGAGAGAACGTACCCTCGCCGGTGCCGCTGGTCACACCGTTGCGCACAGCCCAATAGACAAAGGGGGCGTAGTAGGCATCGGCGTCCACATCCTGAAACAGCAGCTCGACCGTGTCGTCCCGCCACTCGTCGGGATCAATCCCGGCGACCCGGCCGAGGACGGTCACAAACATACCGCGCGTCATCGGCACATTGGGGGAGAAGGTGGTGCTGCTCGTTCCGGCAAACAAGCCCTGAGAGACGGCCTGCAGAATAAAGCGTTCGCCCCAGTGACCGGAAATATCCGTAAAGGGGCTTTCAAGCGGATCCTCCGGTGTTTCCGGAGGCTGCACGGCATGCGCGACCGGCACTGCGGAAAGCAGCAGGCAGACGGCAAGGAAAAGAGAAAGTATGCGTTTTTTCATGCGGAAGCTCCTTTCACCGCGCAGGCCGCATAGCATCTGAACGGTTACAATTTGTAACTATTGTAGCGCAAAATACGACAAAATGCAAGACCCATTTTCTGCCCGGCGACTGTGTGGCCTTCGGGCCATGCGGGACAGAGCGGTGGGGAGGGGCAGGAATTCTCCTTCGCCGTTTCCGGGCTGCGTTAAGGGAGCTGGCTGATCAGAAGGACCAGTCCGGCAAAGCCGGACACGGCAAGAAGCTGCGGTGCAATTCCGCCGACAAGCAGAAGAACGGACAGTATCAGCAGCGCCCTGCCGAGCGGAAAGGGCTTTCCAGCGGCGACGCCATCGGCGGAGGGGGAGACGGCGGGCGCGGCTGCACGAAAAGCGACGTTGGCGGTATGACGGGAAGCGTTAACGGTTGTTTTCATGATTTTTTCCTCCTGTTTTTGTTTTACGACTGCATTCTAACAGGAAACGTGTCCGATAAAACGGACTGAATAAAACAAAACAGAAAGAAAAAGCTCACCGCGCTGCTTTTGCGGCGCGGCGAGCAGGGGGTTCAGCGGAGTGTTGCGAAGATTTTGGAGCCGTGCCGCCGAATCCAAAGAAGAAGCGCGGCGGACACAAGCAGCAAAACGATGCTGCAGAGTCCCAGAAAGACGCGTGCAGTCAAGGCGTTTCGCAGCAGATAATAGCCGAAGCCGAGCAAAATTACGGCGGCCCAGCTTCCGAACAGCGAGACGATGACGGCCGCGCCCTGCTTGACGGCGACGGTTTCGTTTGTCCATTTGAGGTTCGGCGTTTTCAGGTTGACCGCGAGGCCGAACACGGCGGAAAACAGCACGAAGAGTGCGGACGCTGCAAGCATCAAAAGCGCGTCGGCCGCCGTCAGCGCGAAGACGGCCGAAAGGCAGACACCGCACAAAAGCGTGAAGGGAAGCGTCAGGATCAGATGGAGCCGGAGCTTTGCCTCCAAGGCCTGCCATGCCGGGACCGGAAGCGTCTGCACGAGCCAGATGGACTTTCCCTCCAGAGAAACGGACGGAGCGGTCAGGTCGTTCATCGCGGCAAGCATACAAAGGATACCGCAGGCAAGAAGCACAGTCAGGCCGTCCGGCAAAACTTCAGCAAGCAGCTGCAGAGAATCGCGCTTGACGATTGCCGCAATGGCGATGCCCGGAAGGAAGAGAACGCCGAGGGAACAATTCAGCATATAGGTAGGGCTGGAGAGGTAATGACGGAATTCCCGTCCCAGCAGCGCCCGTCTGACCGATTTGCATTTGGTAAGACGTTCGGTATAGCGGCGCTTTGCCGCACCGTAGTTTGTCGTTGCGAGCCGGAGAAAGCTGTGAGAAAGCAGCAGGTAAGCCAGCGCGAGCAACAGCGCTGCAGCGGCGCAGACACCGAGCAGGAAAAGAGGGCGTCCCTCGCCGGCGCGGCCGAAGGCGTAGAGCGGGTAAGCGCTGCTGCGGATTTTCAGACCGACGGTGAGCGCATTGGCAACCAGCTTTTGCAGCAGCGCCTCCGCGCGGAAATAAACATAATAGTAGATGGCGAAGAAGATCACGGAGATCAAAACGGTGATGATGCTCTTGTTTTTCAGCCTTGTGCTGAGCTTGGCGACTACCCAGCCCAGCAGGCAGGACAAAACCAGCACAAGGACGGATACGGTCAGCAGCAGAAGAAGGCCGGAAAGAAGGATGCCGAACGTGACCTGTCCCACTGTCCAGTAGACGAGCAGCGCAGGCAGAAAAATCATTCCGGAAAAAACCGTGCCCCAGAACCAAACGCCGGAGAGCCGTGCAAGAAGAATATATCGCGGGCGAATCGGCAGGGAAAGAAGCAAGTCGTTGTCCTTCGCCTGATAGAGGCTTGTATAAGTGTTAAACACGCTGCCGAATACGCCCATGGCGATGGCGGCCAGCCCGGCAATCACAAAATAAAGCCAGTCGAGGCCGAGCTGATGCAGCGGCGCGCAGATCTGCTTGCTGAGGAAAAAGAAGAAAACACCGAGGCAGACGATCAGCAGCGCGTAAGAGAACCCGAGCGCTGCGGCGGCGCGCTTGGTACGCGCCTTGCCGGTCTTGCGGTTTTGCAAAAGCCAGGCGTTCATTTCCATGAACTGCTTTTTCAGGAGTGCTTTCAGCATGCCTCTCCCTCCAGCTCTAAGAAGACGTCCTCCAAAGAGGCGTCGCCCTTGACCTCCTCCATGGTGCCCGAACGGATCAGCCTGCCGTTTTTGATAATGGCGACCTTATCGCAAAGCTTTTCCGCTACCTCCAGCACATGGGTCGAGAAGAAGATCGCTGCGCCGCGCTCCGTGGCCTGCCGCATCATTTGCTTGAGCAGATGCGAGGCCTTCGGATCCAGGCCGACGAACGGCTCGTCCATCACGATCAGCTTCGGCTCGTGGATCCATGCGGAAATGACGGCCAGCTTCTGCTTCATGCCGTGCGAATAGGCCGAGATCGGCTGCGCGAGGTCGCCCGTCAGCTCCAGGGCATCGGCGTAGGTGCGGATGCGCGAAAGACGCGTCTGCGCGTCGATCCCGAAGATATCGGCGATGAAATTCAGATATTGGATGCCGGTCATGTATTCATAAAGATCGGGGTTATCCGGAATGTAGGCAAGGCTTTTCTTGCAGGCGAGCGGGTCGGAGCGGACGGAAATCCCGTTGACATAGATCTCACCCTGCTCAAACTGTAAAATGCCGCAGCAGGACTTGATCGTGGTCGTTTTTCCGGCGCCGTTATGGCCGATGAAGCCGTATACCTCGCCGCTGCGAATGTGCAGCGAAAGATCATCGACCGCCTTCTTATCCCCAAATTGCTTGGTCAAATGTTCAATTCTCAGCATGGAAAAATCCTTTCTTGCCGCAGTGTGCGGCAGTGCGCGTTTTTGCGTAACATATGTTATATAAGCACGGTTCCATTATAGCGTATTCTGCATATTTGTCAAGGGGCTGCAAAAAATAGAATGCGCCGCGCAATTCGGAATATTTGACCGCGATTTTACAAAGATGCGCTTTTGCACTTTACAAGCGGGGCTTATGCTGAGAAGCGTAAGGAGCAAAACAAACAAAATAAAAAGCAAAAGGGGATATGAAAAAATGAAAAAGATAATTTGTATGGTACTTACACTGATCTTGGCGCTGTCGCTGTTTGCAGGCTGCGCAAAGAAATCCGGCGGTACGGTCGCAACGGATGGCTCGACCTCCATGTCCAAGGTGATCGGCGCATTGGGCGAGTCCTTTGTGAAGGAAAACGACGGTGTGACCTTCACCTATAACCCCACCGGCTCCGGCTCCGGCATTCAGGCAGTCCAGGAGGGGCGTTGTGATATCGGCCTTTCGAGCAGAAGCCTGAAGGATGAGGAAAAGGCGAATGGCCTGCAGGAAACCGTGCTTGCCTATGACGGCATTGCGGTGATCGTCAATCCGCAGAACCCGGTTGCGGATCTGAGCCTTGCGCAGATCGCGGACATCTACACCGGCAAGATCACAAACTGGAAGGAAGTCGGCGGCGAGGATGCCGAGATTGTGCGCATCGGCCGCGAAGCGGGAAGCGGTACGCGCGACGGCTTTGAGTCCATCACCGGAACGGAGAATGCCTGCAGCTACCGGCAGGAGCTGACCTCGACGGGCGACGTGATTACGACCGTCTCGCAGAACCCAAATGCCATCGGCTACGCATCCTTAGCGGCGCTCAAGGACAACGTCAAGGCGCTTCGTGTGGATGGCGTAACCCCGACGGAGGAGACCGTCAAGGACGGAAGCTACCGCATTCAGCGCCCGTTTGTACTGGTGACGAAGGAAGGAAAGGCACTCTCCGAGACGGCACAGAAGTTCTTCGACTATGTTACCTCGCCGGATGCAGCAGGGATCATCGCTGCGGCGGGCGCGGTAGCTGCAAACTGATCGGTTCCCGGGAAGGCCGCGCGGTGCGCGGTCTTCTCGGCTGAGAGGAAATCGGAAATGAAACGAAAACAAAAATTAATGGAAAACAGCATTCACGGACTGTTCCTGCTGCTGGGGCTGATCACCGTGGGCTTCGTCCTAATGATCACCATCTACCTTGTCCTCTCCGGCATCCCGGCCATACGGAAAATCGGACTGATTTCCTTCCTGTTCGGGAAGAAGTGGGAATCCACGGCAAATCCGCCGTCCTTCGGCATCCTGCCCTTTATCCTGACCAGTCTGTACGGTACGGCGGGCGCGATCGTACTCGGTGTGCCGATCGGCTTTTTGACGGCGGTTTATCTTGCAAAGCTGGCGCCGCCGAAGGTCAGAACCGTTATGCAGGCGGCAGTCAGTGTGCTGGCCGGCATTCCCTCCGTGGTCTACGGCCTCGTGGGTATGCTGATCCTGGTCCCCGGCATTCGCTCCGTGTTTCATCTTTCGGACGGCTCCGGCCTGCTGGCAGCCATGATCGTGCTGGCCGTCATGATCCTGCCGTCCATCATCAAGGTGTCCGTTACGGCACTGGAGGCCGTGCCGAAGGAGTATGAGGACGCATCGCTCGCGCTCGGCGCAACGCCGGTGGAGACCTATTTCCGCGTTTCCGTTCCGGCGGCAAAAAGCGGCATTGCGGCGGCGGTGGTTTTGGGCATCGGACGCGCCATCGGCGAGGCCATGGCGGTCATGATGGTATCCGGCAACGTGGCCAATATGCCGGGGCTTTTTGAAAGCGTGCGCTTTCTGACCACTGCGGTCGCAAGCGAAATGGCCTATTCCGGCGGCCTGCAGAGGCAGGCGCTGTTCTCCATTGCGTTGGTGCTGTTCCTTTTTATCATGCTCATCAACGCAAGCCTGAATTACTTCCTGAAGCGGGATAAGGAGGGGTAAACGTGAAACAAAACTCGATTCTGCGGCGCAGACGCGCTTACGCCGGACTTATGAAAACGCTGATGGGCATCAGCACGCTGCTGACCGGCGGCCTGACGCTGTTTTTGATCGTCTATGTGCTCCTGCGCGGTTTGCCGAACCTGTCTTGGGAGTTTCTTTCCACGGCACCGAGCTACCTTTCCGGAAGGATCGGCATCCTGCCGGATATTCTCAATACGGTTTACATTGTAGTTGCGACGATCCTTCTGGTTGTTCCCTTAGGAGTCGGGGCGGCGATCTATCTGACGGAGTATGCGGCAAACGGACGGGTTGTTGCGGCGATCGAATATGCGGCCGAGACGCTTTCCGGCATCCCCTCCATCATTTACGGTCTGGTCGGCATGATGTTTTTCTGCCAGTTTTTCGGCCTGGGCACTTCGCTTCTGGCCGGTGCGCTGACACTTGTCATGATGAATCTGCCGACCGTGATGCGCACGACGCAGGAGAGCCTCAAGACCGTGCCGCAGAGCTACCGCGAGGGCGCGTTCGGTCTCGGCGCGGGAAAGTGGCGCGTGATCCGGACGGTCGTGCTGCCGGGCTGTGTGGACGGCGTGATTACGGGCTGCATCCTGTCGGTCGGCCGCATTCTGGGCGAGTCGGCGGCACTTTTGTTCACGGCGGGCTTCGCGCATGCCCTGAACGGCTTTTTTACGGGGCTGTCCAGCTCCGGCGCGACTTTGACGGTTGCGCTGTATGTCTATGCCAAGGAGGACGGCGAATTTGAGGTTGGCTTTGCCATCGCCGCGATCCTGATGCTTTTAACGCTTGCCATTAATCTTACGGCAGAGCTGGTGGCACGATATTTTAAAAGGAGGAAAGCAAATTGAAGGAGCCAATTGTTGTGCAGGATCTTTGCCTTTGGTACGGCAAGCATCAGGCACTGAAAAATATCAGCATGTGCATACCGGAAAAGAGCATTACGGCGCTCATCGGCCCTTCCGGCTGCGGCAAGTCGACCTTCCTCAAGACGCTCAACCGTATGAATGATCTTGTGCCGGACGTGAAGATCTCGGGGCTTGTGCAGTATGAGGGGCAGGATATTTTCGCCCCAAACATGGATGTGAACGAGCTGCGCCGCCGGGTCGGCATGGTGTTCCAGAAGCCGAATCCCTTTCCGATGAGCATTTATGACAACGTGGCCTATGGCCCGCGCACCCATGGCATTCGCAATAAGGCAAAGCTGGACGATCTTGTCGAGCGTTCCCTGCGCGACGCGGCCATCTGGGACGAGGTGAAGGATCGGCTGAAGAAAAATGCGCTGGGACTGTCCGGCGGACAGCAGCAGCGGCTTTGCATTGCGCGCGCGCTGGCCGTAGAGCCGGATGTGCTGTTGATGGACGAGCCGACCAGCGCGTTGGATCCCATTTCGACCTCGAAGATCGAGGATCTGACGATGAAGCTGAAGGAGCAGTATACCATTGTGGTCGTCACGCACAATATGCAGCAGGCGGTTCGCATTTCGGATTACACGGCCTTCTTCCTGCTGGGCGAGCTGGTAGAGTTCGGAAACACCGAAGCGCTGTTCTCGCAGCCGAAGGATAAGCGCACGGAGGATTACATCACGGGGAGGTTCGGATAATGAGAAATCGATTTGACGAGCAGCTCGCGATCCTGCATAAGGAGCTGATTGAAATGGGCGCGCTCTGCGAGCAGGTGATCGCTTTGGCGGCGCAGGCGCTGAGCGAGGGAAGCGCTGCGCTGGCTGCCAAGATCGCGCCGATTGACGCGGAGATCGACCGAAAGGAACGGGAGATCGAGTCGCTCTGCCTGAAGCTTCTTTTGCAGCAGCAGCCGGTCGCACGCGATCTGCGGCAGATTTCGGCGGCGCTTAAAATGATTACGGATATGGAGCGCATCGGCGACCAGGCGGAGGATATTGCGGAGATTTTGTCCTCTCTGCAAAAGCCGCACGCGGAGAGCAGCTGTCTCATGCGGGAAATGGCGCGCGCAACCATTCAAATGGTGACGGAAAGTATTGATGCTTACGTAAAATGTGATATAATACTGGCAGAAAAGGTCGTATCCGACGACGACATCGTGGACGACGATTTCAATCAGGTCAAGCGCAGGCTGATCGAGAAGATTGCAAAGGAACCCGAGGAGGGGGAATATGCGCTGGATCTTCTGATGATCGCCAAGTATTTTGAGCGCATCGGCGACCACGCGACGAATATCGCCGAGTGGGTGATTTTTTCTGTGACCGGTGTGCATAAGGAGGAGCACGCATGATTTGGTGTGTGGAGGATGACGCCAGCATCCGGGATATTGAGGTCTATGCCCTGCAGTCTATGGGACTGGAGGCGAGAGGCTTCGCCGACGGCACGACGTTCTGGGAGGCGCTGCAGAAGGAGCAGCCGGAGCTGGTCGTTCTCGATGTGATGCTGCCCGGCGTGGATGGCATCGAGCTGCTGCGCCGGATGCGCGCCAGCGAGTCGTTGTGCGCGATCCCTGTCGTAATGGCTACGGCCAAGGGAACGGAATACGATAAAATTCAGGGGCTGGATCTCGGCGCGGATTATTACCTTGCCAAGCCCTTCGGCGTGATGGAGCTGGTGTCCTGCGTGAAGGCGGTGCTGCGGCGCTGCAATCCGAAGCAGGTGCAGCATCTTCTGAAAACCGGTGAGCTGATTGTAAATCTGGACGAACATACCGTGACGGCGGACGGCGAACGCGTCAGTCTGACCTATAAGGAATTTGAGCTTCTGCGTCTGTTTTTGGCGCACCCCGGGCGGGTGTTCACGCGCGAGCAGCTGATGGAGCGGGTCTGGGGCTCGGAGTATCTCGGCGAGACCCGCACGATCGATATGCACATCCGCACGCTGCGGCAGAAGCTGGGGCGCTACGGTGAGTGGATCGAGACGGTGCGCGGCGTCGGGTATCGGCTGGAGGTAAGCGAATGACCAGAAAGATTTTTCGCTCGATTCTGCTTGCGGCCGCCATTGTGCTGCTGACCAGTCTGGCGCTGATTTTAAGCAGTCTTTACAGCTTCTTCGGCGGCGTGCAGGAGGCGCAGATTCAAGATGAGCTGAGCATTGCCGCAGCCGGCGTCGAGGAGCGCGGTGCAGATTATCTGCAAAGGCTTTCCTCCTCCCGCTATCGCCTGACGTGGGTCGCTGCCGACGGCACCGTACTCTACGATACGAGAACGGACGCCGCTTCCATGGAAAACCATGTGGGCCGCGCAGAGATCCGCACGGCGCTGGAGCAGGGTGAGGGACATAGTACGCGGTATTCCGCGACGCTGATGGAAAAGACCATGTATTATGCGCAGCGGCTGGGGGACGGAACGGTGCTTCGTATTTCCGTCAGCCGGGAAACCGTGGCGCTATTGCTGCTTGGCATGCTGCAGCCCATCGTGGTGGTGCTGATCGTGGCGCTGATTCTGAGCTTCGTGCTGGCAGGGCGTCTGTCCAAGCGCATTGTGGAGCCGCTCAATCAGTTGGATCTGGAGCATCCTCTGGAGAACGAGGCCTATGAGGAGCTGTCGCCGCTGCTCAACCGCATCAACCGGCAGCATTTGCAGATTGCCTCGCAGCTGCAGGAGCTGCGGCTGCGCACGGATGAATTCGCCCAGATTACGGGCAGCATGGCGGAGGGGCTGGTGCTGCTGGATAATCGCGGCCGTGTTTTGAGCATGAATCCCGCCGCCTGCGCGCTGTTCGGCGCAGCGGGCGACTGCGAGGGACAGGATTTCCTGACCGTGGACCGCAATCCGGAGATGAGCGCGGCCATTGGCTGCGCCATGCAGGAGGGACACAGCGTGCGCAAGGCATCGCGCGACGGCAAGACGTATCAATTTGACATCAGCCGCATTACCTCCGGCGGGGAGACGATCGGCGCGGTCATTTTGGCCTTTGACGTCACGGAACAGGAAAATGCCGAGCAAAACCGCCGTGAGTTTACGGCCAATGTCTCGCATGAACTGAAAACTCCGCTGCAGGGCATCATCGGCAGCGCGGAGCTGATTGAAAACGGCCTTGTAAAGCCGGAGGATATGCCGCGCTTTATTGGGCACATTCGGTCGGAGGCGCAGCGGCTCGTGACGCTGATTGGGGATATTATTCGCTTGTCGCAGCTTGACGAGGGCGCGCAGCTTCCGCTTGAGCGGGTGGATTTGCTCGAGGTGGCGAAGGAGGCGGCGAACGATCTGCAGGCGCAGGCGGAAAAGTATGAGGTCAGCCTCCAGGTGGAGGGCGACTCCTCCTGCCTGCAGGGCGTGCGTCGGCTGCTGTACGAGGTGATCTATAACCTCTGCGATAATGCCATTCGCTATAATGTGGAGGGCGGCAGCGTCTGGGTGCGCGTCGCCTCCGATGAGCACGGCGAGACGGTCACGGTGAAGGATACCGGCATCGGCATTCCGCAGGCACATCAGAGTCGAATCTTTGAGCGCTTTTATCGCGTGGATAAGAGCCACTCCAAGGCATCCGGCGGCACGGGACTGGGGCTTTCCATTGTGAAGCATGCCGTGCAGTATCATCACGGCCGGATCGAGCTGCAAAGCGAGCCGGGGAAGGGAACGACGATTCGTCTGCACTTCCCGAAGCCGGAGGAAAAGGCAGTATAGCAGTGCTGCCGGGAGCCGCAGGAACGGACGGCGGGATTCTGCCGCCGGAGCGCGGCGCGGAAAGCACAAAATGCCATAAAGGAATAGAAAGGGCCTCCAATTCGCAGAGTGTGAATTGGAGGCCTCAGCGTGTCAAAAAACCTTTTTGACACGCTGGCGGACGATCAAGAAAGTTCGGAATACGAGTAACTCGCGCCCGTCGCCGTACAAAGGTACGGTAGGGTGCGAGTTCCGAAGTAAGTCAAAACAATAAATATAATTTTCGTTTTTAACTTAATTTATTTGAATTTTTCCTTAAAGTGAAATGGACGCGACGAAAGTGAAAATCAAAAAATTTGTTCTCTTGTTTTGACGGTTACGGACTTTATTGACAGTCTGAGGGCCTCCAATTCGCAGAGTGTGAATTGGAGGCCTTTTCGGCGTGATCGGAGGCTGCGCTCAAACGGGTTCGGCGGCAGCTTGCCCGTATAGGGTTATGATTTGGCGGTATGGGGACGGTGCGTTACAGCCGCCAGCCCAATTCATAGGAGATTTCCCGCGCTGCGTCCTTGACCTCAACAATGGCACGATTTCGCGCATCCTGCGCGGAGACGGCAACGCCGACGATGCCAAGGGCGAACTCGCAGGCGCCGTCGCGGTTAAAGATCGGGGCAGCTACCGAGCAGAGCCCGGCGCGGTATTCCTCGGTTTCCTCAGCATAGCCCCGTTCCCGAACGAGAGCCAGCTCTTCAAGAAGCAGGTCGGGCGTGGTCGCTGTCTGCGGCGTAAAGGCGGGCATCCCGCTGCGCCGCAGCAGCCCGCGCACCTCGGAGGCGCTCTTCGTGGAGAGAATCGCCTTGCCCTGCGAGGAGCAGTGCAGGGGTAGCTTGCTTCCTACCTCGGAGGAAACACGGAAGCCGGAATGCGGCTCGGCACAGTCCGTCAAAAGCAGCTCATCGCCGGAAAGGCGCGCCAGATAGGCGGATTCGTTGACCGTTGCCACAATATGCAGAAGACGGGGGCGCGCTAGGGCGCCGATGTCCCATGCGGTATGTACGGCGCTGCCAAGCTCAAAGAGGTGGTAGCCCAAGCGGTATTTGCCATCTGCCGGGTTCTGCTCGATCACGGCGCTGTCCAGCATGGAGGCCAGCATTCCGTGAATGGTGCTTTTCGGCCAGCCGGTCATCTTCATCAGCTCTGTGAGAGAGAGCGCACGGCGCTCCTTCAGAAAGCAGTCAAGCAGAAAAATGGCTTTTTCAATGGAATGGACGCGGCGTCCCTGAGTAGCCATGATCGATCATCCTTTCGTCTATCGTGAACGCAGTTCGAGAATTGCACTACTATAAAAATGCCGCAGAAGCGAGTTCTGCGGGAAAAAGTCTAATTTAGGGGGTCCGGCGGGGCATCGGACTGCGGAGGGCTGAGATCAGCCGATCCGACGCCCGCCGGAATAAGGGGTTTTGCGAAAAAAGAAAGGATAGAGAAAAAAGAAAAGAAGAAAAGAATGAAGAAAATTTCATAAGAAACTTTCTGAATTCAGTATAGCATAAATTCTGCGGAATGCAAGTGAAAACTGGGGAATGTGTTCACCATCGACGAATTCTGCAATTTTTTCTAAAAAAATATCGGGGGCAAACCATTCCTTGCCGCAAAAGTCCAGTGGAGCCCGGAATCGTGGGAGAACAAAAGCACAAAATGCAGCCGGGCTGCGTGAAAAATTCATCGGAAGCACGGCATTATGCGGACATCCCGCAGCGGCGGCAGCACATAGGTTATGCGCTGCGCGGCAGGCAAAGACGTCCTAATAAAAGTTCCCCCGGCGTAAAAAGGCCGGGGGGAATTGCGTCAGCACCGGTTCGAAATGCCGCGCCTGAAATGCGTTTTTGTATGACGGCCGGAAAAATGAAATCGCGTGTTAGTCCAGCCGATCCGGCACGCCGTCTCCATCAATATCGGCAAAGTCTGAGGCCAGCGTTACGCTACTGCTGCCGTAAATCTCACGGCCGGTGATGCCCTTTTCATTGCGCCGCTGCTCCGTAATTTCGCTGAAAAAGCGGCGAACCTCCTCGCAATGCCGGATGTTGACCAGATCCAGCCGGGTGTCCGAGCGGTCGGCGGCATACAGGCTGACCGTGCCGACGCCACACAGCTTTTGCCCGAGCGTCCGCGAGGAGCTGATGTCTAAAACGCGGTATAAAAGCAGCTCCGTCGTATGCGTATGGAAGAAGCCCTTGCGCACATACAGCCGATTGTTATCGGCGCTGTAGCGTGTGAAGGTCCAGGGAAGGCCAAGCCAGCGCTTGCGATCCTGCCAGATGATATCGTTCTGCTTTTTCTTTGCCATGGTTGTATCTTCCTCCTATTCCAATTCGTCCAGATTTTTTCGGAAAGCGTCTAAGCAATGTGCAAGAAACCAGTCCAGCTCCGGCAAATGCATTTTCTCCAGCGCGCGCCGCGTTTGCTCGGCGGCGGAGGCAAACTCCTGATTTCCGGCCTTTAGCTCTTCAATGCACTTGATGTGCGCAGAGAGCTTATCGGCGGCCTTCACGATGGGATTTATGACGGGGTCGCTTTCAAACAGATAGGGAGCGTAGCTCTCCTGCAATGCCTCAGGGAGCAGCTGCAGGAGCTTCTCGCCGCTGATGCGCTCTACCTGCTTGTAGGCGGCCTTAATGTCGGGATTGTAATACTTAATGGGTGTAGGGAGGTCGCCGGTCAGGATCTCGGATGCATCGTGAAACAGCGCGGCCGTTGCGCAGCGCTCCGGATCGGCGTCCAAGCCCAGAATGTCGCGGCGTATCAGCGCCAGCGCATGCGCGAGCACCGCCACCATGTGGCTATGCTCCTGAATATTCTCGGAAAAGGTATTGCGCATCAGTCCCCAGCGCGTAATATAACGCATTCGGGACAGCAGTGCATAAAAGCGGTATTCTTCCATAAAGGCGTTTCCTCGTTATTTTTGAATCAGGGTGCGCAGATCGGCCAGCGCGTTGTAAGCGTCGACGTCCAGATACCAGGTTCCCGCAATGCAGTAGGAGACGAAGTAGCCCGCTGAATTCTCTTTCTTCAGGCTGCCGGACAGGGTCAGATAGCCGGAGATCAGATAGGCCTCCGTGATGTTGGCGTTAAACTGATATTCCTCACGCAGATAATCGGTGAATTCCTTCAGCAGCTCGTCCGAAAGGGGATAGCTGTCGGTTTCCGCTATGGTGATTTTTAAATCGTCGCCATACTTGGCACGCATATTGCGGCTGCGGGCGTCAAGCTCCTCAGAGCCAAGGCCCGAATTGAGCAGAACGGCAAGAGGAACGGCGCTTTTCAGAACGGCATAGTCGTTGTTCTGCAGGGCGATCACATACTGCTCGGCCGGATGCATATAGGCGGCCGTTTCCCTTTTCTTTTCGCGCCGCAGAAAGCAGCCGCTCAGAAGGCTGAGCAGCAGCACCGTGCAAAGCAGTAAAATCAAAAGACGGGTTTTGCGCATCGTGCATTCCTCCGATCGTCCGTGAGACGAAAACTCTAATTTAATTATATTATAGCACAAGAAAAATGGTTTGTCGAGTTGAAAGCCGGACAAAAACCCGCGGGAGGAAAAACTTTTTGAAGCGGAGGGCACGTGAACTGCGCGGGAGCCGGGTACAGAGGATGGCGTTCCGCAGTGGCGAACAGGGCCTGTGAATCCCACAAGAAAGCAGGGCGTATTTTTGGCAAATCTAACAAATTTGCAGGTCGTTCTTGAACAAATCCGTCTTGTATAGTATAATCAAGTCGTAACTCTGAGAAGTATACGCTTCTGCGTGCGGCGGAAGATACCACGCTGCACAGCTTTTCCGAAGGGGTTTTCATTATGGCTCGATTTTTTGTCAACGGCAAGGCTGTGGAAGTACAGAAGAATCAAAAGCTCCTGCGCTATCTGCGCGACGAGCTGCGGCTTACCTCCGTCAAGGACGGCTGCAGCGAGGGCGCGTGCGGCGCGTGCACCGTTCTGATCGACGGCGTGGCCTTCCGCGCCTGCGTGCCGGATACCGACGCGCTGGAGGGACGGCAGGTTTTGACGGTCGAGGGTCTGAGTGATTATGAGAAAAAGCTTTATACCTACGCCTTTGCAGAGGCGGGCGCCGTGCAGTGCGGCTTCTGCATTCCGGGCATGGTGCTCTGCGCGAAGGGACTTCTTGACAAAGTGCCGGAGCCGACGGAGCGCGAGATAAAATATGCGCTGCGCAACAATTATTGCCGCTGCACCGGCTATGTGAAGATCATTGCGGCCGTTCGGCTCGCCGCAAGGCTGAAGCTCGAAGGCGGCGAAATTCCGGCGCCGTCAAACGACGATTGGAAAATCGGCTCCCGCGTGCAGCGCCTGGACGCGGAGGAGAAGGTGCTCGGCACCGGAAAATACCCGGACGATATTTATCTTGAAAATATGTGCCATGCGTCGGCGGTGCGCAGCAAGTATCCTCGTGCGCGCGTGCTTTCCATCGATGCGTCCGCCGCGCGGAGGCTGCCCGGTGTTGTGGCGGTATTGACGGCGGAGGATATTCCCGGCGAAAATAAGATCGGCCATCTCAAGCATGACCAGTATACGCTGATCCCGGTCGGCGGCCTGACGCATTATCTGGGCGATGCCATTGCGCTTGTGGTCGCAGAGGATATCCCTACGCTGGAGAAGGCAAAGAAGCTCGTTCGGATCGAATACGAGGTTCTGCCGCATGTCCATACGATCGCGGAGGCCGAGGCGGAAAATGCACCGCGTGTTTTCGACGAGGAGGAGAGCAATCTTCAGGCGTATAAGCACGTTTCCCGCGGGGACGCCGCCGCTGCGATCGCGCGTTCCAAATATGTGATCACGCACCACTTTGAGACACCGTGGACGGAGCACGCGTTTTTAGAGCCGGAGTGCGCCGTGGCCTATCGGCAGGACGACGGCTGCATTTTCCTCTATTCGACCGATCAGTCTGCGCATACGACGCTGCACGAATGCAGCCTGATGCTCGGAACGAAAAACATCAAGGTGCAGAACGCACTGGTGGGCGGCGGCTTTGGCGGCAAGGAGGATATGTCCGTGCAGCACCATGCGGTGCTCGCGGCTTACTGTACCGGCCGCGCGGTCAAGGTGAAGCTGTCGCGCCCGGAATCGCTGCTCATTCACCCCAAGCGGCATCATTTTGAAATGGACTTTACCATGGGCTGCGACGAAAACGGCATCATTCAGGGCGTGAAGGCAAGCTGCAAGTCGGATACCGGCGCGTTTGCTTCTCTGGGCGGCCCGGTGCTGGAGCGCGCCTGCACCCATGCCGCAGGCCCCTATGCCTATGAGAATTTTGAAATTGAAGGCAAGGCATTTTATACGAACAATCCGCCCGCGGGCGCATTCCGGGGCTTCGGCGTGACGCAGACCTGCTTTGCAACCGAAACGCTCCTCAACATGATGGCCGATAAGGTCGGCATCAGTCCGTGGGAGATTCGTTACCGCAACGCGATTCGTCCCGGCGGCGTGCTGCCGAACGGACAGATCGTGGATGAATCCACCGGTCTGGTGGAAACGCTGGAGGCGGTGCGTGAGGAATATGAGGCCGCGTGGAAGGCGGGAAAGCCGGTCGGCCTCGCCTGCGCGATGAAAAACGCCGGCGTCGGCGTCGGCATTCCGGACTGGGGGCGCTGCAAGCTGATCGTGGAGGAGGATAAAAAGCTCCATATCTACACGGGCGCATCCTGCATCGGCCAGGGGCTTGGAACGGTGCTGGTGCAGATGATCGTGAGCAATACGGATCTTTGCCGCAGCGATATTGTCTATGAACGCTCCAATACCTGGATCGCACCGGATTCCGGCGATACCTCCGGCTCACGCCAGACGCTGGTCACGGGCGAGGCCTGCCGCCGAGCCTGCGAACGGCTGATGGAGGCAAAGCAGGGAAAGACGCTTGGCGACCTGATCGGACAGAAGTTTTACGGCGAGTATCTGGCCAAAACCGATCCGTTGGGCGCGAATGTGCCGCATCCGGTTTCCCATGTGGCTTACGGCTACGCCACACAGGTGGCCATTGTGAATCCCAAGACCAAAAAGCTGGAAAAAATCATTGCGGCGCATGATGTGGGCAAGGCGGTCAACCCCCTGTCCTGCGAGGGACAGATCGAGGGCGGTGTCGTGATGTCCATGGGCTATGCGCTGCAGGAGCAGTACCCGATCGACGACAACTGCAAGCCAATTGAAAAGTATGGTCAGCTTGGTTTGTTCCGCTGCCATGAGATCCCGGAGATCGAGGCGATCGTGGTGGACAAGCCGGGGCTGAATGTCGCCTGCGGCGCAATCGGCATCGGCGAGATCACCTCGATCCCGACGGCGCCCGCGATTGCCGACGCCTATTTCCGGGCGGACGGCGAGCGCCGCTATGCGCTCCCACTGGCGCATACGCCCTATGATAAGAACGCGTAACGCGGAAAGGAGCTTCCGAATATGGCAGGAAAGGTAACCCCTAAGCTGGTCGCCTGCGTTTATTGCAACGGCGGCTGCAACGCTAAGAAGAAAATGGAATATACGGCGGAGTCCTGTGAGCAGGCAATGGCTCTGTGCGAGGGAGGCCCGCTCGAATGTACGTATGGCTGTCTCGGCTGCGACTCCTGCGTCGCGGCCTGCAAGTTCGGCGCGCTGAAAATCGGCGACAACGGCATTGCGCAGGTGGATGCGGAGAAGTGCATCGGCTGCGGAAAGTGCACGAGAGTCTGCCCGCGCGGCGTGATTCGTCTGCGCGACCGCATGGTGTTCGTGGAGGTGCGATGCTCCAACCGCGACAAGGCTGTCGATCCGGTGACGAAGCAGGGTGCAAGGACGGTTTGCAGTGCAAGCTGCATCGGCTGCGGCATTTGCGAGAGAGTTTGCCCAAGCGGCGCAGCGCAGGTACGGGAGAATCTGGCACAGATCGATGAGGAGAAGTGCCTTTCGTGCGGTATGTGCGTGGTCAAGTGTCCGCGCGGCGTTCTGCACGATACCCGTGGAATTCTGCAAAGATAAATCGTCAAAAATAAATAGAATTCCATTTTAACTGCATTTGGAGGAATCCCGAAACCGAAAGAAGCATAAACACATTAGAAATGAAAGCGTCAAACGTGTTTTTCTGTTTTGACGGTTACGGACTCTCTTGGCAGTCTGGGGCGGTTTCAAAACCGCCCTAACTTATTTCCACGGCCGCACGGACGTGTTCCCGTGCGGGCAGCTGAGGAACGAAAACGCTGATCGATGCACGTCGCCCCGGCTCCCGTGGCCATTTGGCCGACGCAGACAGCAGAAGGAGTGCTTTATGGAAATTTCTTGCGATAAAATGATTTTTGCCGTTTTGTCCGGCGATGATTCTGCGGACGCCATTCAGGATTTGAACCGCAGCGGCTATTGCGTGACGGTTCTTGCCTCAAGCGGCGGCTTTCTGCGTAAGCGCAGCGTGACGCTGCTCATCGGTCTGGAGGCCGCGCGTGTCGATGCTGCGCTGGCCATCTTGAAAAAACACGGCGGTGCGCGGCTGGAATCTGCGCATTATCCGGTCGGGACGGCCGCGGGCGTGCCGACGCTTCCGGTGCAGGCGCAGGTCGGCGGCGTTACGGCCTTTGTGCTGGACGTGGTGCGCGGCGTCAAATTCTAAGGCACCGCGCCATTGTCTCGGCACGCTTTGCCGGAGCCTTGCCATTCATTTATCGGCATGAAAAACCGGAATTTCCGAGTTTTTCATGCCTTGGAAAATCTCTCGCCGCCTCCCATGACGGATGGAATCAGAGACGCTCTGGGTACGGCGAGGAAGGAGCTTCGAATTCTTTAGAAAATGGAAGAAAATAGTAAGAAAGCGGAGGTACGTCCCGATTTTTTCGGTACGGTGAGCATTCACAGAATCCTGCTGAAAATAGCGCCGCCCGTTATGCTGGCGCAGCTCATTCAGGCGCTTTATAATATTGTCGACAGCTTTTTTGTCGGGCGCTATTCGGACGATGCACTGACCGCTGTGACGGTGATCTATCCCTTGCAGCTGATTATTGTTGCGCTGGCGGTCGGAACCGGCGTCGGTGTCAACACCTATATGGCGCGGAAGTATGCAAAGAATGAAGAGAAAAGCGCGGACGCGGCCGCCGGAACGGCGACGGTGCTGGCGGTTCTTTCCTGGGCGCTGTTTGCCGGGTTTGCCATGCTGATCCTCAAGCCGTACATCCGCACCTCCGCAACGCAGCCGCAGGCGATTCGGCAGGCCTTTACCTACGGCAGCATCGTCTGCGTCGGCAGCCTCGGCACCTTTTTGGAGGGCGGCTGGTCAAAAATTCATCAGTCGCGCGGGAATATGCTGCTTCCCATGCTGGCGCAAATTGCGGGCGCGGTGACAAATGTGATTTTTGATCCGCTGCTGATTTTCGGCATAGGCCCGTTCCCGGAGCTTGGGATCGCCGGTGCGGCCTACGCTACCGTACTCGGGCAGATCGTGTCCGCGTGCATGGTAGGCGTGCGCGGCTTCCGCAAGCCGCCGCGTCTGCGGCAGATGCTGCATTACGCAGGAAGGATCTACTACTACGGGTATTCCTCCATCCTGATGCAGATGCTTTACACGGTGTATATCGTGCTGCTGAATATGATCCTCGCCGGCTTTTCCGATGCGGCGGTCACCGTTTTAGGCTTATACTACAAGGCGCAGAGCTGTTTCTTCATTCCGCTGTTTGGACTGCAGACCTGTATTGTTCCGATGCTGAGCTTTAATCTGGCGCGGAAAAACTATGCGCGCTGTCGGGAAACCATGCGGGAGTCCATCCTGATCTCGCTGGCGTTTATGCTGGTCGGTATGTTCTGCTTCCTGCTGCTGCCGGAGCCGCTCATGCACCTGTTTTCCCATTCGAAGGATGTGATCCGAATTGGGCGCACCGCATTCCCGATCATCGGATGCAGCTTCTTCTCGGCCGTATTTTCTCTGATGATGCCGGTCTTCTTTCAGGCGATCGGTGACGGAATGACCAGCCTGCTGCTTTCGATGACGCGTCAGATTTTCTGCCTTGTGCCGATTTTCTGGCTGCTTTCAAAGCTCGGACTTTCCTATACCTGGATTGCATTCCCGATTGCCGAAACCATAACGGGGGGCGTCGGACTGCTGCTCTACCGCCGCCAGCTCTGCCGCTGGGGCGCGGCTTCCCTAAACAAAAAACAAATTGGAAAAGGAAATTCCTATGCATCACGATGAACACTTCCAAATGTCCGATACGCTGCGCGCGGCGGCCTGCATTATTCTCTCCGGCGGCTTTCAGGATGCCTATACCTATTGCGTTCGAGGGCGTGTCTTTGCCAATGCACAGACCGGAAACATCGTGCTGCTCAGCTCGCATCTGATTGCCGGCGAATGGGCGCTGGGACTGCGCTATCTTGTTCCGGTTTTGGCCTTCCTGCTCGGAACCGCCGTGGCGGAGGCCGTGCATTTCCGGTACCGCTACTGCGAAAAAATTCACTGGCGGCAAATTGTTCTGCTTGTGGAAATTGTTCTGCTGCTGATCGTCGGCTTTTTGGGACATGAGTTGGATGCCGTTGCCAACGCGTTGGTTTCCTTTGTCTGCGCGCTTCAGGTGCAGGCCTTTCATAAGGTGCATGGGCACGCCTATGCCAGTACGATGTGCATCGGTAATATGCGCAGCGGGATGGAGGCACTCTGTGCCTATCTATACAAGCGTGACCGCGCCATTTTGCGCAAGGCAATGACTTATTTCAGCGTGATCGGCCTGTTTGCCGTCGGCGCGGGTCTTGGCACCTATGTCACGCGGCGGATCGGCGTTCGGTCGATTTGGTACTCCTGCCTCCTGCTGTCGGTAAGCTTCTTTATGATGTTTGTCCATAAGCATGCCCAAAAGAGAAAGAATCGGAAGAAATAGCTGCCCAAACGGGGAATAAGAATAAAAAGACTGCCTCCCGGGATGGTTTCCATCCCGGGAGGCAGCTCAGGCTGTCAATAAAGTCCGTAACCGTCAAAATGAGAAAACATTTTTGGCGATTTCTTTGCGAAACGCATCTATTCTGTTTTTTGAAAAATTTCAAACAAATACGGTTTAAAAAGTTGATAAAATATATTATTTTGACTTACTTCGGAACCCGCGCCCTACCGTACTTATGTACGCCAACGGGCGCGAGTTACTCGTATTCCGAACTTTCTTGATAGCCTTCCAGCGGCACCGCCGAAGCGGCGCGTGCGGAAGCGGGTTTGGGAAAAATTACAGTGCGCTCTTTGCCAGCTCGACGACAGCCTTGAAGGCCTCGGCGTCGTTAATGGCCATTTCGGACAGCGCCTTGCGGTTCAGCTCGACGTTTGCCTTCTTGAGGCCGTTCATGAAGCGGCTGTAGTTGAGGCCATAGGGCTTGACTGCGGCAGAAATACGGGTGATCCACAGGCTGCGGAAATCTCTCTTCTTCTGCTTGCGGCCGATGTATGCATAAACGCCGGACTTCTTGACAGCCTGCTTGGCCATCTTAAAGTGCTTCGACTTGGAACCCCAGTAGGACTTTGCAAGCTTCAGGGTCTTGTTTCTTCTCTTGCGCGTCATCATTGCGCCTTTTACTCTTGCCATTTGTTACTTCCTCCTCCGAATTATTTGTAAGGAATCATCTTCTTGATGGCTTCCTGGTTGGTGACATCTGCGTAGGTCGTGCTTCTCAGACGACGGCCGCGCTTGGTGTCCTTCTTCGTGAGGATATGGCTCTTGAATGCGTGCGCTCTCTTCACCTTACCGGTCTTGGTCAGGTTGAATCTCTTCTTGGCACCGCTATGGGTTTTCAGCTTAGGCATATTGGTGTACTCCTTCCGTATCGTTTGCTTGATTATTTCTTCGGCGACAGGAACATCATCATGTGTCTGCCGTCGAGCTTGGGCTTCTTGTCTACCACGGCGATCTCGCTGCATCCTTCGCCGAAGCGAATGAGAAGCTGCTCTCCGATATCGGTGTGCGCCATCTCGCGACCGCGGAATCGAACCGTCACCTTGACGCGATTGCCGTCTGCGAGGAACTTCATAGCGCTCCGCATCTTGACATTGAAATCATTTGTATCGATGCCAGGGGACATACGAACCTCTTTGATCTCGACCACGCGCTGGTTCTTTTTGGCTTCCTTTTCCTTCTTCATCTGGTCGAAGCGGAAGCGGCCGTAGTCCATAATTTTGCAGACCGGCGGAACCGCATTGGGCGAAATCTTGACGAGGTCGAGCTCCTGCTCCTCAGCGAGCTTCAGCGCCGTATCTGCGGCCATAATGCCGAGCATTGCGCCGTCTGCGCCGATCACACGGATTTCCTTGTCGCGAATTTCTTCGTTGAGCTGGTAATCTAATTTGCCGATGGTAAGCACCTCCCATAAAAGATAACAAAAAACGGATGCCGAAACAGCACCCGAACGCTCGCAAAGACCGCCGTAAAACAGCGGCGCACGATGATGAACCTTTTTGCCGAGGCGAAAGGTGAGGCACGGGTGACCGTTCCTTCTTTGTTTTTAGCTTCAACATTTTATCACGCTGCCATAAAAAAGTCAAGCGCTTTTTCCTGAATTTCACCCGGATTTTCAAGGAAAATCGGCAGATTCGGCGCGGCGAAGGTGAAAAGCAGCAGGCAGACCGCATAGAGACCGGCCAGCATCGTCGCGATCCCGGCCAGCCGGTGGCTGACGCCGCTCCGGCAGAGCCGCTCGGCAAGCACGCCGCCGAAGGCCATGGCGGCATAGTAGAGCAGGATGTCGATGGCGACGCTCTCCACGCCGAAGCCGGCGCGCAGGGGGTAATAAAGCGCCAATAGGAAAAGCGGTTGGGCGAGTGCGGCAAGCAGGATAGCGCCCCAGACGCGCTGGCGCAGCGGCGCGTGCCAGGAGAGAAACAGCCCGGCAAGCAGCGTCGGATAAAACAGAAGCTTCAGATGCTCCCAGACGCTTTCGTTGACCGGCGCAAAAATTGCCGTGAGCGGATTCGGAAAAAGATCATAGAGAAAATGCTGCGCCGTGCCGAGCAGGGCGGCGACGGCGAAGGCAAGATAGAAGCGCTTTTTCATAGACAACCCTCCTGCAAAAGCATATGGCGCTGGCCGCGCGGATATGCCATGCGGCTGAAACGCGCCGGATGCTTTTTGCCTATGCCGCTTGCGGCGCTCATCCGCGCAGCCTGAGATATTTTTTGCAAAAGGCAACAAAACGGAACGGGAATGTGCTATAATACGGGCAAATCAAAAGGATGGAAACCTGCTTTGCCGTAACGCGGAGCAAAACGCGTTTGCCGAGGAATTTTTCGATGAATTCGACCTGCCTTGCCGAAAAATTATATCTTTCCACGATCGATGACGCCGCCGCCGCGCTGGCACGCAAATATCGACTTGGGCTGGAGCTTGCAGACTTCTGCTATGCGCCGTGCATGGAGGACGCGTCGGCGCTGGCGCGTGCAGATGAGCGGCGCGAGGGTGTGGAGCGCCTGTGGCTGCATGCGCCCTTTGCGGAGCTTTGCCCCTGTGCCGTGGATCCGCTGGTGCGGGAAATTGCGGCGCGGCGATACCGGCAGACCATCGCGCTTGCCCGTTCGCTGGGCATTGTCCGCATTGTGGTGCACGGCGGCTTCCTTCCGCATGTGTATGCGCCGCAGTGGTATGTGGAGCAGTCGGTCCTTTTCTGGCGGGGCTTTTTGCAGTCTGCGCCGCAGGATTTGACGATCGCGCTGGAAAATGTCATGGAGCCGTCACCGGAGCTGCTCGTGCGCATCGTTCAGGAGGTGGGCGATCCGCGGCTGGGACTTTGTCTGGATGTCGGCCACGCAAATACCTGCGTCAGCGAAACGCCGCCGCTTGCATGGATCGACGCAATGCAGCCGTATTTGCGTCACGTTCACCTGCACAATAACGCGGGAGGCGAGGATCTGCACGACCCGCTCGGGCAGGGCAGCATCCCGATGCGCCGCGTTTTGGACGCTATTTTGACGCGCTGTCCCGACGCGACGCTGACGCTGGAGAATCTAAACTGCGCCGCATCGCTCGATTGGCTTCGCGCGCAGGGCTATTGGGAGGAACGGGCATGACACAGGAACAGTTGCAGGCATATCTGCGGGAAATCCCCGGTGCGGACCGAGTCGCGATGGACGCGGCGCAAAGGCGGCAGGCAGCGCTTGCCAAGCCGCCGGGCAGTCTCGGCAAATTGGAAGAAATTGCAATACGGCTCGCGGGCGTTACCGGAATGGTGAAAAATGCGGTCGACCGCCGCTGCATTCTGGTGTTTGCCGCGGATAACGGCGTGGTTGCCGAGGGGGTTTCCTGCGCGCCGCAGTCCGTTACCTGCTCGCAGGCGGTGAATATGACGAAGGGGCTGACGGGAATGTCCTCCATGGCGCGCAGCTTTGGCGACGAGATACGCGTGGTGGACGTCGGCATGGCGCAAAGGCCGCACTGCGAGGCGCTGATTTCCCGCCGGGTGCGCGCGGGGACCGGAAACCTTGCGCGGGAGCCTGCCATGACGCGGCAGGAGGTTCTGCAGGCGATGGCGGTCGGCATGGAGCAGGCCGCGCAGGCAAAGCGCGACGGCATGCAGGCGATCGGCATCGGCGAAATGGGGATCGGCAATACGACGACCTCCTCCGCCGTGCTGTGCGCGCTGACGGGCGCGCCGGTAAACGCGGTGACGGGGCGCGGCGGCGGCCTGACGGACGACGGCTTTTCCCAAAAGCTGCGCGTCATTGGCGATGCACTTGCACTTCACAAGCCGGATCCCGCAGACCCCGTGGACTGCCTTGCCAAGGTCGGGGGACTGGATCTTGCGGCAATGACCGGCGCGTTTCTCGCCTGTGCGAAGCTGCGCGTTCCGGCTGTTGTGGACGGTTTGATTTCCATTGTGGCCGCTCTGTGCGCCGTCCGGCTGTGCAGCCGGGTGCGGGACGTCCTGTTCTTGTCGCATGCCTCCTGCGAGCCGGGCTACCGCCTTGTGGCGGACGAGCTGGCGCTCAGCCCCTGCCTGCTTCTGGATATGCGGCTGGGCGAGGGCAGCGGCTGTCCTCTGCAGTTTCAGGTGATGCGTGCCGCCTGTGCCGTCATGAACGGGATGGCGACCTTTGCGGAGGCGGCGATTCAGGACGGCTATCTGGAGGAAATCCGGAAAATTGATGCATTTACGGTGGAAAAACGATGAAAATACTGCTGATTGGCGGAAGCAAAAGCGGAAAGAGTATGCTTGCGCAGCGGCTTGTGCGCGGGTTCGGCAGACCAATGTATTATTGGGCGACCATGGAGCCGGTGGATGCGGAGGATCGGCTTCGGATCGAAAAGCACCTTTCCGACCGCGCGAGCTGGGGCTTTGAAACCATAGAGTGCGGTCGCGCGCCCCTGTATGTGCCGGGGCGTGTGCCGCAGGATGCCAATGTGCTGCTTGACAGCGCAACGGCGCTTTTGGCCAACGAAATGTTCGGCGCGGACGGAAGAATAGACACCGGAGCGGGAGAGCGCACGGCACAGGCGCTTTTGACGCTCTCTGCGCGGGTAAAAAACCTTGTCTGCGTCTGCGACGATATATGGCGGGACGCGGGCGGCTATGACAGCGGAACGGAGCGTTATCGGCGCAGCCTTGCCGAGGTCTGCAGGACGGTCGCACGGGAGTTCGACACGGTCTGTGAGGTCACGGCCGGTATACCGCATCTATGGAAGGGGAGACTTGCAGAATGAATTGGATCTACGGCTTCTTTATGGCATGGGGTATGTTTCTTGCGATCCCCTGTCCGTGGAAGCGTTGGAAGGAGCGCGCACGCGGCTATATGACGGCGTGTCTGCCCCTGGTGGGCATCGTCGTCGGCGCGATTTGGGCGCTTGCCGCCTATGCGCTTGTGCGCTTTTGCGTGCCGCTGCCCTTGCGGGCGCTGCTGCTTGCCGCGCTGCCGTGGCTTCTGACCGGCTTTCTCCATTTGGACGGTTACATGGATGTCTGCGATGCGGTGCTGTCTCGCCGGGATCTGCCGGAGCGGCAGCGCATTTTGAAGGACTCGCATTGCGGCGCGTTCTCCGTGATATGCGTGGCGCTTTTGCTGCTTGCCCAGTGGAGCGTATTTCTCTCTGTGCCGACGCTCCCGCTTCTGCCGCTTGCGGCGATCCCGGTGGTAAGCCGTGCCTGCGCCGCTGTGGCCGTGCTCTCGCTTCGGCCGATGCATACGAGTCAGTATGCCTCTGTGCGCGCGGTCGGCGCGGGCTGTTTTGTGCTGCCGGTGCTTCTGGGACTTGCCGCGCTGCTGCTTCCGGCGGCGCTCTGCGGAATATCCGCGCTGGCCGGACTGGTCGCCTGCGCGGTTTACTGGCTGGCTGCCTTCTATGGGAGGCGTCAGCTCGGTGGAATGTCCGGCGATATTTCGGGCTTTGCGCTGAGCCTTTCGGAGCTTTTCGGACTTTTGACGCTTTGCCTTTTAGGAGGATGACGATGATATTGATTCTCGGAGGCGCGTATCAGGGAAAGCTGCAGTGGGCAAAGGCGCACTATGGACTGACGGAGGATATGCTCTGCGACCTTGCATGCGGCGAGCCGATTCCGGGGAAGCGCTGCTACTATCATTTAGAGGACTATACGCGTCGTGCGCAGACGCCGGAGCTTTTGCCGATGTGGGAAAATGCCGTTTTGATCGCGCGCGAAATCGGTTCCGGTGTTGTGCCGCTTTCTGCGCAGGAGCGCGCGTGGCGCGAGCGTCACGGCGCGTTTTTGCAGCAGCTTGCTGCGCGGGCAGATGTGGTGGCACGCATTTTCTGCGGCCTGCCGGAGTTTTTGAAGCAATTACAGCCATAGACAGGCGAAAGGGGAACGACGAATGAAGCTTTATCTTTTGCGGCACGGAAGGACGGAGGGCAATGTCCGGAAGCTGTATTACGGCTGGACGGAGGTGCCGCTGCTGCCGGAGGGGCGCGCGCAGCTTGCCGCCCGCCCGAAGCCGCCCAAGGTCGCCGCCTATTATACAAGCGGTATGATCCGCACGGAGGAAACGCTGCGCATTGTCTGCGGCGACGTACCGCACACGGCAATTCCGGCACTTCGCGAGATGAACTTCGGCGAATTTGAAATGCACAGCTATGAGGAACTGAAGGACGTGCCGAGCTTCCGCCGCTGGTGCGAGGGAGACAATCAGAAAAACCGCTGCCCCGGCGGGGAAAGCGGAGAGGAATTCGTAGCGCGCGCGATGCAGGGGCTGCAGCCGATTTTGGACGCCGGAGAGGATGCGCTCGTCGTGACGCATGGCGGCGTGATCGCGGAGGCGCTTGCAAAGTGGTTCGGTGGAACGCGGTACGACTGGATGCCGCTTCCGGGAACGGGCTACTGCGTGGAGGTCGTGGACGGAAAGCCGCTGCACGCGGAGCCGTTTTAATGCGGGCGGCTGCTTCCTGCCCTGCACGAAAAAGGGCTCTCTTTTGCCCGAATTCTGCCGAAATCGCAAAACGAAAGCACAATTTCCGGCGTCGGGATTGACAGAAGCCAAAAAAGTGGGTACGATAAGGATAGCGTCAGCCGACGCTATGAAAAAGCTGCGGCTGTTTGCCACAGTCGAACAGAAGGAGGTTTGACCATGGAAGCTATCTATGTGACCGGGCACCGCAATCCGGACACGGATTCCATTGTTTCTGCTATGGCCTATGCCGCCCTGCGGAATTCCCTTGGCGACCGCGAATATGTTGCGGCGCGCCTTGGTCACGTCAGCGATGAAACGCAGATCGTGCTCGATCGTTTCGGCTTTCAGCCGCCGCTGCATATCCGTACCATGCGCACGCAGGTACGCGACTTGGATTATGATACGCCGCCCGCGCTCAACGGCGCGCTCACGGTGAACCGCGCGTGGTCTATTCTGCAGACGGATCCCCGCATTGCGGCGATTCCGGTTGCCAACGAGGACGGCACGCTTTACGGAATGCTGACCTCCGGCGACGTGGCGGCATTTGATATGGAGTCGGTTGCCACGCCGTATATCAGCGAGATACCGGTTTTTAACCTTCTGAGCGTGCTGGAAGGAAAGCTTTTGAACGAAAGCGGCAACCCGGTCGATTCGATTTCCGGCGAAATTACCATTGCGCTTCCGCAGAGCCGACAGAACCTGCTGTTCTCCAAAAAGGATTCCATTGTGCTCTGTGGCCACCAGCCGGATATGATCCGCCGCGCGTTAGAGCTGAATGTGAACTGTGTGATTCTGTGCCAGGCAGAGCTGGATGAGGAGCTGCGCTCGATCGAGACGGAGACCTGTATCATTACAACGCCTTACGATGCGTATCGCGCCATGCGCCGCATTCCGCAGGCCGTTCCCATTGGCCGCATTTGCCGCACGGAGGATCTGGAGTGCTTCCATCTCGCCGATTATATCGACGATGTGAAGGAGGTCGTCTCCAAGAGCCGTTACCGCTGCTACCCCATCCTTGACGAGAATGAACATGTTGTCGGCACGCTTTCGCGCTTTCATTTGATTAAACCGCGCCGTAAGCGCGTAGTGCTGGTGGATCATAATGAAATGGCGCAGTCGGTTCCCGGCTTGGAGCAGGCGGAGATTCTGGAGATCATCGACCATCACCGCCTTGCCGACATTCAGACCGGAAACCCCATCTATTTCCGAAACGAACCGGTCGGCAGTACGACGACCATCATTGCCGGAATGTATCAGGAGAAGGGACTCATGCCCTCGGAAAAGCTGGCTGGCATGATGGCGGCGGCCATTGTTTCGGACACCGTCATGTTCAAATCTCCGACCTGCACGCAGCGCGACCGCGATATGGCCGAGCGCATGGCGCGCATTGCCAATGAATCGCTGGAGGATCTGGGCAAGGCCATTTTCTCCGCCTCGTATTCGGAGGATAAGCCGGTGTCCGATCTCCTGTTCCAGGATTTCAAGGATTTCCACATTGCGGGGCATTATCTCGGTGTCAGCCAGATCACCTGCGTGAATTCGGCGCAGATGCTCAAGCGCAAGCCGGAATTCCTCGAGGTTATGGAAAACACCATGCGGGTGCGCGGCTACAGCCTGATGCTGCTGATGCTGACGGACGTGCTCCTGGAGGGCACGCAGATTGTCTGGATCGGCGACCCGGAAATCATTGCGCAGGCGTTTTCTGTCGAGCCGAAGGACAATACCTTCTTCCTGCCCGGCGTTATGTCGCGCAAAAAGCAGGTCATCCCGATGCTCTCGGCCTTGTGGGGCTAAACAACAAAAAACAAAGCGGCTTACGGAGCGCTTGCAGGAGCACGGCTTTGGGCATGAAATTTCGCGGTTCTCAAGCGTTCCCCGTTTTATATTACAATGTAATCAAACGATGCAATGGTTCGATTGCATCAGGAGGTCATCTTATGCTTACGCCGGAAATCAACCGGGCATACTGCTCCATTTTGCGGGAAGAGCTGGTCATGGCGACCGGCTGCACGGAGCCGATCGCGATTGCCTACGCTGCAGCGCTTCTGCGCAAGGCGCTTGGACGTCGGCCGACGGCCATTCGCGCGGAGGTGTCCGGGAATATTATCAAAAATGTTAAGAGTGTGGTCGTTCCGAATACCGGCGGACAGAAGGGAATCTGTACCGCAATTGCAGCCGGGATCGTCGCGGGTCGGGCGGATGCGCAGCTTCAGGTCATTTCCGATGTCCCGGAGACACTGCATGAAGAAATTCGGCAATATGCCGCCGAAACGCCGATGGAAATCGTCTGCGCAAATTCGCCGCGGCTTCTCGAGATCCTGCTCACCGGCACGGACGGCGCGGATCGCGCGCAGGTACATATTGCGAACAACCACAGCAACGTGGTCTACCTGTCGCATGGCGACGAGGTGCTGCTGCAGAAGCCGCTGACGGATTCGCCGGAGGATAATCTGACCGATAAAAGCGTGTTGAACGTCGCGGATATTCTGGCGTTTGCGGACAGCACGCCGTTGGACGAGCTTGCGCCGCTTCTGGAACGGCAGATCGCCTGCAACAGCGCCATTGCCGAGGAGGGGCTGCGCGGCGTTTGGGGCGCGGGCATCGGTGCGGTGCTGCGGAAGGATTATCCCAACGATATTACAACCGAGGCAAAGGCATGGGCCGCGGCCGGAAGCGACGCGCGCATGAGCGGCTGCGAGAAGCCGGTGGTCATTCTTTCCGGCTCGGGCAATCAGGGCATTACGGCCTGCCTGCCCGTCGTGCGCTATGCAAAGCATATCGGCGCGAGCAGAGAACGGCTCTACCGTGCGCTTTTGGTCTCCAATCTTGTCACGATCGATCAGAAGAAGGGCATCGGCCGCCTGTCCGCCTATTGCGGTGCCATCAGCGCGGGGGTCGGCGCGGGTGCGGGGATCGCATATCTTCTGGATGGCAGCTTTGACGCCGTGGCGCATACTATTGTCAATGCGGTCGCCATTCTGAGCGGGACGATCTGCGACGGTGCAAAGCCGTCCTGCGCGGCGAAAATCGCGGCAAGCGTGGAGGCGGGAATCCTCGGCTACCATATGTACCGGAATCACCATGAATTCCTTGACGGCGACGGTATTGTGACAAAGGGCGTGGATAATACCATCCGCAACGTCGGCGTGCTTGCGCAGCAGGGAATGCGCCAGACCGACCGGACGATTCTGGAGATCATGACGGGATGCTGTGTGGATTAAGAAAATAGCCGAGGTCATAAAAACGGCGGCGATCTGCGTGTTTTGCGCAGATCGCCGCGTCTGTTCCAGCGGTATTATACGGTTTCTTGCAGCGCTGCCGCTGTGCTTGGGAGGATAAGAAAAAAATGACAGCGTCCTTGCAGCGGAATATAACGGATGATCCGTTTTGTTTTATGGAGAATTCGTATAGAAAAATTTCCTGCCGCACGCCATCGGCGTGCGGCAGGAAAACAATTTACTGATTGATTTATCAATACATGCCGCCCATGCCGCCGGCTGCGCCGCCGGCAGCTGCTGCCATGGCAGCGTCCGCAGCGGGATCCGGCTTGTCGCAGACGAGCGATTCCGTCGTCAGGACGCAGGAGCAGATCGAAACGGCGTTCTCCAGAGCGGTTCTCGTGACCTTGGTCGGATCGACGATGCCTGCCGGAATCATGTCGCAGAACGTTTCATGGTAAGCGTCGTAGCCATAGCCGATCTTGCCGGAGGAACGAATCTTCTCAAAAATCACGGAGCCGTCGACGCCTGCATTCTCGGCGATCTGGCGGATCGGCGCCTGCAGTGCCTTGGCGATGACCATTGCGCCGGTCTTTTCGTCGCCGGAGAGCGTTTCAACCAGTGCTTCCACATCGTCAATTGCATTGACATAGGCCGTGCCGCCGCCGGCGACGATGCCCTCTTCTACCGCTGCGCGGGTCGCGTTGAGCGCGTCCTCGATGCGGAGCTTCTGCTCCTTCATGGCAACCTCGGTCTGTGCGCCGACGCGGATGACCGCAACGCCGCCGGACAGCTTTGCAAGACGCTCCTGCAGCTTCTCGCGATCATAGTCGGAGGTCGTGACGGCGATGGACGCCTTGATCTCATGGATGCGGTCGGCAATGGCCTTTGCGTCGCCGGAGCCGTCCACGATCGTGGTGGTGTCCTTGGAAACCTTGATCTGACGGGCGCGGCCGAGATCGGCAACGTCGACTTCCTTCAGATCCATGTTGAGATCGGAGGCAACATAGGTGCCGCCGGTCAGAATGGCGATGTCACGGAGCATTTCCTTTCTGCGGTCGCCGAAGCCGGGCGCCTTGACGCAGACGCAGGTGAAGGTGCCGCGCAGACGGTTGACAAGCAGGGTCGCCAGTGCGTCGCCCTCGACGTCCTCGGCAATGATGACCATCTTCTTACCGGCCTGCACGATTTTCTCGAGAACCGGCAGGATCTCCTGAATGGCGGAAATTTTCTTATCGGTGATGAGAATATACGGATCGTCGATGATGGCTTCCATCTTGTCGGTATCGGTGACCATATAGGGGGAGATATAGCCGCGGTCGAACTGCATGCCTTCTACGACCTCCAGACCGGTTTCTGCGGTCTTGGACTCTTCAATGGTGATGACGCCGGAGGAGGTGACCTTCTCCATGGCCTCGGCAATCAGCTTGCCGACCTCCTCGTCGCCGGAGGAAACCGCGCCGACACGTGCAATGTCGTCGCTGCCCTTGATGGACTCGGAATGAGACTGGATCGCCTTTACGGCAACCTCGGTCGCCTTCTGCATACCCTTGCGCATAACCATCGGGTTTGCACCGGCCGTCACGTTCTTCATGCCCTCGCGGACAATCGCCTGCGCCAGCAGGGTAGCGGTCGTCGTGCCGTCGCCGGCAACGTCGTTGGTCTTTGTGGCGACCTCGCGCACGAGCTGTGCGCCCATGTTCTCAAAAGCGTCCTCTAATTCAATGTCCTTTGCGATGGTCACGCCGTCGTTGGTAATCAGCGGCGCGCCGTATTTCTTGCCGAGAACCACATTGCGGCCCTTCGGACCGAGCGTAACCTTTACGGTATCTGCCAGACGGTCAATACCGTTCTGCAAATTTCTGCGAGCTTCCTCGCCAAAAATAATCTGCTTTGCCATGATCATTCAGCCTCCTTGGAATTATTCTACGATTGCTAAGATGTCGGACTGGCGGACGATTGCATATTCCTCGCCGTCCAGCTTTACTTCCGTGCCGGAGTATTTTGCGGTAATAACATGGTCGCCCTTCTTCACGACCATCGTTACTTCCTTGCCGTCCACGAGGCCGCCGGGGCCAACCTCAATCACTTCGGAAACAACGGGCTTTTCCTTGTTTGCGGTGGAAAGAATAATGCCGGAAGCGGTGGTTTCCGCAACTTCAACGGATTTGAGCAGAACGCGGTCTGCAAGCGGAGTGAGTTTCATATGTGTTACCTCCTTATATTTCCCGATGGCACACGCCATCTTTCAGGTGAGATTTAGCACTCGATACCTTTGAGTGCCAACACCTATATCATAGCAACATTTTTAAGAATGTCAAGAAAAAATTTCGGTAAAAAACCGACATTTTTCGTTTCGGGGCAAAGCACTTGCAAAATGTGTACAGATATGGTAAATTGGAATTGCCAAAACGGCGAAAGGAGTAATGAAGGATGAAAAAAACACTGTGTATGCTGCTGTGCGCGGCGCTGCTGATGACGCTGCTTTTGAGCGGCTGCGGAAAAGAGAAGGCAAAGGATCCGGTTGATCTGCTCTGCGGCGCGGGTGCGGAGGCCGTTGCGGTCGACAGCGGCAAGATGACGCTCGGACTTGAGCTGAATGTGGATCTTACGCAGGGCAACCAGAATACGTCGATGGATTTTAAGCTGGACGGCACGATCCAAGCCGCGTCGCTTCAGTCCGGCAGCCCCGTCGCCGCGGCGTCGCTCGATGTGGAGCTTCCCGCACTGCTTACCATGGCGACGGGTCTGGATAAGAACATGACGCTTGCGGCCTATGTCCAGGACGGCGTGATTTATGTGGATCTGGGCGGCAAAAAGGAAAAGGTAGCACTTTCGGAGGACGATTTGACGCAGCTTCAGGATATGTTCCGCCAGAGCAGCTCGACCAATGAGGAGGAGCAGCGGAAATTTGCCGAGACGCTGGTCAATGAGATCGCCGAGGACAGCAAGGTCGAGGTACTCAAGGGCAGCAAGCAGGAGCTGACGCTGCAGCTGTCCGGCGATAAGCTGCTGGAGAAGCTGAAGCAGGCAATTTCCAGCGGTGACGTTGCGCTGCCGGAGGAGCTGGATGAGGACACGATCCTGAATGCGCTCACGCAGTATGCAATTACATTGGAGCAGCCGACGCTTGTCATGACCTTTGCAAAGGACGGGTCGCTGAGCAGCCTGCAGATGGATGTAAAGGCCAGCGCGGACGTTGAGGGAATGCAGATTGCCGTGGCGTTTACGCTCCACTATGCACTGGCGGATGTAAACGGAACCACCGTTACGCTCCCGGACGATCTTGCGTCCTATCCGGACGCAGACCTTGCGGCATAAAGGCGGGAGAAAGTCTGCGGACAGGCAAAAAAAGCCCGGAAGGCAAGACGCGCGCCTGTGTACGAAGGTACGATAGGACGTAAGCCTTAGCGGTTTCGGGGTGAATGGACAGTCTGAGACGCCGCAAAGCCTGCGGCGTCTCATTTTATGTTATTTATGTTATGAAATCCGAGGTTCCTCGGGGAGGCAATGTATGTTTTATCTTGGCCTTGGGCTGTTTGCGCTCGGCGTTGTCGCGCTCGATCAGCTCACAAAAATTCTAACGGTTCGGAAGATTGCGGAGGGAGGCTGCGTTCGCCTTTTGGATCGGGTCGTGCATCTGACCTATGTCCGTAATGACGGCGCGGCGTTTTCCATGCTCTCCGGTCAACGCTGGCTCTTCATCGTGATCGCGCTTGCCGCCATCGTGCTTGCTGCCGTCCTGATTTGGAAAAAGGTGTTCACGAAAAAGACAGAGCTGTTTTGCCTTGCGGCGATTCTCGGCGGCGCGATCGGCAACCTGATCGACCGTGTGGTGTATGGCTCCGTTGTGGATATGATCGAATTGGAATTTATGCACTTTGCCGTTTTCAATGTTGCAGACTGCTTTATCACCTGCGGCGTGTTCCTCTTGTGCCTGTATGAGCTTTGGCTCGGCCTCCATAAGACGGAAAGGCCGGATGCAGGAGGGCGGAAAGCATGATCGTGAAGGCTGCGCGCGCCTATGCACGCGCCGATGTTTTTCTCGCGGAAGCGCTGCCGGAAACCTCGCGGGCTGCGGCGCAGCGGCTGCTGGACGCCGGACTTGTTACGCGTTCCAGCGTGCCGCTTCGGAAAAAGGATGCCGTTGCGGAGGGCGACTGTCTCGACGTGACGATCCCGCAGGCGCAGGAGGTGGAGCTCCGTCCCGAGAATATCCCGCTGGATGTCGTTTATGAGGACGAGGATCTTTTGGTCATCAATAAGCCGAAGGGCATGGTGGTTCACCCGGCACCCGGCCACAGCGACGGAACGCTGGTCAACGCGCTGCTCGCGTACTGCGGGGGATCGCTCTCCGGAATCAACGGCGAGAAGCGCCCCGGCATCGTTCACCGGATCGATATGGACACCTCCGGTCTTTTGATCGTGGCGAAAAACGACTTCGCGCATCGTCATCTGGCGGAGCAGCTGCAGGATCACACGCTGGCGCGCACCTATGAGGCGATCGTCTGCGGCAATGTGCGCGAGGACAGCGGGACGATCTGCGCGCCGATCGGGCGGCATCCGGTGGATCGGAAGAAAATGGCGGTCGTGCCGGGCGGACGCGAGGCAATTACGCACTTTCAGGTGCTTGCGCGCTACCCGGACTATACGCATATCCGCTGCCGGTTGGAGACCGGGCGTACCCACCAGATTCGTGTGCATATGGCCTATCAGAATCATCCGATTTTGGGCGACACGGTCTACGGCCACCCGAAAAAGGAGCTGGGCATGGATACGCAATGTCTGCATGCAAGGGAGCTGCGCTTTGTGCATCCGCGAACCGGAGAGCAGATGCGGCTCTGCTGCGCGCTTCCCGAGGATTTTCAGGAGGTACTGCGCAAGCTGCGAGCCAGAGGCTAAGGCCTTTTGGCCGACAATTTGAATCAATTTGTGTTGAATAAGGGGAACTCTGAGGCAATACCGCAGAATTTGGCAAGCGCATTCACCGGGAGAAATTTCTCACAGTCCGCACGGACGAGCCGGTGGAAGGGCTTTGCTGTTCGCTGCGGCGGCTTGCTTTGAAAGTTCCCTTGTTACACCCCGTCCGGCAGGCGCGCCTTTGAGGAAGGTCGCTTACCGGGCGGGGCGTTTTAATACGAAGGATTGGAAAGGCAATATCCGTTTTGTATGGAGCGCCGTGCGGCGGCGCGAAGGGCGGCAATCTCTCTTGCATCGCCGCACTGCGTCCAGGGGCTTTTGTCGGGGATTTGCGCGTGAGACTGTGTAAGGGAACAAAATTCACCCTGCTTTTTCGGTTCTTTCGCCTATTGACGCAGGCATAGGATGGAAGTATAATTAAAGTGACAAAAAAATGTCGCAAATTCGGTCATTGATTTAGGAGATATGTATGAAAGTCCTGATTCTCAACCCCGGCGCGACTTCAACAAAAATCGCGGTATATGACGAAGGCGGCGAACGCTTTCGCCGCACGATCGAGCACGACGCAAAGGAGCTTTCCGCTTTTGGGCGCGTTGTGGAGCAGAAAACGTTTCGGGAAACGCTGATTCTGCAGGCGCTGTCCGAGGCGGGCTATTCCATGGCAGATTTTGCGGCAGTCTGCGGCAGAGGCGGTCTGCTGCGCCACATTCCCTCCGGAACCTATGCGATTACCGAGCGGGTGCTGCGGGACGTGGAGCAGCCGCCCTATGGCGAGCACGCTTCCAATCTTGGCGTGGTGCTTGCAAAGGAGCTGGGCGACACCGTCGGCATCCCGGCCTTTTTTGCCGATCCCGTTTCTGTGGACGAATTGCAGGACGTCGCCCGCGTTTCCGGCTTTGCCGGGATGGAGCGCGAGAGCTTTTTCCATGCGCTCAATCAAAAAAGCACGGCGCGGCACGCTGCGGCGCAGCTCGGCCGTGCGTATGAAGAGGTAAACCTGATCGTGGCGCACCTTGGCGGCGGCGTTTCCGTGGCGGCGCATGCGCACGGGCGCGTCGTGGATATGTTCAATGTCAAGGATGACGGCGCAATGGGCATGGATCGCGGCGGCGCGCTGCCGGTCAACGCGGTCGTGAACCTGTGCTTCTCCGGCAGGAGCAAGCAGGAGATCAAGGCGCTTCTCGGAAGCGCTGCCGGCGTTTACAGCTATCTCGGCACCAAGGATTTTCGCGAGGTCGAGCGGCGCGCTGCGAGCGGCGACGAGCAGGCGGCGCTGATTTTCCGCGCCTTTGCCTATCAGCTGGCAAAGGACATCGGCGCGATGGCGGCGGTGCTGCGCTTTTCGGTAGATGCGGTGGTCTACACCGGCGGCATGGCGCATTCCGACCGGCTGTGTGCGGCGCTTACGGAATATGTCGGGCGGATCGCGCCGATCCTTCGGCTGCCCGGCGAGCATGAAATGCGGGCGCTTGCCGAGGCCGCGCTGGACGCCCTGCACGGCGGAGCTGTGCGGGAGTATTGAGGAAATGCCATGAGAATTCAAAAATTTGACGATATTCTTGCTGCGGCTGCGCAGTGTAAGGGGAAAAAAACAGTTGCCGTTGCCTGCGCGGCGGATGAGGATGTGCTTACGGCGGTCGTGCAGGCAAAGCGCGCGGGCGTTGCCGAGGCAATTCTGATCGGCGACGCGGCGCAGATCGCCGCACTTTTGCCGGGTGCGGGCGCACAGCCGGAGGAATTTGAGATTTTGCAGGCACAGCAGGAGCAGGAGGCTGCGCAAATGGCGGTGGCCTGCGTCCGGGAGGGGCGCGCGGCCCTTTTGATGAAGGGGCTGCTCGGCACGGCGACGCTTCTGCGCGCGGTTCTCGCGCGGGATACCGGCATTTCGCAGGGAAGGCTGATGAGCCACCTGATGTTTTACGAGCCGCCGGGGCATAAGCTGTTCTGCCTGACGGACGGTGGGCTCAATCCCTTCCCGGAGCTGGAAAAAAAGGAGCAGATCCTGCAAAATGCGGCGGAAGCGCTGCAGCGTCTGGGCTATTGCCGGATGACGGCCGCCTGCGTCTGCGGCGCGGAGGTCGTGAATCCGAAAATCTCTTCGAATCTGGATGCACAGGCGCTTTGCGCGCAGAATGCGCGCTGGCAGCGGGATTACGGCATGACGGTTTACGGCCCGGTCGGTCTGGATCTTGCCGTTTCCAAGGAGGCCGTGCGGCATAAGCATTACGGCGTTGCCTGCGCGGGCGAGGCGGATATTTTGCTCGTGCCGAATTATGAGGTGGGCAACGGCGTAGGAAAAGCGCTGACTCTTTTTGCCGGCGCAAAAAATGCGGGCGTTGTCGTTGGCGCACGCGTACCGATCGTGCTTACCTCCCGCGCGGACAGCGCGCAGAGCAAGCTTGCGTCTATTGCGCTGGGATGCCTGCTGGCATAGCCGCAGCGCTGCTTGACAAGAAACAAAATTTTCAATATCATATCGAAAGGTGGAATCGCCATGAAGCATCTGATGTCCGGCAACGAAGCCGCTGCGCGAGGCGCATTCGAGGCCGGAGTCAAGGTTTGCTCCGCTTATCCCGGTACCCCCAGCACGGAGATTTTCGAGAATCTGCCGCAGTACGGCAGCGTACTCTACTGCGAGTGGGCACCCAACGAAAAGGTCGCGGCCGAGGTTGCCTACGGTGCGGCGCTGGCAGGTGCAAGAAGCCTGTGCGCCATGAAGCATGTCGGCGTCAACGTTGCGGCGGATCCCATCTTCACCGCCGCCTACAACGGCGTGAAAACCGGCATGGTCATTGTCACTGCGGATGATCCCGCCATGCATTCGTCGCAGAACGAGCAGGACAATCGCCACTACGCAAGAGCTGCCAAGCTCCCCATGGTGGAGCCGTCCGATTCGCAGGAGTGTCTGGATTTCATGAAGGCGGCGTTTGAAATTTCGGAGGAATTCGGTCTGCCGGTTCTGTGCCGCATGACGACCCGGGTCTGCCATTCCAAAAGTCTTTTGACGCTCGGCGAGCCGCAGACAAAGCCGATCCCGCCGTTCGTGCGCGATATTCGCAGCCGCGTCTGTACACCGGCGTTCGCTTATCAGAATCATCCGATCTTAGAGGAGAAGCTTCGCCGACTGGAGGAATACGGCGCGGCAAGTCCGCTCAATCGCATGGAGCTGGCGGGCAGCCGCATCGGCGTGGTCACCGCCTCCGTGTCGTATCAGTATGCCAAGGAGGTTTTCCCGGAGGACGCCTCTTTCCTCAAGCTCGGCCTGACCAATCCGCTGCCGATGGAGCTGATCCGCAGCTTTGCGGAAAGGGTCGAGACGCTTTATGTCATTGAAGAGCTGGATCCCGTTATGGAGGAGCAGATCCGCGCCGCAGGTATTGCCTGCATCGGCAAGGAGCTGACGGGCCTCCTTTACGAGCTGAATCCGCAGCTTTTGCGCGAGCGCCTTTGGGGCGAAAAGCCCGTGACCGTGGACGTCGGCGTAGAGGCCGTTTCGCGTCCGCCCGCGCTCTGCCCGGGCTGCCCGCATAGAGGCTTCTTTTATACCATGGGAAAGCACAAGGAGTTTATTGTCGGCGGGGATATCGGCTGCTATACGCTTGGCTGCGCGGCGCCGCTGCACGCGGTGGATTCCGTCGTATGCATGGGCGGCGGCTTTACGGTGCCGATGGGCATGGCAAAGGCGCTCGCCGCGGCGGGCGACGACAGTCACAAAATCTTCGGCGTTGTGGGGGACTCGACCTTCTTCCACTCCGGCATGACCGGCGCGGCGGAGATCCTCTATAACCGGGGCAATGTGATCCCGGTGGTACTGGATAACCATATCACCGGCATGACCGGCCATCAGGACAATCCCGGCACCGGGAGAACGCTCTCCGGAGAGCTGGCGTCCGCAATTCAAATTGAGCGGGTGCTGGAGGCAATCGGCTTTGCGCGGGTGATCGTGGTTGACCCACAGGATCTCTGCGCCATGGAGCAGGCTGTGCAGGAGGCGATCCGGTCGGAGGTTCCCTCTGCAATCGTCTGCCGCCGTCCGTGCCTGCTGATCAAAGATATTCCGCGCGAGAAGGCGCAGTGCGTTGTGGAGGAAAGCAAGTGCATCGGCTGCAAGAAGTGCCTGAAGGTCGGCTGCCCCGCCGTGATGATGCAGGGCAAGCACTCTACGATCGATCCGCATCTCTGTGTCGGCTGCACGGTCTGCGCGCAGGTCTGCCCGGTCGGCGCGATTACAAAGAAGGAGGCTTGACGCATGGAAACGAAACATGCACTTTTGGCAGGTGTCGGTGGGCAGGGCGCGCTGTTTGTTGCGCGCGTGCTGGTGAACGGCCTGATGCAGGCGGGCTATGATGTCAAGATGTCCGAGGTACATGGCATGAGCCAGCGCGGCGGAAGCGTTACGACGCAGGTGCATTGGGGAAGGAAGGTCTATTCCCCCGTCATTGGCGAGGGAGCGGCGGATGTGCTGCTGGCATTTGAGCGGATGGAGGCCGTCCGCTACGCCAAATTCCTGAAGCCGGACGGGATTGCCGTGATCAATGACTATGCGGTCGCTTCTTCCACTATTGCAGCCGGTTTGTGCGAGTATCCGCAGGGGTGTCTGGAAGCCATGCGGGCGCATTTCAAAACCTATAGCCTGAATGCTGCGGCGCTCGCAAAGGAGCTTGGCAATACCAAATGTATGAACGTCGTATTGTTCGGCGCGATGACAAAGGCACTCAAAATGGATGAGGTCGATTGGGAGCGCGCCCTGCGCGAGACGGTTCCCGCGAAGTTTTTGGAGCTGAATCTGCGCGCGTTCCAAGCGGGCAGAGACGCTGCTTCACAGGAGGAAAATCAATGATAAATCAGGAAATGTACGGCTTGGGCGCGGCGCGTTCGTGCATCCGTGAGCTGTTTGAGTATGGGTTAAAGCGTGCAGGCGAGGTCGGGCGCGAGAATGTTTTTGACTATTCACTGGGCAACCCGTCCATTCCCGCGCCGCCGGAGGTCAACACGGCAATTGAGGAAATCGTGCGCACGGAGGACTCGCTTGCCGTCCATGGATATACACCGGCGCCCGGCTCGATGGATGTGAGAAAGGCGGTCGCCGAGGATCTGAATCAACGATTTGACGCAGGCGTGCGCCCGGAGAACCTGTTCTTTACCTGCGGCGCCGCCCCTGCGCTGATTTCGGTCGTGCGCGCGCTGGCGGTGTCGGATGCGCAGATCGTTGCCATCGCGCCGTACTTTCCGGAGTATAAGCCCTTTGTGGAGCAAAACGGGTGTAAGCTTGCGGTCGTTCCCGCAGATACGGTGCAATTCCAAATTCGCTTTGACGAGCTGCGCGACTGTCTGAATGAGCACACGCAGGCGGTGATCATCAATTCGCCGAACAACCCCTCCGGCACGGTTTATACGGAGCAGACGCTGCGCCGTCTTGCGGCGCTTCTCGAGGAAAAGGCAAAGGCGTTCGGCCATCCTATCTATCTGATTGCCGACGAGCCGTATCGGGAACTGGTTTACGGCGGCGTAACGGTTCCCTTTGTGCCGAAGCTTTATCGGGATACGGTCGTGTGCTATTCGTGGTCGAAGTCGCTGTCGCTGCCGGGCGAGCGCATCGGCTATGTCTATGTGCCGGATGCAGCGGCGGACAGCGCGGCGCTGTTTGCGGCGATTGCCGGGGCGGCGCGTGTGGCAGGGCACGTCTGCCCGCCGTCTCTGCTGCAGCGAGTCGTTGCCCGGTGCGTGCAGTGTCCGCCGGATCTTGCGGCCTATGACCGCAATCGGACGCTCCTTTATCAGGAGCTGACGGCCATGGGCTACTCCATGGCAAAGCCGGACGGTGCGTTCTATCTCTTCATTCAGGCGCCTGGCGGCAATGCAAAGACCTTCAGTGAACGCGCAAAGCAGCTTGATCTGCTGCTCGTTCCCGGAGACGATTTCGGCTGCCCGGACTATTTCCGCATCTGCTACTGCGTAGACTACGGCATGATTCAAAGAAGCCTGCCGCTGTTCCGGAAGCTGATCGAGGAAGCATAACGACAAGACCGCAGATGCGCGGCAGCCTTACCCCAAGGGGCGGCTGCCGCGCATCTGCGTTTTCTTATAGAAGGAATGCCCTCGGCAAGGCCGAGGGTTATACTTTAAAAGGCTTCTCTTCGTAATTCGGTAAAGTGACGACGCAATGGTTCGGGGAGACCCATGGGGAAAGAGCGGAAAGGCTCTTTTCGGACAGTCAACCGGCTGGCCAGGCTCCCGGCTCAGCCGGAGGTTCGGACTTACCGCGTGTCAAGGTCGGCTTGTTCAAAGTGCAGCGGTTATAGAAGGCGGGCTTTTTGCACATCAAACTCTTCTCTGGTGATTAGCCCTTTCGCCAAAAGGCTTGCCAGCTCGTTGAGCTCCGATGCGCCGCTCTTGCGCGTGACATTTGCGCCGCGATCGCGCTCCAGTGCGTCGCGAGTCAGGCAGAGGTTTTTCTGGAAGAAGTCCGCTTCCTCCGGGGTGATCCAGCGCAAATCAAGGCCGATTCCGCCACCGGCATAGGAAATTTCAAAAATGGTGCGCTTTGTCGCCTGATACCATAGATACAAAATGGAAGATAGGATAAGGGAAAGGAAACCGACAATGCCGAGAGTCACATGATCGCCACTGCCGGAGATAAGATAAACGAAGCTGGCCAAGCTTACAAGAAGTAAAGTAATCGCGGCGAGTCGCTTCCATATGGGGTCGGCGTGGACGAAGCCTGTGCCCGTGACGCTGTCGACATCGACAATGCGCTCTTCTTTTATGGTGGAAAAACGCTTGCCGGTACGCAGCAGGCATCTGCCGCTAAAATAGACGCGGCGGCTGCTCAAAACGACAAAGCCGTCTGCAAGA
Organism: uncultured Eubacteriales bacterium; assembly: GCA_902465435.1. Lineage (GTDB taxonomy): Bacteria > Bacillota > Clostridia > Oscillospirales > Oscillospiraceae > CABQNH01. The sequence goes on along the minus strand of CABQNH010000001.1, from coordinate 43,878 downwards.
GAACCCGTGGAGAAAAAGGTTTGCGCAGTATCATTGCCGAGTACGGCAACCAACCGCTCCTCACGGCTGACAAAAAGATCCGCAAACTGTGCGCAGGATGCTTCCATGAATCTGCCCCCTATACACTTGGATTTTTAGGCAGCGGGCAGGGAACGCCCCCTGCTGCCTTCTGTGGAAATTATAGCAGGAGATCTTTGAGTTGTCAAGTATAAACATCAAAATGATAATGAAATGTCAATCTGGGAAGTTTACTATGCATACAGAAGCAAAAAGGAGCGGGTAGGCATGGTTGCTGAACGAATCAAGATGCTGCGCGAGCAGCGGGAAATGACGCAGTCGGAGCTGGCGAAGCGGTTAAACATTACGCGTTCCAGCGTGAATGCGTGGGAGCAGGGAATTTCCGTCCCATCCACACAGTATATTGTCGAGCTTGCGGCGTTGCTGCACGTCTCCACGGACTATCTTCTGGGTGTGGATGTGACCGCAACGGTAAACGTATCCGGACTGACACAGCAGGATATTGCAGTTGTTAGTATGCTCGTGGAGCATCTGAGGAGAAAAAACAGACACGAGGAACAAAGATAACAAAGAACCCCCTGAATCCATCCCCTTCGGCGAAACTGGCCGCGCGCGCGATGGGTTCAGGGGGCTGCTTGTTTCCCGGACGGTAAGGAAGCTTGGGAAATGAGAAATCCGCGCCTGCATAGATGCTGAATACGAAACCCGAATGAAACACTTCCAATCATGCTGCGGGTATGATAAAATGCTATGGGGAGAGGGTGCGGAGCATCCTGAACAGGAAGCAAAGGCATCGACTATTTTTGATAGAGTGATCTCTATAAGGAGGAGACGTTTCAAATGAAAGACTTCCTTTCGCTTTTGGATAAAAATAAAAAATTCTTCCTGCTGACATTGCTCGTTGGAATGATTTACTCAGCAATCAGTGTGGCAATTCCTACGATCTCCGGTCGGTTGATCACTTCTGTTGTCACGGATTCCGCCAACCGCACCATATTGCTCTGCGTGTTTCTGCTCATCAGCTTCTTTCAGTTCTGCTTTGCAGAACTGGATGAATATATGGGCAATACGCTTAAAATAAGGCAGAAGAAGCAGATGCGCCAAAAGGCATTTCATGCGTTTTCCGAACAGGACAGTGCAAAGCGCGAGGAGATTTCTTCCTTTGTGTCCTTTGTGAACAACGATATTCCGGATGTGGCGGAGCAGTATTTTCTGGGGACCATTGACATTGTGAAATGCACAAGCATTATTATTTTTTCTGCGTTGTCGCTGCTCTATATTCATTGGATATTGGCTCTTGTGATCGTGGGCGTGAGCTTGCTTATCGTTATTCTTCCCAACACGATGCGGGAAAAAGGCGGAGCCGCCAGAAAGCGCTACTCCGGCGTGCTGGCAAACTATAATACGACGCTGCAATCGATTTTGGACGGCTTGCGGCTTGTGAAAGCCTATCGCTGCCAGAGCTATGCGTCAGAGTCCGTCAGCTCCGCTGACGATGGAATTGCGCGAAGCGAAACGGTATTGCTGAAGTACCAACTAATAACGCAGGGGATCACGACCTTGCTGCAGGTGACCAAAACGGTTCTGATCCTGCTCCTTGGCGTCTATCTGATTTCGAAAAGGGAAATCGATGTCGGCAGTCTGGTTGCAGTGATCCAGTTGGCGGAAGTGATCAGCGCCCCGATCGAGGTTCTGGCGTACCTGCGGCATGGGCGGAATGAGGTTCTGCCGATCCTTGCACAGTATCAGAGCATGATCGAAAGAAAGTCGGAATGTGATGCCCCCGGACGGAATGTGTCGAAGCCTTGGAGCAGCTGTCTGTGGATCATCATTCCTATCATGTAGAGGGTCTTAGCATTCTGACGGATGTCTGCGCGCACTTTATGGCCGGGCGGAAGTATCTGATCACAGGGGAAAGCGGAAGCGGAAAATCGACATTGCTTCGCCTGATCGCGCAAATCGGCGATCTTCAGTATGGCGGGCAAATCCTTTATAATCAGCACGAAATCAAAAGGATCCGTACCATGCATACTACGAAAAGGTTTGCCCCGTATTTCAGGAACCCTATCTCTTCTGCGCCACGTTAAAGGATAACATCTGCGTGGGCCGCCCGATCTCCGAGGATATTTATTTGGATGTGATCAAAAAATTGAATTTGGAGTATCTCCTGAAACGGTATCACGATCAGGAGCTGACGCCGGAGACGATGGAGACGCTGTCCGGCGGAGAGCGGCAGCGCGTCGCTCTGGCGCGTGCGATGGTTGGTCGGCCGTCCGTATACCTGTTGGATGAGGTTACATCGGCGTTAGATCAAAGCAATGCGGAGCTGGTAGAGCGACTGCTGTTGGAGGAGCCTGCAATGGTTCTTCACATTTGCCATAAGCCGAATCCCGCACTGCGGAGCCAGTATGATGGGGCATATGAATTATCTGACGGCGTATTGATGCCAACGACGCTTTAAGCATTTAGGGCAGCCGGTATGATAGCATCCCGGCTGCTCTTCAGACCGTCAATAAAGTCCGTAACCGTCAAAACGAGAAAACAATTTTGGCGTTTTTCACTTTAAGCGTATCCACTTCACTCTATGGAGAAATTCAAATTAAGCTTAAAAGCGAGGATAGTATTCATTGTTTTGACTTACTTCAGAACTCGCGCCCTACCGTACCTATGTACGCCTACGGGCGCGAGTTTCTCGTATTCCGAACTTTCTTGATAGTCTGCCAGCGTGTCAAAAAGGTTTTTTGACACGCTGTAGGGCAGCCGGTATGATAGCATCCCGGCTGCCCTTTTTCGTATTGCGCATTTGCCTGCATAGGACGGTCAAAGAACGCATGCCTTCCGGTAAGAAAAGCACGCGTCCTTTGGCAGCCGAAACGCCGTGCCGGAACTTCTCCGGCACGGCGTCAGACTGTCAATAAAGTCCGTAACCGTCAAAACAGGAAAACAATTTTGACGATTTTTCTTTCAGCGAGTCCATTTCATTTTATGGAAAAATTCAAATAAATTGAGTTCAAAAACAAGGAAATATTTATTGTTTTGACTTACTTCGGAACTCGCGCCCTACCGTACCTACGTACGCCTACGGGCGCGAGTTTCTTGTATTCCGAACTTTCTTGATAGCCTGCCAGCGTGTCAAAAAGGTTTTTTGACACGCTGCGCCGTGCCAGAACTTCTCCGGCACGGCGTTTTCTGAGAATTTACAATATGAAACGCAAGAAATGGGAAAATCAGCCCATTTTTGCACCGGCGGGGATCTTATCGTCCAGCAGGACAAGATTCAGAACCTCGTCGCCATGCTCCTTATGCACGGCAGAAATCAGCATACCGCAGCTTTCCTTGCCCATCATTTTGCGCGGCGGCAGATTGATGATCGCAAGCAGCGTCTTGCCGATGAGCGTCTCCGGTGCATAGAACTTGGCAATGCCGGAGAGGATCTGCCGATTCGTACCGCTGCCGTCGTCCAGCGTGAAGCAAAGAAGCTTTTCGGATTTCTTGACGCGCTCACAGTGCTTGACCTTGACGGCGCGCAGGTCGCAGGCAGCGAAGCTGTCAAAGGCGACCGGCTCGGCCTGCGGCTCCAGCTCGATGGCAGGCAGCGCGGCGCGCAGCTTTTCCTGATGAATCCGCTCCAGCTCCGCAAGCTCCTTCTCAGCGTCGATGCGCGGGAACAGCGGCTCGCCGCCGTGCACCTCGGCGTCCCGATCCAATGTGCCGAAGAAGGCGAGCGACGCCCAGCTGTAGTCCGTGGCGCCGATCCGCCGCATGATCTCCTCCACCGTTGCGGGCATAAAGGGCAGAAGCATGCCGCCGCAGATACGAACCGTCTCTAAAAGGTTATAAAGCACGCGGGCAAGACGCGGCAGCTTTGCCTCGTCCTTGGCAAGAACCCACGGCGCGTTCTCGTCGATATACTTGTTTGCGCGGGAAATGACCTTGAAGATCTCCGCCAGTGCGTTCTGGAAGGCGTAGCTCTCCATTTTCTCTTCGTAGAGGCGGCAAAGCTCGCAGGCCATCGTGATCAGCTCGTCATCCTTTTCGGCATCTTCCTCCTGCACAAGCGGGAGCTTGCCGCCGAAGTATTTCTGCACCATGGCGACCGTGCGGGAGACCAGGTTGCCGAGGTCGTTTGCAAGGTCGGTGTTGACCGTCTGAATGAGCAGCTCGTTGGAGAAGTTGCCGTCCGAGCCGAAGGGGAAGCTGCGCAGTAAGAAGAAGCGCAGCGCGTCCACGCCGTAGCGCTGTGCCAGCAGGTAGGGATCGACAACATTGCCCTTGGACTTGGACATCTTGCCGCCGTCCAGAAGCAGCCAGCCGTGGCCGAATACCTTTTTCGGCAGCGGCATATTCATGGACATCAGCATAGCGGGCCAGATGATGGAATGGAAGCGCACGATCTCCTTCCCGACGAAGTGAACGTCAGCCGGCCAGAACTTTTCGTAATCGTGATAGCGCTCGTTATAAAGACCCAGCGCGGTCGTGTAGTTGAACAGTGCGTCAACCCAAACATACACAACGTGACCCGGGTCGAAATCCACGGGAACGCCCCAGGTGAAGGAGGTACGCGATACGCACAGATCTTCAAGCCCCGGCTTAATGAAATTGTTGACCATTTCGTTGACGCGGCTGCGCGGCTCTAAGAAATCGGTATTTTCCAGCAGGTCGCGCACGCGGTCGGCGTACTTGGAAAGCCGGAAGAAATAGGCCTCCTCCTCCGCCGGATGCACCTCGCGGCCGCAATCCGGACATTTTCCGTTGACAAGCTGGCTTTCCGTCCAGAAGGACTCGCAGGGCGTGCAGTACATTCCCTTATAAGTACCCTTGTAAATGTCGCCGTTTTCATACATCTTGCGGAAAATCTTCTGGATCGATTCCACATGATAGTCGTCCGTGGTGCGCAGAAAGCGATCGTAGGAGATGTTCATCAGCTTCCAGAGATCCAGCACGCCGCCCTCGCCGCAGACGATACGGTCGACAAATTCCTTCGGCGTAATGCCGGCCTCGCGCGCCTTCGTCTCGATCTTCATGCCGTGCTCGTCCGTTCCCGTAAGGAACATAACGTCATAGCCGCGCATTCTCTTGTAGCGTGCCATGGTGTCGGTTGCGACCGTGCAATAGGTGTGGCCGATATGCAGCTTGTCAGAGGGGTAGTAAATCGGGGTCGTAATATAGAATTTTTCCTTGCAGTGCTCGCACATGAAAAAATCCTCCTTTCACGAAAATGCCAACAGGGGGCATAAAATCCATTATCTTAGTTATTATACGCACTTTCTTCCCAAATAGCAAGGGTGGTTTGCGCTTTTCTGCAAAAAGACGGAAGGTGCGCGCGGCTTTGGAAGAAAAACGTATTTTGTTATTGTGCAGCGCGTGCGCGTCCGCTATAATAGAAGAGAACTACGAGAAAAGGAGCGAGAGCTATGCGCTTTTCGTCGGAAAAACTTGCGGGGAAGCTGCCGACTGTCCTGCTGACGGAGGAAACAAGGCGGCGTCTGGAGGAAACGGAGTTTGCACGCGCTGCGCTTTGCAGACAGGCGGCGGACATTTTCCGCCCCGTCTTATCGCAGCTTGCGCCGGAGCCGGAGGACGGCTTCTTATCCGCAGCCTATCGGTCGCTGGTGAACGGCCTGTTTCCGGATCCTGCCTATTGCAAGCCGGAGCCGAAGACGCAGAAGGGAATTGCCCTGCTGATTGCCGCGCTGGAGGCGCTGCTCGCGGCGGAGGAAGCGTCCTACGATCCCATGACCGATCTTTTGCCGTTTGACGAGACGATGCCGACAAGGCTTGGCGAAGAATATACGACATTCCGCGCGGCCATTGCAGAGACGCACTTTCTGCTTACGCTGCGCATGAGCCGCGAGCTGATGCCCTTCGATGCCGCGTCACATACGATCGGCGTGCGCAATGTGGCGGTGCGGATGGCGCTTGCCGCAGGAAAGGCCGGCCTTCCGGTGGATGTGCCGCTCGTGGCGGCGGCTGCGCTTTCGCACGATATCGGGAAATTCGGCTGTCGGGGAGACGACGCGGCGCGAATTCCTTATTTACATTACTATTTTACCTGGCAATGGCTTGCCGACCGAAACATGGAGGGCATTGCGCATATCGCGGCGAATCACTCCACATGGGACCTGGAGTTTGAAAACCTGACCATAGAGTCGCTGCTTCTGATTTACGCAGATTTTCGCGTGCGCGGCCGACTGGAAGACGGAAAGGAGCAGATGCGGATTTGCTCGCTGGCCGATGCCTATGCCATTATCCTGTCCAAGCTTGCCGATGTCACGCCGGAAAAGCGCCGTAGGTATCAAATGGTATACAGCAAGCTGCGTGATTTTGAACGCTACCTGCTGCATTGCGGTGTACGCGACGACGGCAGTATGGCGCCGCCTGTCCGGCAGGATCCGGCGCTGCTGCCGCAGGAGGAAGCGGCTGGAGCGCTGCGCGATCTGACCTTTGAGAATAATATCCGCCTGATGAACACCATCAGCACGGAATCCTCCTTTGACCTCCTTTTGGAGCAGGCGCGCGGCGAGAAGGCGAGTCAGCGCATTCGCACCTATCTGCGCCTGTTTGAGGAGTACAGCACCTATATGTCCCGCAGCAGCAAGCAAAAGCTTCTGGCCTTCCTCTATGAGCTTCTGACGAATCCGGAGGGCGATGTTCGCCGGATCGCCGGGCATATCATGGGGCAGCTTCTGGCCAACAGCGGCCCGAAGTACCGGAAAATGCTGCCTGCCGCCGCGCCGAAATCCGCAATGGCGCCCACGATGCTGGCGCTTTTGGACGAGTCGGTTGCGCTTTGGGACAGCTATGTGCTGCAATGTCTGCACCCGGATCATAAATTTGCCCATAAGCACGCGCTGCGCATTTCCAATTCGCTCAAGGCGATCTGCGAATCCCTGTTTGAAAGCTGCGAGCCGCAGCTTGCCGCGGAGCTTGCGCAGCCGCTGTTCGCCCATTTTGACGGCCTGCCGGAGACGGACTGCTTTGTTCTGTTTGACGCGATGTGTCACGTTCCGCCTGCTGCGGTCTCCAAGGAGCTGTTTTCTCAGGCGGAGGCGCCGCTTCTGCGTATGCTGCAAAGCGGCGTCGACCGCTGGCAGATCGTTGCGCTGCGCTGCATTTCCCATCTTCGCGCCAGCGCCGGGGAGCAATTTCTGCGCGAGGCGGTCAAGCCGCACCCGCAGGAGGCGGCCGCGGTTTCCTATCTGCGGGAGAAGCTTTTGGGCGCGCAGGAGGCGCAGCCGACGCAGGATGTTTCGCTCCTTTACCTGAGCAATTTGAAAAACGCGGTGCATTGGACCGTCAAGATCGTGCAGATCGACATGCTGTGCGAGGATGCAAAACGCAATCCCGTCAATGCCTTCCACACGGCGATGCACCTATCCAATCTTTTGTGTGTCAGTGAGCATTTGCCGGTGCGCGAGCATGCGGGCGAGGCGCTTTTGTCGGTTGCAGCGCTTTTAACCGTCGATCAGCGCAACGAAATAACGGTGGATCTTCTTCGTGAGCTGGAAAACGGGCAGGAGCAGATCGCGCGCTTCATTCCGCCGTATCTGGGCAAGCTAATCTGCACCCTGCCGGAAAAGGAGGTCGCCGAGGCGGTGGACTATCTGGAGACGCTGCTGCGCTCCGGCACCCTCCGGCCCGCGGGGCCCACGCTGAGCGCACTCGGCAGTCTGATCGCGTCGCTGCAGATGGACGAAAGTGCCCTGATCGACCGCTGTCTCGGGCTTCTTCTCGTCGGTGTGGCGCATTATCACGCGCCCATCCACCAAAGTGCGCTGTGCGTTCTTTGCCATGATCTGATCGCGGAGCAGACGCTTCCGGTGCAGCTTCGCGCTTACTGCTTTACCCGCACACTGAAAAAGCTGTTAACGCTTCTGTCGGAGCCGATGCGGGGACAGCTGACCTTCTTTAACCGCGCCGCTATGCTGAACCATCTTTATCGCTTCCTCGTGCATTATACGGTGGAGCAGGGGCAGCTTTCCTTCCCGCCTGCAAGGCCGGTGGCATTTTTCCCCGGCACATTCGATCCGTTTTCGGCAGGACACAAGCGCATCGTGGAGGAGATCCGCGTGCGCGGCTTTGAGGTCTATCTTGCGGTAGACGAGTTTTCGTGGAGCAAGCGGACGCTCGCCAAGCTTTTGCGGCGAAAGATCGTGAAAATGTCCGTTGCCGACCAGTGGGATGCGTATCTTTATCCGGACGAGCTGCCGATCAATATCGCCATGCCGGAGGATTTGGCGGCGCTGCGTGCCTGCTTCCCGGGGAAAGACGTGTATCTTGTAGTTGGAAGTGATGTGATTTTACACGCATCTGCCTATCAGGGCAATGCGGAAAACGGTGTTCTTGATTTTAATCATATTGTGATTCGCCGTCCGAACGCCGAGGATGCGGCGCATCCTGCGCTTCTCTCCAGACTGCGCGGCAAGGTGCTGAGCATTTCGCTCCCGGCGCAGATGGAGGACGTCAGCTCTACAAAAATCCGCGACGCGATTGATAAGAACCTGGATATTTCGGCGCTGGTGGATCCGATCGTGCAGGCATATATCTATGAATACGGCCTGTATCTGCGATTCCCAATCAACAAAAAGGTGCTTGCGCCGCAGGATCTTTACTTCAAAATGGTGCACGAGGAGGCCGGAACCCGCGTTTATCTGCGCTCTCGCCGATTGGAGCAGACCGTGGGAACGGCAAGCTGCCATAGCGTGACCATTTCGGGACTGTATGACGAGCTGCATGACGTGGAGGCCTGCTCCAGCGTGCGGCGGCTTACCTCCGGCAAGCTTTTGATGCTCGACAGCGTGCAGGCAAACGCTTCGCGGGAGCATATGCGGATGCTCCTCAATGAGCTTCTGGTGCGCAGTCTCAGCAGCGACCATACCTATGCACTCTGCCGCTGCGGCAGCCATGGGGCACTGCACGACGTGCTGCGGCAGCTCGGCTTTGTGCAGGTGGAGGACGTCTGCGGGCTTTACTATGTGGATATGCGCATACCGATGATCCTGATCCAGGATCTGCTTTTGGGGATGAAGGCGCCGCACCGCGACGCGCAGGAGGTCGTCGATGCCATTCGGCAGGCAAGGCCGCGCCTGCGCACGGCGCTCACGGCGCTGTATCCGGGCAAGCTGCTGCTGTGCTTTGACGCGGAGCTGCTCAATCAGGCGCTTATGGAGCGTGTGCGGCAGTATAATCCCGTAATGACGCCGGGCGCGCGCGGGAAGTATCTCTGCGTGCCGTATGGAAAGACGCTGTCCGGCGAGGTCGTGCCGGATACCGTGACCAAGACGCTGCACGCGGATAAGTGCTTCGCGCCGGACGGCGGCAGCTTCCGCGTGGTGGAGTATCCGGGCTACAGCCCGCTTGCCGGGCAGGTTCGGACGCTCAAATCCTTCCGTCGGCCGGTTATTCTCGTGGACGATCTTCTGCATAAGGGTTATCGCATCGGTAAGCTGAACCCAATTTTTGAGCAGGAGGGACTGGAGATCAGCCGGATTATCGTTGGTATTCTATCCGGCAGGGGGCGCGACCTGATGCGCGAGCAGCATCGGCAGGTGGACGGCGAATATTTCATTCCTAATCTGCATTACTGGGCGACGGAGAGCCTTTTATATCCCTTCCTGGGCGGCGATTCCGTCAGCGGCAGGGAAACGGAGGGGCGAATGCTGCCGTCCATCAACCTCATCCTCCCGTATTTCTATCCGCGCCACTTTACGGACGCCGCAGAGGCGGACGTCCGTGCGCTGAGCCGCACTGCGCTTTCTAATGCACTTTCGATTCTCCGCGCGCTGGAGCAGGCGCACCAAAGGTGCTTTCACACGGTGCTGACGCTGCGGCGGCTGGGAGAGGCCGTCGAGCATCCGCGGCTTCCGGATCGCGGAGACGCGCTGCGGTATGATTTCTCGCGAACCGCATCAGATTACCTTGCAAACGATCTTTTAAGTCTGGAGCGAATCCGTCCGGCAGGAGGAAGGCTATATGGAGTATAACGATCTGGAATTTCGAAGCTGGCGCGGCTTTTGCCTGTGCAGCCTTGGGGGCACCTTCCCGCCGGATGCGCAGCCGGTTCAAAGGGCGTTTTCGCCACTGGTGCTGCTGGTAACGCGCGACCCGATGCGCTCGCGCGGCTGCTTTGCGGTGCAGAGTGCGGCAGAGGCATTGGAGCCGGAGGATATTTCGGCGCTTTTGCCTACGGCGGAAAGAAACGTACCGCCGGCGCTTTCGGACGCTGTGCAGGCCTGCGGCGGCGCAACGGTGCTCAATACGGTGTTTACACGCGCGTTTTCCTATCTTGCCAGACCGAAAAAAACTGCCGGTCTGCGCGCAGTGCTGGTTGGTCTTGGGGACGTGGGCGGTACGCTGCTGACGGCGCTGAAGCTCCTTGGGCGGGAATTTTCTGAAATTGCGGTGTTCGATCCAAACGAGGCGCAGTGCGCACGCTATGAGATGGAGCTGAATCAGGTGCTGTCCATCGACGGCGCGCCGCTTCCTAAAATCACGATCTGCGACGAGCGCGCGCTATTTGACTGCGATCTGCTGCTCTTTACCGCGTCGCGCGGCGTGCCTCCCGTGGGGACGTCGGTGCAGGATGTGCGCATGGCGCAGTTTGCGCGGAACCGGGAAATGCTGGACAGTTATGCCGCCCGGGCGAGAGAAGCGGGGTTTTTGGGACAATTTTGCCAGATTTCCGACCCGGTAGATCCGCTCTGCCGCGCGGTGTTCCTGCGCAGCAATCAGGAGGACAGGGGCCGGTTTGACGCAAAGGGACTTCTGCCGGAGCAGGTGCGCGGCTTCGGTCTCGGCGTCATGGCGGCGCGTGCGGCGTATTATGCGGAGCAGGCGCAAATCCCCTTTACGGAAGGACGCGTGTATGGGCCGCACGGCGCGGAGCTGATCGTGGCGAACCACCCGCAGGACTATGACGAAGCGCGCTCTGCCTTTTTAACGGAGCGTACCGTGACGGCCAATCTGCGCGTGCGGGAGCTGGGCTTCAAGCCATATATCGCGCCTGCGATTTCGTCGGCCGCCGTAAGTATTTTAAGGATGCTGCGCGGAGAACCGTGTTACAGTGCCATTCCGATGGGCGCCTGCTATTTCGGCTGCCGCAGCCGCACGACACAGGCCGGCGTCCTGACGGAGCGGGAGCGGCTGCATCCCGCACTGCTGCAGCGGATTCAGCAGACGCAGCGGCGATTGGAGCAATTTTCGTATGATTGATGTGATCCTGTCAGGAAAAAGCGAGCGGCTGCGCGCCGTGACGGATTTTGCGCTGCGCGGTGTGCAGTACCGTATGCTCCCGCTGAATGCCCCGCTTCAAAATCGCCGTGTGCTGTTTGCGCTTTCTGTGGATGCAGGCGGTATGGACGTCGAGACGCTGATGCTTCTGCGCCGCCTGCGGACGGAACAGGACGCAATGAAAGGCAGCTGCGCCGTCCTGCTGTTGGACGGCGCGGGAGAGCTTTACACCAAGGAGCTTGCGCAGGAGCTTGTGTTTGCAGCCAACGGCGCGGGCTGCAGCTTCCCGGGAAAACCGTTGGTAGAGGGAACCGGCTCTCTGTATAACCAACACATTCTGGCGCAGAAAACCGGAAAGAGCTTGGAGGAAACCTACTTCGCACGCGCGCGCGAGCTTGTGCTTCGTTTGCAGTCCTTTGCGCCTCCGCGGTTTTTGAGGCCGAGGCTGCTTGTGCTGCACGCATCGGAGAGCGGGCGCTCCAGCACGCTCTGGCTGGGTCGTGAGGTGTGCCGCCGTCTGGCCGAGTGCTGCGAGGTGCAGGAGATTTCTCTGCAAAACGGGACGATTCACGATTGCCGCGGCTGTTCCTATCATGCCTGCCTGCACTTTGCAAAGCAGGGCGGCTGCTTTTATGGCGGCGCGATTTCGGAAACCGTCTTGCCTGCCATCCGGAGCTGCGACGCGATGCTGTTTTTGTGCCCCAACTATAACGACGCCGTCAGCGCGAACGTTTCCGCGCTGTTCAATCGGCTGACCAGTCTGCTGCTGCAGTGCAGCCTTTATGAAAAATACCTGTTTGGCATTGTGGTTTCCGGTTATTCGGGCGGAGATCTGGTTGCAAGGCAGCTTCTCGGCTCCATGTGCCTCAATAAGACGGCGATGCTTCCGGCGAATTTCTGCATGCTGCAAACCGCCAATGATCTGGCGACCGCGCAGCGCATACCGGGGATGGAAGCAGACATCGACGCGTTCGCGCGGCATATTCGCAGCACGATTTGCAGGAAATAAGCCGGACGGACGGTATGCGTGGACGCAAAGATAGGGAAGAACCGGGAGAATGGAGTCGAAAGAGCTGGTTGCGGCGGCGGGCGGCAAACCGGCCGCTGCGGCTTCCACTTGAAAACCGGACAGACAGAAGGCAGCTCTGCGTTTCCTGAATTTTCAGGACTTGCCGGTCAGTCGTCTCGCGGCAGCGCCGGGGGGGGACCGATCCATTCAAAGTGTAAAATGCGGAAAAGAAAATTAACAAAAACACATTTGTGAAATAGTAACAATTTCGCACCGGAAAACTTGGAAAGCTTGTCGGCAATTTGGTGTTGCAATTCGACTTGCTCTGTGGTAAAGTGAGATTGGAATAAATTATACACGAACAGACGCGAAATGTGTAATTTTTAGATGTAAAAAGATAAACATACACGAATGCTTTAAATTTTGGAGGTGCCCGATTTGAGTTCCCGTTATCTGGTCTGCTACCGCGAAAAAAACGCGCATATTGTTCTCGCCGACCGCTTTCGGGAGCGTCCGATCGGGCAGCTTGTGTTTTCCTTTCTGGATGTAGACTGGAACGCATTCGCGGAGGCAGTGTCTGCGGCAAGGCGGAGCGCTTTTACAATGGCGCAGGTGCAAAGCGCGTTTGCAGCGCTGCGCGGTCAGGTTGCCGCGCCGCACCCGTTTTTTTCGGTTGCGCTGAACCATCTGGCGATTAAGCCGGATCCCCTTTATGCGGCGTACCAATGGGCGGGAGATATGGCACATTTTGCGGCACAGTTCGCCCCGCTTGTGGAGCAGGTGCTTGTCTGCGCTCCGGGCGAAACGGCGCTGCCCTTGGAGCGATATGCGTCCATATTGTCGCAGAACGCCGCGCTTGCGCGCTTTGCCGCCAAGCAGCGGGAGGGGATTACGCTGCATTTTCCGATCCTTCCGGCTGAGGACGGCACGCTTACGGCTGCGGCCTGCTTCGGCTCCTGCAGCCTGCCGGCGGTCGTTTTTCTGGAGTTTGAGCATATGGTTTCCGGGAATTACGCCGTCCGCCGATGCGCCAATTGCGGAAAGTATTTTCTGCCGTTTTCCGTAGCGGCTCGCTATTGTGACCGCATTTTTGCAGACGGCAAGTCCTGCCGTGAAATTGCGACGCGCGAGAAGTATTTGGAGCGGCTGCATGAAAATCGAGCCAAGACGCTGTATGTGAAGAACAACAACGCCTACCAAATGCGGACAAGGCGCGCGCCGGAGAGCAGCCCGGTGGAGGAGTACCGCGCCTGGCGCAGCCGGGTTAAGGACGCGCTGAGCGCTTATGAGCGCGGCGAAATGGATTTTGAAACCTTTTCTGAAATTGCGGCACTGCCGCAGCGCATGACCACACGGCAAAAGAATAAAATAACGAGCGAATAATTAAAAACAGAGAATACAATTCTACACAATAATAGAAATGCTTGCTTCGGGGGAACGAATATGGAGAACATCGGTATTATAGAGCTATACCAGCCACGCCACACCCTGATCGGCCGCGACGGCATCACAATGATTCCGCACTTCCTGCGCCGCCTGAGCGCACAGCACGTCCTGGTCGTCACCGATAAGGGTCTGGTGAAGATTGGAACGGCAGGGAAGGTAACGGCGGTATTGGACGAGGCAAAGATCGAATATGTCATTTATGACGGAGTGGAGCCGAATCCCACGACCCGAATCGTCAACGAGGCCTTTGCCTTCTATCAGCAGCACAACTGCGGCGCCATTATTGCGATCGGCGGCGGCTCGCCGATCGATGTGGCGAAGGCAGTCAGCATCCTGTCCGCAAACGGCGGAAAGATTACGGATTACAACGGCGTCAATAAATCGCAGAAGCACGGCGCACCGATCATTGCCGTCAACACGACGGCGGGAACCGGTTCGGAATGCACACGCGCCTATGTTGTGACCGACGAGGAAGCAAAGTCCAAAATGCTGATGGTGGACACAAACTGCCTGGCGCATTTGGCGTTGAACGATCCGATGCTGATGGTGGGTATGCCGCCAAGCCTGACGGCCGCGACCGGAATCGACGCGCTTACCCATGCGATTGAGGCGTACATCTGCAACATTCACACGCCGTATACGGATGCGCTCGCGCTGGAGGCGATTCGTCTGGTGTCCGGCTCTCTGCGCGAGGCGGTGCGCGACGGCTCCAATATGGAGGCGCGCACCAATATGTGCTGGGCGGAATATATGGCCGGCCTTTCCTTCTCCAACGCGGGTTTGGGTCTGGTTCACGGTATTGCGCATCAGCTCGGCGGCTACTATAACATTCCCCACGGTCTGGCCAATGCGATCATGCTGCCCCGTGTCCTTGAATACAACCGGCCATACTGCATGGGGCGCCTGGCGACCATCGCGCAGGCGATGGGCGAAAAATGCGACAACCTGTCCGTGGATCAGGCATCGCGCAAGGCAATCGACGCCGTGCGGCGCCTGACGGACGATATTAAAATTCCAAAACTGTGTACGACGAAGTTCAGCATGGACGATATTGACACGCTTGCGAAGAATGCGCTTGCCGATACGGCGACAGCGACAAACATTGTCCGCCCGACGCTGGAGGATGTAAAAACGATCCTTGCAAAGACCTATTACGAAGGAATTATCCTGGAAAAGATGCAAAAGTAGGAGGAATGCCGCATGGATAAAAACGCCGTACAAAGAGCGGTGCAGCTTGCCGTATCGGAAACGGTTTTTCAAAAAACCGGCCGGATTTTTGTTCCCGTGGCCGCATCCAACCGGCATATTCACCTCAGTGCGCACGACGTAGAGCGCCTGTTTGGCACGGGATATGCGCTGCAGGTGCAGAAAATGCTTTCCCAGCCTGGCCAGTACGCGGCAAAGGAAACCCTGACGGTCATCGGCCCAAAGGGTTCTTTGGAAAAGGTGCGGGTATTGGGGCCGGCTCGCGAGCAGACGCAGGTGGAGATCTCTATTACGGATTCCTATAAGCTTGGCGTCAAGCCTGTCGTGCGGATGTCGGGCGACCTGAGCGGGACGCCGGGCGTTGCGCTGATTGGCCCCCAAGGGCGCATCACGGTTCCGGAGGGCACGATCGTTGCGGCGCGGCATCTGCATCTTTCGGCGGAGCAGGCGGCGCGCTTCGGCTTAAAGGATCGGCAGGTCGTCTCTTTGCGCAGTGAGGGCACGCGCAGCGTCACCTTCCATAATGTTGTGGTTCGCTGCGGAAAGGGACATGATATGGAGGTCCACTTCGATACGGATGAGGCCAATGCCGTGCAGATGAAAAACGGCGAAATGATGGAGGTTCTTCCGTAGAAATTGTGTAGGAACAGATTATGACAAGAGAACAGCTACACAAGTTGATAGAGCAGATCGTGGAGGAGGTCGTGCGGCGGATCCAGACGGAGGAACGGCGACGGCAGCATCCGGAGGACGTCATGGTGCTCCTGGGTGGCATGGCTGCTTACCCGGAGGCGCTGCAGAGCAAGCTCCGGGAGCATTACGGCGAGGGCTATACGCTTTTGGATTTCGACGGCGACAACCGCGTGAACGGACAGCCGGTGCAGTCGGCTGCGACGCTGGGAAGCGCGCAGGTGCTGCAGCGTATCTCCGCGGCAAAGACGGTCATCCTTGCAGCGCCGACGGTGTCGTTGCTGCAGCGCATCGCGGAAGGGGATGATTCGCGGCAGCTTTCCCATCTGGTGATCCGCAGCATCCTGTGGAAGAAGGATGTGCAGCTTTATCTGGATTTTGACCCGCCGCGGTTTAAGCGAAACAGCTTTATGGAGGGCGTGACCGATGCGCTGGACACGCTGCGTGGGATGCAGGTCAAGATCGTACCGTACTTTAGCCGGGAGGAACGCGCGGAGCCGTATCGGCAGCTTCTGACGGAGGCGGATGTTCTTGACGCCGTCGCACGCGGCGACCGCACCGTTTTCTGTAAGGTCGGCGCGATCGTGACGCCCTCCGCGCGCGACGCGGTTGCCGCGCATGATATCATCATTCGTTACGAAGGGAGCGAATAAAAGAATGCAGTTAGCAAAAGTCAAGGGAACCGTTGTCAGCACGAACAAGGCCGAGAAGCTTTACGGCCTGAAGCTCCTGCTGGTCAAGCCGATCGATATTGAGACCTGGCAGGAAAAGGGGCAGATGCTGGTCGCAATCGACGCTGTCGGCGCGGGCGAGGGGGAGATCGTGATGTGTGTTGGCGGCAGCTCCTCGCGTCAGACCGTGGTCACTGAGAATAAGCCGGTCGATCAGACGATTATCGCGATCATTGATTCCGTGGATCTGGAAGGAAAGCGGATTTTTGAAAAATTCAATCCGGCGTAAGCAGAGCAGCAGCCGGTATAGATTCGGCGGGACGGATGCATTTCGTTGCTGCAAAGGAAATGTTGCGGCATCTGACTGTGAAAATGAAATCCTACACAGAAAAATGATTCATCTGCAGACCCGTACGGAACCATATAAAATTTAAAAGAAAGATGAGGAACGGTTTATGGCGCTAACCAAAGAAGAAATTCGCCGCATTTCCGACGAAACGCAGCGCTGCCTTGCAGGCGGCGTATGCGGGGAAGGGCAATGCCTGTTTGACGACGTGCACGACGCAATTGACGCGGCAATCACCGCGCAGAAGCAGCTTATGACCATGAGCCTTGCACAGCGCGGCAAACTGATTTCCGCCATGCGGCAGGCGGCGCTGGACAACGCGGAAAAGCTTGCAGTGCTGGCACATGAGGAGACCGGCTATGGCCGCATGGCGCACAAGATCCTGAAGAACCAGCTTGCGGCCAATAAGACGCCCGGCATTGAGGATCTGCATCCGACAGCCTATTCCGGTGACGACGGCCTGACGTTGGTCGAGACGGCACCTTATGGCGTGATCGGCGCAATTACGCCGTCCACCAACCCGACGGCGACCATTATCAACAACTCAATTTCCATGATTGCAGCCGGAAACGCAGTGGTTTATAATCCGCATCCCGCCGCAAAGCGCGCTTCGCAGGCTGCAATGGAAATTCTCAACGCGGCTATCATCAAGGCCGGCGGGCCGAACGCGCTGATCACGGCGCCGAAGGAGCCGACGCTCGACACCTCCAAGGTGATTATGACGCACAAGGCAATCAAAATGCTGGCGGTAACGGGCGGCGAGGCAGTTGTCGGCGTTGCGATGCGCAGCGGGAAAAAGTGCGTGGCGGCAGGCCCGGGAAATCCGCCCGTCATTGTCGATGAGACGGCAAATATTGCGCAGGCGGCCAAGGATATCGTCGACGGCGCAAGCTTCGATAACAATGTCCTTTGCGTTGCGGAGAAGGAAGTATTCGTCGTAGACGCTGTGGCGGATGCACTGATGAATACAATGCAGAAGCACGGCGCCTATAAGATTTCCGGCGAGGATATCGACAAGGTCGTGCGCACGGTTCTGATCCAAAAGGACGGAAAGTATGTGATCAACCGCAAGTTTGTCGGGCATTGCGCCGATTATATCCTGCGCGAATCCGGCGTTTCCTTCTCCGGCGATCCGGTGCTGGTGATTGCAGAGGTCGATCGCTTCCATCCCTTCGTAGAGGTGGAAATGCTGATGCCGGTTTTGGGCATCGTGCGGGTGAGCAGCTTCGAGCAGGCGCTGGACTTTGCGTTCTATGCCGAGCATGGCTGCCAGCATTCCGCCCTGATCCATTCCACAAATATTCACAATATGTCCCGTGCCGCTTCGGTTATGAATACGACGATTTTTGTGAAAAACGCACCGTCTTATTCCGGCCTCGGCTTCGGTGGAGAGGGCTACACGACGCTGACCATCGCAACGCCGACCGGCGAGGGCTTGACCAGTGCAAAATCCTTTACAAGAGCACGTCGCTGCGTTTTGAAGGGCGACTTCAGGATCATCTGAGGAAAGACGTATGGAATTGATCGAACAAATTCAAAACGCCGGAATTCTGGGCGCAGGCGGCGCAGGCTTCCCAACGCATGTGAAGGTCAACTGCAAGGGAAAGGCGGAATACGTCCTGGCGAACGGCGCGGAGTGCGAGCCGCTGCTGCGCGTGGATCAGCAGGTGATGCAGTTTCACGCGGAGGAAGTGCTGCAGGGAATTCGAGCCGTAAAATCCTACACGGGCGCGAGCCGTGCGGTGATTTGCCTCAAGAAGCATTATCATGAGGCGGTCAAGGCGCTTAAGAAGGCGATCGGAGACGAGAAGGACGTGGAGCTGCATTTGCTCGACAGCTATTATCCGGCTGGAGACGAGCAGCAGATCGTCTATGAGGTCACCGGCCGTGTGGTCCCGACGGGCGGCCTGCCGCTTGATGTCGGCGCGGTCGTGTGCAATGTTTCAACCTTGATGAATATTGCAGCCGCTCTGGATGGCAAAAAGGTCACGGAGAAATATGTAACGGTCGGCGGCGCGGTAAAAACGCCCGTCACGCTGAAGGTGCCGATCGGAATTTCCTGCAAGGCGCTTTTGGAGGCCGCGGGCGGGGTAACGGAGCCTTGCCGCTACCTCTTAGGCGGACCGTGTATGGGAAAGGTGATCGAGGATCCGGATACACCGGTTACCAAGACGACGGGCGGCCTTCTGGCGCTGCCGCTTGACCATCCGCTCTGGGCAAAAAAGACGGAGGATCTGGAGCTTCGCCTGATTCAGTCCGTTTGCTGCCAGTGCTCTATGTGCACGCAAATGTGTCCGCGCAACGCACTCGGATTGAACGTGCAGCCGCATAAGGCAATGCGCTCGATTGCCAACGGTTTGGATCTTTTGGGGGACGCCAACGGCATCTTTTCCTGCTGCAACTGCGGACTTTGCACCTATTACGCCTGCAATTTCGGCCTGAAACCGTCAAATGTTATGACGAAGCTGAAGGCATTGATGGCAGCCAACGGCGTTCGCGCGCGCAAGGAGGTTTTCAGCGAGCCTGACGGCGGACTGGAAAATAAGCGCGTTCCCGTTTCCCGCCTGATTGCGCGGCTGGGAATTTCCCAATATGACGTAGCGGCGCCCATGCAGGAGAAGGCGCTGGCTGCGGACTGTGTGCGGATCCTGCTCCGAATGGGCGTCGGCGCACCCAGCGTTCCGACGGTCAAGGTCGGCGACAAGGTGCGTAAGAACGCACTGATTGCGGATATCGCGGAGAAGAAGCTGGGCGTTAAAATGCACGCAAGCATCTCCGGCACGGTCACGGCGGTCACCGGAGATTACATCGAAATCAGGAGGAATGCCGAATGAATGCGTTAGGTATGATCGAGGTCACAAGCATCCCCAAGGGGGTGGAGGCCGGCGACGCAATGCTCAAGGCGGCGGCAGTGACGCTGATTTGCGCGCAGCCCGTCTGCGCCGGAAAGTATATTGTGATCGTGACTGGCGAGGTCGCGGCGGTCGAGGAAAGCGTTGGCGCAGGCAAGCAGACGGCCGGGCAGAAGCTGATTGATGCAATGGTCATTTCGCATGTGCACCCGCAGGTGCCGAAGGCAATCAATGCCTGCAATGAGATCGGCGACGTTTCCGCCATTGGCGTAATGGAGGCGTTTTCCCTGTGCGCGGCGGTTGTCGCGGCGGACGCGGCGGTGAAGGCGGCGGCAGTGGAGCTGATCGACGTGCGGCTGGGGCGCGGCCTCGGCGGAAAAAGCTTCATCACCCTGACCGGCGAGGTCGCGGCGGTTCGTGCCGCCATCGAGGCCGGCACGGCAAAGGAAGAGACGAAGGGGCTGATGAGCGAGAGTGTTGTCATTCCGCATCCGCATCCTGACATTGTAAAAGCGCTATATTAAAAATGAAACATACACAATAAGTGAATGGAGGCTACAAACATGAAAGAAGCATTAGGCATGGTAGAAACCCGTGGCCTGATCGGCGCAATTGAGGCAGCCGATGCGATGGTCAAGGCGGCAAACGTACATTTGATCGGCAAGCAGCAGATCGGCTCCGGCCTTGTCACCGTGATGGTGCGCGGCGATGTGGGCGCGGTCAAGGCGGCGGTCGAGGCAGGCTCCCAGGCGGCAAAGCGTGTCGGCGAGCTGTACGGCGTGCACGTCATCCCCAGTCCGCACGACGATGTGGAAGCGATCTTGCCCAGATTAGACTAAGCAGAAAAAAGAAAATTTGCTTTAGGAGGAAATTACAATGAAATTAGCTCTTGGTATGGTAGAAACCCGCGGCCTGATCGGCGCAATTGAGGCAGCCGATGCGATGGTTAAGGCGGCAAACGTACATTTGATCGGCAAGCAGCAGATCGGCTCCGGCCTTGTCACCGTGATGGTGCGCGGCGATGTGGGCGCGGTCAAGGCGGCGGTCGAGGCAGGCTCCCAGGCGGCAAAGCGCGTCGGCGAGCTGTACGGCGTGCACGTTATCCCCAGCCCGCACGACGATGTGGAGCAGATTCTCCCTACGATCGGCTAAGCGCCTATGTACACCGGTGAGGTCGTCGGCTGCGTCGTTGCGACCGTAAAGGACGCCGGGCTGGCGAATATCCCGCTTCTGATCGTCCAGCTCATAGAAAAAGGAAAAAAGTCAAAAATGATTGTGGCGGCGGATGCGACCCGGCAGGCCGGACGCGGAGACTACGTTTATCTCATCGGCTCCAAGGAGGCCGGGCGGATGTTCCGCCAGAAGCTGACGCCCGCGGACGCCGCAATTGTCGGTTTTATCGACCGGTATAACGTTCAAATTACTGAAAATACGGAGGAAACGTAAATGAAATTGGCATTAGGTATGGTAGAAACCCGCGGCCTGATCGGCGCGGTGGAGGCGGCTGACGCCATGGTCAAGGCTGCCAATGTACATCTGATCGGCAAGGAGCAGATCGGCTCCGGTTTGGTTACCGTGATGGTGCGCGGCGATGTCGGCGCGGTCAAGGCTTCCGTGGAAGCCGGCGCTCAGGCGGCAAAGCGCGTCGGCGAGCTGTACGGCGTGCATGTGATCCCCAGCCCGCATGACGACGTTGAGGCGATTCTGCCCAAGACGGGACTCTAAGCCTTGAAGCTTGCAAGGGTCATTGGGAACGTGGTATCGACGATCAAGGACGAGGGCTTCCGCGGACAGAAGCTTATGATCATTGACTATATCGATGAGAATGGGCGGCTGACCGGGAATCAGGCCATTGCGTTTGACGTTGCGGACGCAGGCGTTGGCGACACGGTTCTTGTCAATGTGGACGGCGGCGCGGCCAACATGTTTTTGGGTCGGCAATGCATTGGCGATCTGACGATCTGCGGCGTGCTGGACAGTGTGACCGTCGATGGAAAAACAACCTCGTTTCTTCCGTCAAATACAACGCGGTAAGGATGAATCATATGGATATTGAAGCAATTCGACAGGAAGTTGAACGGCAGGTTCTGCAATATTTCCACATGGAGCATGCGAAGGAGACGGACGGCGCGCGGATTCCGGCGCGTGATGTGGCAAGCCACCTGGAGCATTCTCTGCTGAATCCGGATCTCTCTCTGAAAAAGCTTGAGGAGGAGTGCGGAAAGGCGAGAAGATATGCGGTGGCTGCGGTTTGCGTGGCGCCTTACTATGTGCCTGCAGCGCGCGAGATCCTGCAGGGAAGCCCGGTCGCGGTCGGAACGGCGGTCGGCTTTCCGCACGGCTGTATGTCTCAGGCGGCGAAGTTAGCGGAAATCAAGGAGTGCATGGAGAACGGAGCAACGGAGATCGATGTTGCGCTCAACATACTCGCCATTAAGTCCGGGCGTTTGGACACCGCGCAGCGCGAGATCGAGGAGATTGTGCGTTTTACGGCCGGAAAAGCCAAGGTGAAGGCCGTGTTTGAGCACGCCGTTTATTCGGATGTGGAGAAGAGAAACGTCCTTGAAATGCTCAAACACAGCGGCGTTGCCTATGTGAAAATTCAGAATATGCTCAGCGGCAAGGGCGCGGACGTCAATGATGTTCGCTTTGCGCGGGATATTCTGGGCAGATTTGTGGAAATTAAGATCGACGGCGGCATTAAGACGCTTGCACAGGCGCAGGCGCTGCTGGCGGCCGGCGCGTCGAGGCTTGGTTTGACTGCGACGGTGAAAATTGCGGAGGAAGCTCAAGCCGCAGAATAACTCATCATAAATACGAAAGGACAAACTTTCATGGATATTAATGAAATTATCAGACAGGTTACGGAGGAGATTTGCTCCAAATACGGCGCAAGCGCCGGCGCGCAGTCGACGGACTCCGCGATGAGCCCGGCCAGTCTCGCAAAGTATATTGACCACACGCTTCTGAAGCCGGAGGCATCGGTGGAGGATATTCGCAAAATCTGCGACGAGGCCAAGAAGTATCAGTTTGCCAGCGTTTGTGTCAATCCGTCTTACATTAAATTCGTCGCCAACCAGCTCGAGGGCAGTGGTGTAACGCCCTGCTGCGTAATCGGCTTCCCGCTTGGCGCCTGCACACCGGCGGCAAAGGCGTTCGAGGCAAGTGATGCCGCATCGAACGGCGCACGCGAGGTGGACATGGTAATCAACATCGGCGCAGTGAAATCCGGCGACTGGATGCTCGTGAAGCGCGACATCGAGGGCGTTGTAAACGCAGTCAAGGGACGCGCACTGGTAAAGGTTATCATTGAGTGCTGCCTGCTGACGGACGAGGAAAAGGTCAAGGCCTGCACGGTTGCCAAGCTGGCGGGCGCACACTTTGTCAAGACCTCGACCGGCTTCTCCACCGGTGGTGCGACGGTAGAGGATGTGAAGCTGATGCGCGAGACGGTCGGCCCTGAGATGGGCGTCAAGGCGTCCGGCGGTGTGCGCACCTACGATGACGCAGTTGCAATGATCCGTGCCGGTGCGAATCGACTCGGCGCAAGCTCCGGTGCAAAGATCGTCGCGGGCGTTCGTGAGGATGCACACAAATGCGTCAACTGCGGCAATTGCAAGGGCAGCTGCCCGAGCGGAAACGTGGAAATTAGAAAGAAACTGTATTAATTATACACATCTCTGGTTTTGAGGTACTGCTGCACGATTTGGGCGGCTTCGCCGTGCGATGCTTTCAGGGCTTGAAAAATGAAGAACTCCTGTATGCATTTCAAGCCGCTTGCGCCGACAAATCGGCGGAAAGGAGCCGGTGAAGCGTGCCGATGCCGTAATGCGGTACTGCCTTAACCAAAGCGGAGGAAACAGCATGAGAAAGCCAATGATTGCTGGAAACTGGAAGATGAACAAAACGCCGAGCCAGACGGTTGCGTTGATCCAGCAGCTCAAGGCGATTCAACCGATGCGTAATGTGGAGGTTGTCGTCTGCCCAATGACGGTATCTCTTTTCGCAGCGTCGCAGCTTTTGAAGGGCTCGGAGCTGCACCTTGGCGCGCAGAACATGCACTTTGAGGATGCCGGGGCCTTTACCGGCGAAGCGAATGCGGCAAGCTTAAAGGAGCTTGGCGTAGAGTATGTAATCCTCGGGCATTCGGAGCGGCGGCAGTATTTTGCGGAAACCGATGAAACGGTCAACCGGAAGGTGCACAAGGCGCTGGAGCAGGGGCTGAAGCCGATCGTCTGCATTGGCGAACGGCTGGACGAAAAACAGCGCGGGATAACTGCGGAGGTCGTCTGCTTGCAGACAAAGGCGGCGCTGAGCGGCGTACCTGCCAGCCAAATTGACGAGGTCGTGCTTGCCTATGAGCCGGTTTGGGCAATCGGCACGGGGCTTACCGCGACGGCACCGGACGCAAACGCAACCATTCGCAGGATCCGCGCGGCTGTTCGTGAGATGTATGGCGACGCGGCCGAGCGTGTGCGGATTCTTTACGGCGGCAGCATGAACGAGAAGAATGCTGCAGAGCTGATGGCGCAAAGCGATATTGACGGCGGCCTGATCGGCGGTGCAAGTCTGTCGGCGGAGAAGTTTGAAAAGGTAATCAACTATAGCCGATAATAAAAATGTCCTGTACATCTAATGTGTACGGGACATTTTTCTTTAAGTGAAGCAACACGGAGAAAAACGCCGTTGAGGCGTCGGTTATCGTTCCTTTTCAGCGGAATTTATACTTGCAGGCAAGAAAACGATTCTTCTACGCTCCCTGCGAGATTCGCACTTGGCACACCGCATACAATGCGTTTGATTGCAACTCGGTATTATTTGTGCAGGCGATTGACAGAGAATGGAAGATTTGCTATACTGGCAAAAAGCCGCACCGTGATTTTGTGCTGCGGTGAAGAAGAGAACCGCTGACTCCGTTCGCAAGGGAGGAAGGACAGGGCTTTTGTCGGACGGGGAAAAGGCATGGGAATGCCGGAGTCCTTTTCTTCTTGCTGAGTCGGTCTTTTGGCGAAAAGGATCTGATGCCCACCCAAGAAAACGGCATTGGAGATATTAAAGAAAAAGGAGAGCGTACCATGGCCAGGAATACAGACGGCGCATTGCGCCAAAGCGTCATTTATGAGATTTATGTTCGCAGTCATACGCCGGAGGGAACCTTCCGCGCGATTGAACCGGATCTGGATCGGATCCGGTCGCTCGGCGTGGATATCATCTGGTTTATGCCGATCCATCCGATCGGCGAGAAGAACAAGAAGGGAAGCCTTGGCTGTCCTTATGCAAATCGGGATTACCGCAGTGTGAATCCGGAATACGGAACCATGGAGGACTTTGTCCATCTCGTTGAGGAAATCCACCGCAGAGGCATGAAGTGTATGATCGACGTGGTCTATAATCATACCTCACCGGATGCGACGCTTGTGAAGGAGCACCCGGAGTTCTTTTACCGCAAGCCGACCGGCGAGCGCGGCAATAAGGTCGGCGACTGGACGGATGTGGTAGATCTGGATTACAGCGATAAGGCACTGTGGGATTACCAGATCGGATCCCTATGCTTCTGGGCAAAGTATGTCGACGGATTCCGCTGTGATGTGGCAAGCACGGTTCCAGTAGAGTTTTGGCTGGCGGCGCGAGAGGCGGTCAGTCGGGTGCGGCCGGATGCAATTTGGCTGGGCGAAAGCGTGCATTTGCAGCATATCCGCGCGTTCCGTGAGCAGGGCTTTTATGCTGCGACCGATACAGAGCTGTTTGACGCGTTTGATATTCTGTATCCTTATGACCTCTGGCCGATCTTCGAGGGCAGTACAGAGGGACGGCTGCCGCTCAGTCGCTACTTTGACGAGGTGAATTTGCAGGAGCTGAGCTTCCGCACGGAGTATAATAAGCTGCGCTGTCTGGAAAATCATGACCAGAAGCGCGCGGCCGCACGCTTCCCGGATAAAAAATCGCTGCTGGCATGGACAGCGCTGTGCTATTTTATGAAGGGAACGACACTGCTTTATGCGGGACAGGAGCTCTGCGCGGCGCAGACGCCGTCTCTTTTTGAGCGCGAGCCGATCGATTGGCATTGCGGCTGCGATATCAGTCCGCTTTTGGGAAAGCTTGCCGCGATAAAGAAGCGTCTGCCGACCGATGCAGTATTCCAGATCGATACGGACGATGCGCGTGGGATTGCCTGCGCCGTCTATCGCGCACCGGACGTGTGCGCCGTTGGTGCATTCCCGCTGCGCGGCGAGGGCGGCCAAATCGCCGTCCCGCTGGCCGACGGGGAATACAGTGATGCAATTTCCAGAAAACCGGTGCATGTGGATGGCGGGAAGCTCCTTTTGGGCGACGAAGCGGTGATTCTTTTGTAAACACCCGGCGCGGCACGCGAAGCTTTCCAATAATACGGAACTGCAATCAAACGATGGAATCGTTCTCTTGCCCGCGGCGAGGGCTGCAGATGCCAGGAAAAGTTGGGCTTGGAACGTTCCAATCTTGCACCTGCGAATGCTTCCGCATTTCAGGCAGAACATGGGATGCAGATTGCGTCCGACGTGTGAAACCGTTTTCTAATTTTAGTATAGTCTTTATATGAGTTGTGGAGGATTATCCATTCGGATAATCCTCCACAACTTCAGCGTGTCAAAAACATTTTTGACACGCTGACAGACTATCAAGAAAGTTCGGAATAGGGGAACCTCTGAATCCATCCCCGGCGGCGGACAACGGATCTTTTCCGCCATGGCTTCGGTTGGAAAACTTGAAAGACATTTAGTATTCCTGCGTTTTCCGAACCTTGCCCTGACGAAAAATCTCTCGCCGTCCATCCTTGCGGATGGAATCAGAGGTTCCCTTGAAACTCGCGCCTGCACAAGTACATAGGTACGGTAGGGCGCGAGTTCCGAAGTAAGTCAAAATAATATACTTTATCAACTTTTTGGACTGCATTTGTTTGAAATTTTCCAAAATAGGGTGAATACGTTTCACATAGAAATCGTCAAAAATGTTTTCCCATTTTGACGGTTGCGGACTTTATTGACAGTCTGAAAGTTGTGGAGGATTGTCCATGCGGATAATCCTCCACAACTCATATGAACATTTGAGCGCGCTAAGGTGGCGAGGGGCGCGCGTTCTTGAAGCAAACCTTCCTTGCCGCGAAGGGCTTTGGATCCGGTTTTTAGTAGGCAATGCCCCAGTAGATCATGGTCTTGGCCTTTTTGCCGCAAATCGGGCAGACATCATCCAAATGTTCCTGCTGGAACGGCATACAGCGCGAGCTCATACCGGCGACCTCTTTCATTTTCAGCTCACAGGCAAGCTCGCCGCACCACATGGTCTTGATGAAGCCGCCATTTTCCTCCTGCAGCTTTTTCGCTTCCTCCAGCGAGTGCGCGACGTAGGTATGCTCCTCCATGTTGCGCTTTGCCTTTTCAAACAGGCTGTGGTGAACCGCGTCCAAAAGCTCGGCAGCGCGCGCTGCGACATCCTCCAGCGCAACAAAGGTCTTTTCACGATTGTCCCGGCGAACCAGAACGCACTGATCGTTTTCAATATCCTTGGGGCCAAGCTCCAGACGGAGCGGTACGCCCTTCATCTCATACTCGGCAAATTTCCAGCCGGGGCTTTGCTCGCTTTCATCCACCTTGACGCGCAGACCTGCCTTACGCAGCGTTTCGGCAAGCGCTCTTGCCTTTTCCGTGACGCCGGGCTTGTGCGCGGCGATCGGGATCACCACAAGCTGAATGGGGGCGACCTTCGGAGGAAGCACCAAGCCGTTGTTATCGCCGTGCGTCATGATCATGCCGCCGATCAAGCGGGTGGATGCGCCCCAAGAGGTCTGGTGCGGATACACAAGCTGATTGTTCTTATCCGTAAAGCGAATATCAAACGCGCGGGCGAAGCCGTCGCCGAAATAATGCGAGGTTCCGGCCTGCAGCGCCTTGCGGTCGTGCATCATGCATTCAATGGTGTAGGTCGCCTCCGCGCCGTTGAATTTTTCCTTATCCGTCTTGCGGCCGCGCGTGACGGGCATAGCGAGAAATTCCTCACAGAAGTCGGCGTAGACGTTCAGCATCCGCTGCGTTTCGGCTTCGGCTTCCTCTGCCGTGGCATGCATGGTGTGCCCCTCCTGCCAGAGGAATTCGCGGTGGCGCAGGAAGGGACGGGAGGTTTTTTCCCAGCGCAGCACGCTGCACCACTGGTTGTACATTTTCGGAAGATCACGGTGGGACTGAATGACATTACGGAAGTGCTCGCAGAACAGAGTTTCCGAGGTCGGGCGAATGCAGTAGCGCTCTTCCAGCTTGTCGTTTCCGCCATAGGTGACCCATGCGCACTCCGGCGCAAAGCCTTCGACATGATCCTTCTCCTTCTGCAGGAGGGATTCCGGAATCAGCATCGGCATGTAGACATTCTCGGCGCCGGTCTCCTTGAAGCGCCGATCCAGCTCGTGCTGCATATTCTCCCAGATGGCATAGCCATACGGCCGATAGACGAACATTCCCTTGATGCTGGAATAGTCGATCAGCTCCGCCTTCTTGCAGACGTCGGTATACCACTGCGCAAAGTCAACCTCCATATCGGTGATTTGCTCCACCTTTTTCTCTTTCGCCATTCTATCGTCCTCCATAACTCTGAAATTTCGTTCCCTGACGAAAAAATCTCTTCTTTTTATTCTATCACGGCTGTCAAGGCCTTGCATAGGATGAAATACGAAGGAGGCGCGGAAGGAATCCACTGCGGCGGATCTTGAAGCTTTTGCGGCAATCGGAAAAGGCCTGAAATTCCGCCGACGGTTCGGCGCGGCTAAAGCGCCGCCTTGCCCCAAAACGCTTTGCCTGCCTGCGCGGATGATTGCAATGGCGCGCTTGAAACAGGGGGAGGGATGCGTATTGACGGAGGTTACAATTCTGCTGGACGATGCGGCGCTTGCGCTGTACGGAAAAATTGCGGAACGGTTCGGACTGCCGTTGGAGCGGGTGCTTGCAGATGCGCTGTTTAAGCTTGCGGGGGAATTGTCTCTGGAGGCAATCCACGGCACAAAAAAACCGTGAATCGCGGGGCCGGAGGAAGCGCAGGATCGAAGGTGCAAAGCCGCACGGGCGCGGCACTGCCGGAACGCGCAAAATATCGAATTTCCTGCGAAATGCCGTTGTTTTCCCGGCGATAATCTGCTATAATGGCGTTGATTTGGGAAAACAGGGGGAAGAAAAATGAAATCAATTCGTGATATTTATAAGGTGGGCAAGGGGCCGTCGTCCTCGCATACGATGGGGCCGGAGCGCGCTGCAAAGATTTTTAAGGAAGAAAACCCGGATGCGGATCGTTATAAGGTTATCCTGTACGGCTCTTTGTCGAAAACAGGCGTCGGACACGGCACGGATCATGTGCTCTATGAGGTGCTGGCTCCGGTGGAGACGGAGGTCGTTTTCGCAAAAAAGGATCCGCCCGAGATGAAGCATCCGAACACAATGGATTTCTTTGCCTACAAGGGCGGAGAGGAGATCGCCACCATTCGTGTGGAATCCGTCGGCGGCGGCGACATCGTGATCGAAGGACGCGAGACGCGTGAGGCGGAGGACGTTTATCCGGAAAATTCCTTTGCCGAAATTACCCAGTTCTGCCGTTGGCGCTACATCGATGACCTTGCGCATTATGTGGAGATGAACGAGGGAAAGGAAATCTGGGACTTCCTGCTGCACATCTGGAAAATGATGAAGCGTTCCATCGAAGAGGGACTCAATACCTCCGGAATTCTGCCCGGCGGCCTGAACGTGGAGCGTAAGGCAAAGTTCCTTTATCGGCAGGAAACGAAGCTGGAAATTCCGCAGGTTCGCGAGCTGCGGATGGTTTGTGCCTATGCCTATGCCGTTGCCGAGCAGAATGCGGCGAACGGTACGATCGTGACCGCGCCGACCTGCGGAAGCTGCGGTGTGCTGCCGGCGGTGCTTTATTATATGCAGGAGCGGTATCACTTTGAAAACGCCCGTATTGCGCGCGCGCTCGGCGTGGCCGGTATAATCGGCAATCTCGTCAAGCGCAATGCGTCGATTTCCGGCGCCGAGTGCGGCTGTCAGGCGGAGATCGGAACGGCCTGCGCCATGGCGGCGGCTGCGCTTTCCGACCTCTTCGGCATGACCATTGAGCAGATCGAATATGCTGCAGAAATCGCTTTGGAGCATCAGCTCGGCCTGACCTGCGACCCGATCTGCGGCTTGGTGCAGATCCCCTGCATCGAGCGAAACGCCGTTGCGGCAAAGCGCGCGCTGGACGCCATGAATCTGTCCCGCTTCCTTTGCGGCACAAGAAACATTTCGTTTGACATGGTTGTGCGCACCATGTACCAGACGGGCATCAATATGAGCCATCAGTTCCGCGAAACCTCGGAGGGTGGCCTGGCGCGCTATTATAGCCGCCGCGAACGATAAAAACGGTAAGAAGGTTTGCTTCAAGAAAGCGCAGCTTCCTCGCCACCTTAGCGCGCTCAAATGTTCATATGAGTTGTGGAGGATTATCCGCATGGACAATCCTCCACAACTTTCAGACTGTCAATAAAGTCCGCAACCGTCAAAATGGGAAAACATTTTTGACGATTTCTATGTGATACGCATCTATTCTGTTTTTGGAAATTTTCAAACAAATACGGTTCAAAAAGTTGATAAAGTATATTATTCTGACTTATTTCGGAACGTGTGCCTTGCCGTACCTATGTACTCGTGCGGGCGCGAACGGTAGTCTGCCAGCGTGTCAAAAAGGTTTTTTGACACACGGAAGGGAACCTCTGATTCCATTCGCAAGGATGGATTCAGAGGTTCCGTCTGTCTTCCGTCTTGATAGCCTGCCCTGCTTTCATACGGTTCTTCAGGAACAAACGGATGCAGCCGCGACTCTGCGGCAAGTCCATTTGTCTCCTCACTAAGCCGGAACACAGAGGACGGATGCGCAGCGCCTGACGGCTGCAATCTGATGTGGGCAAGAGGTTTTTCCTGAGTGCGGATCACCTGTGGAGAAAAACCGGTGTTCTTCACAAAAATCTGCCTAAATTTTTGTTAGGCAATCAAAAAGTTTGTGCTGTTTTGCGATTTTCAAAGTGCTATACTTAATCTTGAAGCCGGAACAACGACGTGTGGGGGTCACTTTTCCCTTTTCGGATTCGCCGCCCGTCACCGGGAGCAATTCCCGGCTCCGGCTACCAAATAAAAGGAGTCTTACAAATGAAAAACCAGAAGTCCCGCGCGGCTGCGTCGGTCGAGAACATCTATAAGCTCGACGGACGCGTCCCAATCGCCAAAGCCATTCCGTTCGGCATGCAGCATGTGCTGGCCATGTTCGTGGCAAACGTCACACCAGTCATGCTGATCGCCGGCGTCGCCGTTTACAACGGCAAAGCCTTCACCGACATCGATACGGCGCGGCTCATTCAGGCCGCCATGCTGGTCGCCGGCCTTGGCACACTGATCCAGCTCTATCCCGTCTGGCGCATCGGCTCGCGTCTGCCGGTGGTCATGGGATTGAGCTTCACCTTCCTGGCGGCCATGCGGACACTGGCACAAAGAGATTACGGCATAATGATCGGAGCGGTAATCGTCGGCGGCTGCATGGAGGGACTTCTGGGCTTGACGGCCAAATACTGGCGGCGCTTCGTCAGTCCGATCGTCTCGGCCTGCGTGGTCACGACCATCGGCTTCAGTCTGCTGTCTACCGGCATTAGCTCCTTCGCAAGCTCCGCAGCCTTTCCCAAGGGCGCGTGGCAGAATCTGCTGGTTGCCGTTATTACGCTGACCGCCTGCCTTGTTTTCAACTCGCTGGCAAAGGGCTTCTGGAAGCAGCTTTATATGCTGTTCGGTCTGATCGTCGGTTATATCGTTTCCCTGTTTTTCGGCATGGTCGATTTCCACTCGATGAAAAATACCATCTCGGAATTGGGCATTGTTTCTCTGCCGCGCCTGTTTGCATATACGCCGAAGTTTGACCTCGGCGCGATTATCTCCGCCACGCTGGTTTTCCTCGTGTCTGCTGCGGAGACCATCGGCGATACCTCTGCCGTCTGCACGGGCGGTCTCGGCCGCGAGATCACGGAACGCGAGGTTTCCGGCTCGCTGGCTTGTGACGGCTTTGTCTCAGCGGTTTCCGGCGGCGTGTTCGGCTGTTCGCCCATAACCTCCTTCAGCCAGAATGTCGGTCTGGTTGCTATGACGAAGGTCGTCAATCGCTTCACGATCCTGTTCGGCGCGCTGACGCTGGTCATTGCGGGATTGTTCCCACCCGTGGGCGCATTCTTTTCGACGCTTCCCGACTGTGTGCTGGGCGGTTGCACGGTTATCATGTTCGGCGCAATCATTGTCTCCGGCGTGACCATGCTTGGGGAGTGCGGCTTCGACCAGAGAAATACTTTGATTGCGGCTACGAGCTTTGCAATCGGCATCGGCGTGACGCAGGTGCCCGAGTTCTTCTCCGGAATGCCGCAGATCATTCAGGAGATTTTTGCAGACAACCCCGTCGCGGGCGTGTTTGTCGTTGCGATGCTTCTGTCACTGGCCATTCCGAAGAAGGTCAAAATGCAAAATGTGGACGCACTGACTGAGGAGACCATTGACGCTGCGCAAACGAGTGACACGGAATAAAAGCAGACGGCTGCAAAATGGACATGACCGAAGGTCTGCCGCAGGCTGCCGATTGTATTCGCAACCGTTAAAAATAGCATGCTGTTTTTGCTTTCAAAGGGATCTGCCTTGTGAGAATTTAAACAAAAGCAGCTTGAAAAGTGGGGCATTATCTAGTTTTTCTTATTTCGGAACTCGCGCCTGCCTAAGTACATAAGTACGGCCGGCGCGAGTTTTGAAGTAAGCCAATTCTACGTTTTAGGGCAGTGTCTATACCATCGGTTTGAATTTGCTTTACGGGAACAAGTTTCATTCTCTCTGAAAAGCTCATTACAGTACCTCCATTTTCCTTCTTAGTTTTTTAACTCCGCATTCCTTTTTATCTTCCAAGTGAGCGAATTCTCACGCCGCATCTTGCTTTTCAGTGCGGCGATCTGTTTTTCAAGCTGTTCTTTGAGCTCCTGATACGCATAGATTGAGAAGCAAGCGGTGACAACGGACAGCTTACTGCCTTTATGAATACCCGATTGCAGATTGTCCTTGACGGTCTTGCTATGTTATCTATTATCTGCATTTCATCATCTCATTGAAACACACGGTAGTCTCTTATTTAATAGCATGAAGGCTGTACGAAAAACGGGACTCAGTCGTTTTCCACCCGTACAGCCTCACAGATATCCCCAATGTCGCAGTTCAGATAGTCGCAAATTCGCAGCAAGACAGAAAGGGCAACATCTTCCCCTTTGTTGAGCTTGCTCATTGTTCCGGCTGATATTCCGACATCTGCTCTCAGCTGCACTTTGGTTATATCTCTCTGAATGAGCAAAACCCAGAGCTTTTTATAACTGATTTTCATGATAGCACTCCTTGTTTCAGCACAAACTTTACAATTCTAACATATAAATTATTATAACACAAAGTCTCGAATAAATCAACAAAACATCCCAACCATTTGCAGAAAAGCTTCAAGAAGTCGATTTTGCATTTGAGAAACAAAATAGCAAAATACGAAACATAAACGGACTCCTTTTCAGTCAGGCGCGTTTTGCTTTCTTTCCATTATCGTCTATAGAAACGTATGACTAAAAAATGTCCGGCGGATCGAGAAAAGAGGGCTATGACCTATCGGGCCGCACACAGACCAGCCGCAAGGAAATCTGCCTGAATGAGCAGAGGCTGCGTCTGATTCGCCGCGAGATGAACCGGCTTGACGTCCGTAACTTCAGCGCAGAGCATGACCACGACATAAAATCGCTTTGGCATCAACAAAATTGGCAGTATGCTGAGAACGCCCAGCTGCCCGTTTGTGCATTTCGCCGGCACAAAGAAGCTGGTCAAGCGAAGGAAATTAGAACCGCTCATCAGCGAGAAGCCGGAGATATCAGAGGTTCTGAAGAATTTACAAATCGGTGGAGTGTTTTTTCACGCAACGGCTTGAGAAAAAGGACGTTATATGCTATAATTTATATGTAATAGTGTGTCCTTTTTCGCGGGTGCGGAGAGTGGAGCAATCTATGTGGCTCCTTTTATTCAGGCAGGAGTCGAAAGATCATGTCGGTGAATACTGGGGGAGAATGACCCCGCTTCCCAATGGTGGCGGGACAAGCATACTGGAACGAAGAGTAAGGAATAAAATATATGGGAAAACTTGAGCTATACATCCCCAAGTTGGAGGATCTATGGTTCTATCAGCAGATGACGTCTGATCCGGAAACGATGTCCTACAACGCAAATTGGGATGTGGACTACGACGGCTACCATCGGGACACCGGCTGCATTGACTACCCGGACGAGGTGCTGCCCGGCTGGTATGAAAACATGATTGGACAAGAGCCGGAGCGTTTCTATGCCTACATAAAGCGCAGCTCTGACGGTGCATGGATCGGAGATGTGTGCTTCCACGATACTCCCGAAAAGGACTGGTGGGATATGGGCATTGTGATCTATGCCCCCTTCCGAGGTAAGGGCTATGCTGTTCCTGCGCTGAAGCTGATGCTGGATCACGCCTTCCGTGTTTGCGGTATTTCCAGAATCCATAACGACTTCGAGGTTGCCCGGAACGAAATTGCCGCATGGGAAACCCATCGCAAAGCAGGCTTTAAGGAATTGGGGGTAAAAGACGGGTTCCTTCACATGATGATTACCAAAGAAGATTATTTGGGTGCGACACAGAAAGTGCCTATGGATAATCCAATAAACCCAAATGCGGAAATGGCGTAAACCGAAAACGCCGGATCGCGGGAACTCTTTATAAATCAGGATTTTTTAAGGAGATGTAGAGATATATGAAATTAGGAATCGTCGGACTGCCGAATGTCGGCAAGTCCACTTTGTTCAATGCAATTACGAACGCCGGTGTGCCTGCGGACAACTATGCTTTCTGCACCATTGATCCCAATGTCGGTGTGGTCAGCGTGCCCGATGCACGGCTGGAATGGCTGCGCGACTATCATAAGCCGAAAAAGTTTACGCCGGCAACGATTGAATTTGTCGATATTGCGGGCTTGGTCAAGGGTGCGTCTAAGGGCGAGGGGCTGGGGAATCAGTTCCTGAGCAACATCCGCACAACGGACGCCATTGTCCATGTTGTTCGCTGCTTTGACAATGAGAACGTTACCCATGTGGAAGGCTCGACGGATCCGCTGCGCGATATTGAGATTATCAATCTAGAGCTGGTCATGGCGGATATCGATATGGTCACGCGGCGCATCGATAAGGCGCAGAAGGCTGCCAAGGGTGGAGACAAGCGGTTCAATCACGAGGCGGAGGTATTCACGGAGCTGCTGAAGCATCTCAATGAGGGCAAGCTTGCGCGTACCTTTGCGTGCAGCAGCGAGGATCGCGAGCTGATCGGAACCTCGGATCTTCTGACGCTGAAAAAGACGATTTATGCCGCCAATCTGGACGAAAATGCGATTAACGACCCGGAGAGCGTAGATTATTTTCAGAGGGTCAAGGCATTGGCCGAGGCAGAGGGCAGCGAGGTGCTTCCGATCAGCGCAAAGCTGGAGGCGGACATCGCGGAGCTGGACGACCCGGAGGAAAAGGCCATGTTTATGGAGGAACTGGGGTTGAAGCAGTCCGGACTGGATGCCCTGATTCAAAAAAGCTACCATCTGTTGGGGCTGATCTCCTTCCTGACCGCAGGCTCGGACGAGTGCCGTGCATGGACGATCCGAAACGGCACGAAGGCACCGCAGGCGGCGGGGAAGATCCACTCGGACTTTGAGCGCGGCTTCATTCGCGCGGAGGTAATTGCCTTTGAGGATTTGAAGGCGAACGGTTCTCTGGCCAATGCAAAGGCAAAGGGGCTGGTGCGTTCCGAGGGGAAAGAATATGTGATGAAGGACGGCGACGTGGTCAACTTCCTGTTCAACGTTTAAAGACTTCGTTTTGACGCAGTGCGTTTCTGCAAATCGTCCGGGAGAAGGATGGGGAAGCGCGAGTGCGGGCGGTGAGGCAGCGGGCTTTTTGGTTTTTTCTGAAAGGCCCGCTCGTCGCATCTGGGAAGCTTCCCTGATATGCAGACAGGCAGGACGCGGGCGTTGGAAAAAGTCAAAATGGAATTGCTTTGGAGCGGATCGATTTGGCTCTTTCGCGGAAGGAAAGAAGCTTCGCGGGAGAAGAGGCAATCAGTTTGGAAATCGCCGGAGCAGAATTTGGCGGATGACGGCCCTTTTGCACCAATCAGATTCTAAGGAACCTTCTGCCCGATTGCTGCTGGATAAATAGAGGAGAAGAAATGGAAATCAAGACAGAGCGGCTGACCGTCCGCACCGTGCAGGCGAACGATTGGCGTGCCATACAGGAGATCTGGAAGCGTTTTTCCGTCTCGCCGTATGCGCAATACGACATTAAGCACAACACGCAGGATGAGGACGTCCGCGCAAGAATCGCCCGCTGGGCAGCGTGCAGTGACCCCAAGCACCGGTTCTTTGCGGTCTGTCTGGGGCAAGCCGTGATCGGCTATATCGCGTGCAACGCAAGCGCGGATGGCTATGAGCTTGGCTACTGCTTCCATTCTGATTATTACGGAAGAGGCTATGCAAAGGAAAGTCACCTTGCGCTTCTTCGCGCGCTGCGCGCAGAGGGCATTACGCAATTCTCCGCAGGCACCGCGCTGAACAATTTGCCGTCGGTTGCCCTGCTCACATCCCTGGGCTTCCGGCAGGTCGGAGCCGAACGCGTTTCCTTTTATCAGGATGCGAATGGAGCGCCCATTGTGTTTGAAGGCGGTGTCTTTGCGCTGACCCTGCCGTAACGGGGAAGTTTTGCTTGACGCCATATCGATCACCGGAGAAGCGTGAAGAAGCTGTGGGAATGTTAGGCAGGAAGAAAATGCACATGGAACCGAGCAGCGCCGCTGGGAATCCGCGGCGCTGCTTTTGTGTAAGGCAGAGCGGGTTTCGACTGCTGCGATGGAAAAGCGACGCGGTTCAATCTATGAAGTGCTGCGGACACTTTGGCCGCGTGCAGCGCGATGCCGCCGGTCTGTGAGAAATTTCTGCTTGCAAAGTGGAAAAATGCTTGATAGAATAATACTTTAAGAATACGAAATGGGGTAAGAATACGAAATGGGGTTTTCCGTTCTGTGAAGCAGAGACCTGCTTCCCCGGGAAGACCGGATTGGAGGTTGAGTGCGATCAATACGAAAAAGCAACAGAAAACGCTTCGGCATCTTAAAAAATGCTTGAGCGGTTATCGGGGTTGGACGGTCGCAGCCGCGATCTTTGGCGGCTTGGAGGTCGTTTTAGAGGTTTTTATCCCCATGCTGATGTCGGTCATCGTGGATGGCGGCCTGTATCGCGAGGAGAACTTTATGCTTCACGGCTTGTTCCCGGCGGCGTTGGTCGCGCAGCGGAATCGGTTTGTCCTGACGGTCGGCGGCATCATGGTGGGAATCGCCTGCCTGTCCATGATTTGCGGCATCCTGAGCGCGCGCTGCTCTGCAATTGCCAGCCAAGGCTTTGCAAAGAATCTGCGCGCGATGCTGCTGGAGAAAATCCAGAGTTTTTCCTTCTCAAATATCGACCACTTCTCCACACCGAGCCTGATTACACGCGCCACAACGGACGTTAACACCGTCCGCACGACGATGCATCAGATCATTCGCAGCCTGACGCGTTCTCCGATCATGCTGGTGATGGCAACGGTCATGGCATTCACCATTTCTCCGCATTTGGCACTGTTTTTTGTGGGAACTCTGCCGGTTTTGGCACTAACTCTGACGATCATGATGCACATCGGCCAGCCGCGCTTCCGCAAAATGCTGGTGAAGATGGACGAGATGAACCGCGCCGTGCAGGAAAACCTTGTGAATAGCCGTGTGGTAAAGGCGTTTGTGCGGGGCGACTATGAGGCGGAGCGCTTTGAGGGCACTGCGGAGGAGCTGCGCCGCGCACAGCTCTCCTCTGCACGGCTGTTTACGCTGACGGGGCCAATCCAAATGATCGTAATGTGGACCTGCACAATTCTGCTGCTGCTCTTTGGCGGTCGTGAGATTATCTTTGGGACGACCGGACTTTTGACCGGCGAGCTGGTCAGCGTGGTTTCTTATGGGACGCAGGCTGTTTCCTCCCTGACGATGCTTTCGTGGCTGATTATGTCGCTCTCCCGCGCGCAGGCGTCTATGCGCCGGATCAATGAGGTGTTTAATGAGCAGCCGGATATTGCGGACGGCGCCTCGGACGCGACGGTGCAGGACGGACGGATCGATTTTGAAGACGTTTGCTTCAGCTATACGTCGGATCCAAAGAAGCTGAACCTGCGGCATGTGACCTTCCATATTGAAAGCGGCGAGACGGTCGGCGTGATCGGCGGCACGGGCGAGGGAAAATCCACGCTGGTCAGCCTGATCCCACGGTTTTATGACGCGCTTTCCGGTTCCGTGCGCGTTGGCGGCGTGGACGTGCGCGATTATACGCTGGAGCATTTGCGTGACGGCGTAGCCATGGTGCTGCAGAACGGCACGCTGTTCTCCGGGACAATCGCCTCCAATCTGCGCTGGGGCAAGCCGGACGCGACGCTCGAAGAAATGAAGGCGGCCTGCGCGATCGCGCGCGCCGATGAGTATATTGATCGCTTTCCGGACGGCTATGAGACGCTGCTGGAGCAAAATGCGGCGAACCTCTCCGGTGGCCAGCGCCAGCGGCTGCGAATTGCCCGCGCGATCATCAAGCAGCCGAAAATTCTGATTTTGGACGATTCAACCAGCGCGGTCGATATGGCGACGGACGAGCACATCCGCCGCGGCCTGCGCAATGCGCTGCCGGGAACGACAAAGGTGATCATCGCGCAGCGTATCGCGTCCATCTTGAGCTGCGACCGCATTCTTGTGCTGGACGAGGGCAGTCTGTCCGACATCGGCACCCACGAGGAGCTGATGGCGCGCAGCCAGATTTACCGCGATGTTTACGACAGCCAGATGAAGCAGGAGGTGGGCGTCCATGGCGAGAATTGATTTGCGCGATTACCGCAAGGCTCGCACGCCGTTTGGAAGCCTGATGCGGCTGTTCCGCTACTTTAAGCACTGTCGGCTGCTGCTTGTGTGCGCCGTTCTTTCCATTCTGGTTTATGCCGGTGCTACGATTGCGGCCTCGTATTTCATGAAGCCGCTGGTAAATCTGCTCAAGCAGACCGGACTTGCGCCGGATGCGGTTTACGCGAAATACCTTGCGCTTTTGATTGGGCTTGCGGCGCTGTACCTTTTGAGCGCCGTAACAAACTATCTGCTCAACCGGCTGATGCTGGAGTGCAGCACGGTGATCATGCGGGCGCTGCGCACGGAGCTTTTTGCAAAAATGCAAAAGCTGCCGATCGGCTATTTCGACGCAAACACGAACGGCAGCCTTATGAGCTATTTTACCAATGACATCGAAGCGACCAACGAGCTTCTGCAGCACGCCATTACGCAGATGCTGATTTCTGTGACCTCGCTTGCCGGTACGATCGGCATGATGCTGATGCTGTCCATGAAGCTGTTTTCCCTGATGGTGGTGCTGGCGTCAATTGTGATCGTTGTGGTGCGCATCATTACAAAAAAGAGCAGCCGCAGCTATCGGAAGCAGCAGCGCGATGCGGCTGCGGTCAACGGCTTCGTCGAGGAGATGATCGCCGGACAGCGCGACATCAAGGTTTTCACGCATGAGAAGCAGGTAATGCACGATTTCGCACCTATAAACGAGAGCTTCTATCAGTCCTCGGCTATGGCGACGACCGTGACGTCGATCGTCGGCCCGATCCTCAACAATCTGTCCCATTTCTTCTATGCGCTGACCTGCGCCGTCGGCGTACTGTGGCTCACCGGGGAAAATGCGGGCGGTATTTTGATCACCTTCCTGGGATACATCCGCAACTTTGCCGAGCGCGTGAGCCAAATTTCAGAGCAGTTTAACGCGATCATGCTTGCGCTCGCCGGTGCGGAGCGAATTTTTGATGTGCTGGATCTGCCGCCGGAGGTGGACGAGGGCATGGTCACGCTGGAGCAGAAGGGACGCGATTACTTCTGGGTCAAGGAAAACGGCGAGCGGATCCCGCTGCGCGGCGATGTGCGATTCTACGGCGTGGACTTTTCCTATGTCCCGGAAAAGCCGGTGCTGCGGGAGCTGTCTCTCTATGCCAAGCCCGGTCAGAAAATCGCCTTTGTCGGCTCGACCGGCGCGGGAAAGACGACGATCACCAACTTGATCAACCGCTTTTATGACATTCAGGGCGGTACGATTACCTATGACGGCATTGACGTGCGCCACATCCGGAAGGAGGATCTGCGCCGATCCCTCGGCACAGTCCTGCAGGATACGCACCTTTTTACCGGTACGGTCATGGAAAACATCCGGTATGGGCGTCTGGAGGCGACGGACGAGGACTGTATTCGCGCGGCGAAAATTGCCAATGCGCATTATTTTATTTCGCATCTGCCGCAGGGCTATGATACCATGCTCTATTCTGACGGCGCAAACCTTTCGCAGGGGCAACGGCAGCTTCTTGCCATTGCGCGCGCGGCGGTTTCCGAAGCGCCGGTTCTGATATTGGATGAGGCGACCTCTTCGGTGGACACCAGAACGGAAAAGCTCATTGAGCGCGGTCTGGATGGACTCATGCAGGGCAGAACGGTCTTTGTGATCGCGCACCGGCTTTCCACCGTGCGCAATGCCGATGCGATCCTCGTTCTGGAGCAGGGGCGCGTGGTCGAGCGCGGGAATCATAACGATCTGCTGGAGCAGTGCGGGCGTTACTATCAGCTTTATACCAATATGATCGAGCTTGCCTGATCGACGGAGACCGGGCATAAAAAGGCGGGAGGAATCTAATGGTTCCTCCCGCCTTATACAGGACAAAAAGTCCTGCGCCCCGTCGGTATGCTGACGGGGCGCAGGGCTTCGTAAGTATTAGTATAGTTTATTCATGCTTTTTGGCGAGCGCGTTTTTGAGCCAATCCTTGCCGTCTACAAACCGGGAGACAATATAGCAGACGACATAGTCACCGGCGGAGTTGACCATCGTTGCGGGAGGATCGACCAGATAGCCGAGTGCAACTGCGATCGGGTAAGCAACTGCCATGTCAGCCGAGAAGAAGAGCGAGCAAAGCACAAACTCTCCAACGCCGCCGCCGCCGGGAACACCGGACATCGCGACTGCGGAGGTGACGGCTACGATCACGGCAAGCACCAGCGTGCCGAAGCTCAGGTCGCGGCCGAAGAAGCCGAACAGGAAGATGACCTTCAGAATGGCAGAGATGCAGGAGCCGTCCATGTGCATGGTTGCGCCGAGCGGGACGACCATGTCGGCAACGTCCTTGGAGATGCCGGTTGCTTCTGCTTCCTCCAGATTGACAGGGATCGTTGCGACGGAGGAGCAGGTGCCGAAGCTCGTGACGGCCGGCTTAAACAGATGCTTAAACATCATCTTTGCGCCGCCCTTGCCGCCGCCGAAGCGCGCATAGACTGGGAAGGAAGCGAACATATAGACAAAGCTGAAGACGTAGTAGATGATAAGCGCACGGCTGTAGTCACCGATCAGGTCGGGACCGTAGGTTGCAACGAGGTAGGCGAAGAAGCCGAAGAAGCCAATCGGTGCATAATACATGACGATTTTCATGAGCTTCATCAGAACCTCGGAGAGGTTATTGAGCAGCTTGCCGACCATGGAATCCTTGCCGCCGCACATATTGGTGGCGACGCCAAAGAGAATGGAGGCGACGATCAGGGGGAGCATCGCTCTGCGGCTTAAGAGCAGATAGAAGTCCTCCGCTGTGAAGAAGCTGACGATCAGCTCCGGGATCGTTTTAATATCCTCGGGATTCTGCTCTGTAACGGCGAAAACATGCGTGACAGGCGGGAAGGCTTTCAGAACAAGGATTGTTAAAACAGAGGCGATGATGCCCGTAACGATAAAGGTCAGAATGGTCGTGCCGATGATCTTACCGGCGCGCTTGCGGTTGCCCATGTTGGCGATGGCACTGGAAATGGAAACAAAGACCATCGGGACAACGATGCAGAACATCAGGTTGATAAAGATGCTTCCAAGCGGCTCTAACTTGGTCGCACCCGGCCAGACCCAGCCGGTAACGCTGCCTGCCACAATGGCAAGAAGCATCAGCATGATAAAGCCGTAGGATTGCAGAAAACGAGATTTTTTCATGGTTTTTCCTCCTAATTTTAATCTCACAATTTCAGGTCTTCGTCTTGCACTTCGCCGGTGCACACGAGCGTGGTCGGGCCGGTAAGATACAGCGCGCGGATCCGGTCGCCGTCCGTTTCCGCATCTACGATCAGTTCGCCGCCGGTCATTTGTACGCGGACATTTCGCCCGGAAACCAGCCCCAGTAGGGTCAGAACGGCGACGGTGCTGCCGGTTCCGGTGCCGCAGGCGTAGGTGAAGTCCTCCACGCCGCGCTCAAACGTTTTTTCCAAGAGCAGGTCGTTTCCGAGCAGCTCGTAGAAATTGACGTTTGCGCCCTTGGGGAAAGCGGGGTGCGCGCGAAGCTTTGCGCCGAGCGGACGCAGCTCGTCAAAGGATTTCTGCGCAAGCCCCTCCATGGCGACGACAGCGTGCGGAATACCGGGACTGCCGAGCTCCACATAAGCGCAGTCGTATACCCTGCTGCCTACCGTGACAGGAACATGCAGGCGCAGAACGCTGGGATCATTCAGACGGATTCGGTATTGCCGCGGATCCATTCGCCATCCGGTTACAAGGCCGGCTGTGGTCTCTACACGCTGTGTTTCTCCGGCAAGCCCGTGGTCGTAGCCGTAGCGGCAGATACAGCGCGCGCCGTTGCCGCACATCTCGCCGACGGAGCCGTCGGAGTTGAAGAACAGCATGCGGTAGTCCGCCTGCCCCTGCGGCGCTTCGATCAACATCAGACCGTCCGCGCCGATGGAAAGGCGGCGGTTGCACAGCCTGCGCGCCAATGCGGGGAAAGCGGTATGCGGCAGCTTCAGGCTTCGATTGTCGAGAATGATAAAATCGTTCCCGGCACCGTTCATTTTTACAAATTGCATAACGTCCGCTCCAGAGCTAAGCGTTATCCATTCGGATACGCCCTTAGTATAGCGCATTTTTTGGCATGTTCATAGGCATCAAATGCTAAAAATATTGCAAATCGTGCGAATGACGGAAATGAAATCCACTTGCAAGAAAAGCACCGTTTTGCCGCGGGGCATGGAGGAGACAAGGTCTCGCACAAACGGATGGATTTTTGAAAGGATATGCAGTATAATGGGAAAAAAGAACTAAGGCAACACCGCACAAATGCCACAATCCGCATTATACAAAGGGTTTGTTGCCGCGCTCTCCTTTGTAATAGCACGGCTGAATCATGGCAAGCCATTCCTTCCACGGGACAATCCGTTCAATCTGACTGAGAAATTCTTTTTTCTTCGTCCGCACCTGTGCCAATTCGTCACGGAATGCGGAAATCGTCCTCTGTTTATCCGTAAGTTTATTCTATCACACTTGGCGGTATCTGGCACTTTTTTCTGTGCGGTATTGCCCTAAAATTTGGCGAAATGGGGTGGACAAGTGATTTTTACCTATGGGGAAACAGAGCTTTCCTTTCTGCGTGCGCGTGACAAGCGGATGCGAGAGGTCATCGAGCGGGTCGGCATGGTGGAGCGCACGGTGGATCCGGATCTGTTTTCGTCTGTAGTACATCATGTGCTCGGACAGCAGATCTCCACAAAGGCGCAGGAGACGATCTGGGGGAGACTGTGCGCTACGCTGGGGCAGGTAGATGCGGATTCCGTCTGCAAAGCCGGTGTCGAGCGGCTGCAGGCTCTGGGCATGACCTTTCGAAAGGCGGAGTATATTACGGATTTTGCGGAAAAGGTTCGGACAGGTGCGTTTGATTTGGAGAAGGTCAGGGAAATGCCGGACGACGAAGCGATCCATGCCCTGTGTACGCTGAAGGGGATCGGCGTCTGGACGGCGGAAATGATTTTGCTGTTCTGTATGCAGCGGCCGAACATCTTCAGCTTTGATGACCTTGCCATTCAGCGCGGCCTTCGTATGGTCTATCACCACCGACAGATCGACCGGGTGCGCTTTGAGAAGTACCGCTGCCGCTTCAGTCCCTATTGCAGCGTGGCGAGCCTGTATCTTTGGGCAGTCGCGGGCGGCGCGATTCCGAAGCTGCGGGATCCCACGCCCAAAAAGAAGCCGAAGGGGAAAGATCTGCGCGCCGCTTCCACATAGAGCGGCGGAAGCGGCTTCGGCACGCTGCCTGCCGAAAAGAAAAGCATACGAAATCTGCGGTAAAAGCAGATTCCGTATGCTCAGGCTGTCAATAAAGTCCGTAACCGTCAAAATGAGAAAACATTTTTGGCGA